>CAYMAR010000361.1:0-3799 GCA_964388465.1 uncultured Desulfobacteraceae bacterium
GGAGGTGCCCCATGCCCATCCCCCGAATCGCCATCAACGGTTTCGGCCGCATCGGCCGCACGGTCATGCGGATTGCCAAACGGCGCAAACGCTACGACGTCGTGGCCATCAACGATCTGGCCGGCCCCGAACAGCTTTGCTACGCTTTCAAGTACGACAGCGTCCACGGCGTCTACCCGGGAGAAGTCAAGCTCGACGGGCGCACCATGACCGTCGACAACGACCCCTTCGAGATTCTCAGCGAAAGCGACCCCGCCAAGCTGCCCTGGAAGGAACTGGGCGTCGACTACGTGATTGAAAGCACCGGCCGGTTCCGAAAACTCGCCGAGTTGCAGACCCACCTGGATGCCGGCGCCAAGCGCGTGATCGTCACCGTCCCCACCAAGGACTATCTCGAGAGCACGATCGTCATGGGCGTCAACGACCACGTGGTCACCCCGGATTCGACCATCATCAGCAACGCCAGCTGCACCACCAACTGCGCCGCCCCCGTGGCCCTCATCCTGCACAGGCATTTCGGGATCCGCCGCGGCCTGCTGACCACGGTGCATGCCTTTACCGCCGACCAGCGCCTGGTGGACGCGCCCCACAAGGATTTCCGCCGCTCGCGGCACGCCACCCTGAACATCATCCCCACCTCCACGGGTGCCGCCAAGGCGATCGGCAAGGTGATCCCCGAACTGGCCGGCAAGCTGGACGGCATGGCCATGCGGGTGCCCGTGCCCAATGGCAGTGTCGTGGACCTGACCGTCGAGCTGGAAAAAAACGTCACGGTCGAGACGGTCAACGCCAGCGTGCGCGAGGCCGCCGAAGGCCCCCTGAAACGTATCTTGGAATACCAGGAAGACCCCATCGTCTCGACCGACATCGTGGGCAACAGCCACTCGTCGGTCTTCGACGCCCAGTTGACCCAGGTGATGGACGGCAACCTGGTCAAGATCGTCACCTGGTATGACAACGAATGGGCCTACAGTTCGCGCGTGGAGGAGTTGATCGACATGGTGGGCCGCATGGACGGCAAAAGCAGCGATTTCGACGGTTGACCCAAGATATATCCGGCAGAGAGACCGGGCGTGCCTGCCGCGCACGGGTCCCGGCCAAACCCCAAGGGAGGCGTGCCATGAACAAAAAAACAGTGGAAGATCTGGAACTCAAAGACAGGCGCGTGCTGATGCGCGTGGACTTCAACGTCCCGCTCGACGACGGTAAAGTGGCGGACGACAAGCGCATCCGGGCGGCCCTGCCGACCATCGCGTACATCTGTGATCAGGGCGGCCGCTTGATTCTGATGTCGCACCTGGGCCGTCCCAAGGGGGCACGGGTGCCGGAGATGTCGCTTAAACCCTGCGTCGACGTTCTGGCGGCGCTGCTTCAGCGAGACATCCTGTTTTGTGACGACTGCGTGGGTCCGGCCGCCGAGGCCGCGGCCGAGGAGCTGGCGGCCGGTCAGGTGCTGCTGCTTGAAAACCTGCGCTACCACCAGGCGGAAACCGAAAATGACCCGGATTTTGCCCAGCGCCTGGCGCGGCTGGCCGACGTCTATGTCAACGACGCTTTCGGCACGTCCCACCGGGCGCACGCCTCCACCGAGGGCATCACGCATTTCCTGCGGCCCTGCGCGGCCGGCTATCTGCTGATGAAGGAAATCGCCTATCTGGGAAAGGTCTTGGCCGAACCGGCCCCCCCCTTCGTGGCCGTCCTGGGAGGGGCCAAGATATCCGGCAAGATCGACGTGATCGCGCACCTGCTCGACAGGGTCGACCACGTCCTGATCGGGGGCGGCATGGCCTTTACCTTCTTCGCGGCCCAGGGCCTGGCGATCGGCCACTCGCTGGTCGAAACCGAAAAGCTCGACGTGGCCCGGGACGTGCTTGCCCGGGGCGGTGCGAAAATCGTTCTTCCGGCAGACACCGTGGTCACCGATCGACTCGACATCAAGGAACGCCTGGTGGGCGCCCTCCAGACGGTCGCCGTCGACCGCATGCCGGCCGGGTGGACCGGCATCGATATCGGCGAGGCCACGCTCGCGCGCTTCCGTTCCCATCTTTCCAGGGCGCGCACCGTGGTCTGGAACGGCCCCATGGGAATCTTCGAAATCGACGCCGCCGCGCGTGGCACCCTGACCGTTGCCGGCATTCTCGCGGAGGCAACCGACCAGGGCGCGGTCACCGTGATCGGTGGGGGCGATTCCGCCGCGGCGATCCGCAAGGCCGGCGTCGAGGACCGGGTATCGCACGTCAGCACCGGCGGCGGGGCCTCGCTTGAATTTCTCGAGGGCAAAGTGCTCCCGGGGGTGGCCGCCCTCGACGATAAACCGTGAGCATCGAGAACGTCTTGAAAAAAAGGGCACCTTAAGACTATTATGTCCCCCGTTTGCGGCCGGGATATCGTTCCTCGGCATCAGCGCACCACGGCCCCGGGGCGGCATCGTTTGAAATACCCAATGAAAACGGATGTTCGTCCACTGCCGCCCGGGGTGGCCACCCATCGCGGCGCGGGGGCCGGAAGCCGCAAACGCCGTTCGTATCGTTACCGACAGCCTTCGGGGCCACATGCCAAAAAATGCGACCAGAACAAAACTGCAGAATGTCGGCATCATATCGACCCGCATCGCCGGTACCGACGGGGTATCGCTGGAAATAGAAAAATGGGCCCACGTCCTCGAGGGCATGGGGCTGACCTGCTTCTATTTTGCCGGCGAACTCGACCGCCCCGAAGAGCAGTCTTATTTTTGCGCCAAAGCCCATTTCACCCACCCGGCCATCAAGGCGGTCTATCTCGAATGCTTCGATCGCGAAGTGCGCCGGCGCGACATCACGGACGAACTCCACAGCCTGAAAAACGATCTCAAAGACCATCTCTACGCCTTTGTGGAACGGTTCGAACTCGGCCTGATCGTTGTCGAAAATGCGCTGACCATCCCGCTGAACATTCCGCTGGGGGTCGCCATCACCGAATTCATTGCCGAAACGGGTATCCCCACCGTCGCCCACCACCATGATTTCTACTGGGAGCGGGACCGGTTCACCAACAACGCCGTCGGCGACTACCTCAACCTGGCCTTTCCGCCCAACCTGCCCAGCATCTACCACGTGGTGATCAACTCCCACGCCAGCGCCCAGTTGAGTCTGCGCACCGGGATCTCCGCCGTGGTCAGCCCGAATGTGATGGATTTCGACTTCCCGCCGGCGCCGCCGGATGAATACGCCGCCGACGTGCGCCAGGCCCTGGGGCTCGCCGACGACGAGCTGCTCGTGTTGCAGCCCACCCGGGTCGTCCAGCGCAAGGGCATCGAACATGCCATCGAGCTGGTCAGCCGCCTGGGCATGAAAGCCAAGCTGGTCATTTCCCACGCCTCGGGGGACGAGGGTTACGACTATGAAATGCGGCTGCGGGAATATTCGCAGATGATGGGCGTGGAAACGCTTTTCGTCGCCAATATCATCAACGAGCATCGGGGGCGGACCAAGGGCGGCCGCAAGATCTACACCCTCGAAGACATCTACCCCCACGCCGATCTCGTGACCTACCCTTCGACCTTCGAGGGGTTCGGCAACGCGTTCCTGGAAGCGATCTATTTTCGCAAACCCATTGTGGTCAACAACTATTCCATCTACCACAAGGACATTAAACCCAAGGGATTTCAGGTCATCGAGATCGACGGTTACGTCACCGAGGAAGCTGTTCAGAAGACCCGCTGGGTGCTGACCGACGCGCGCCTGCGCAAGCGCATGGTCGAAACCAACTACAAGCTGGGCCAGCAGTTCTTCTCGTTTGCCGTGCTGCAGCGCCAGCTCGA
>CAYMAR010000362.1:0-3799 GCA_964388465.1 uncultured Desulfobacteraceae bacterium
TCAATCGACCGTATGGAACGCTGCGAAAACGAGATAGCCATTGCGCTGCCGATAAGGGCTATATAGTATGTTAAAGGGGTCAATAACCGCAAACCGATGATGGTTCGCCCCATCGCCGAAAAGGGTTATCGAGGCTGCCCATGAAAGCCATGCTGCTCAATCACACCTGCGACCTGCGGGTCGAAACCGCTCCGCTGGTTATGGAAGAGATGGACGTTCCCACGCCGAAGCCGGGGGAACTCCTCATCCGGGTGTCGGCCTGCGGTGTCTGCCACACCGAACTGGACATCATCGAGGGTCGCACGCCACCACCGTCGCTGCCAGTCATACCGGGCCACCAGGTGGTTGGCCGGGTGGAGGCCGCCGGCGCCGGTGCGGCCGGTTTCAGCACCGGGGACCGGGTCGGGGTGGCCTGGATTTTCGATGCCTGCGGTGTCTGCGAATATTGCCGCACGGAGCGGGAGAACCTCTGTCCCCACTTCAGGGCCACCGGCCGCGACGCCCACGGCGGGTATGCCGAATTCATGACGGTACCCGCGAGGTCCGCCCACCCCCTGCCCCCGGTTTTCAGCGACCTCGAGGCCGCCCCACTGCTCTGTGCCGGGGCCATCGGCTTCCGCGCCTTGAATCTGACCGGGATGACGGACGGCCAGCGGCTGGGGCTGGTGGGTTTCGGCGCCTCGGCGCACCTGGTCCTGCAGATGGCCAGGCACCGCTTCCCGCGAAGCGAGGTGTTTGTCTTCGCCCGCAGCGCCCGGGAGCGGCAGTTTGCACTCGACATCGGCGCGGCGTGGGCCGGCGACATGGCGGATACGCCGCCGGCCGCCCTTGACGCCGCCATCGACACGACTCCGGCCTGGCGGCCGGTCATGGCCGCGCTTGCGCACCTGGCCCCCGGCGGCCGGCTGGTCATCAATGCCATCCGCAAGGAGGCCGGGGACAGCGCGCTTCTGGCAGGGATCGACTACCCCCGCCACCTGTGGCTCGAAAAGGAAATGAAAACGGTGGCGAACATCACCCGCCAGGACGTGCGGGATTTCATTCGACTGGCCGCCGCCGTCCCCCTGAAGCCGGCCACCACGACCTTCCCGCTGGAGGCAGCCAACCAGGCGCTGGGGGAACTCAAAAACCGCAAGATCCGCGGCGCCAAAGTGCTGCAGATCCGCTAAAGGGCCGGGACCGCGAATCCGACGCCGCATGCGGCCCCCAGGGGATATGGGGCCGTCCGTGGCAAACAGGCCGACGCTTAAGGTATCACCATGACGACCACCACAACAACCTGCACCATGTGTATTTTCCACGCCCTGGACGGCCTGCGCAACGGGCTGTGCCATTTTTCGGGACCGTCGCGGGCCGCGCTCCTTTTCACCGTCGCCCCCGACGACCCCATCCAGATTTACGATCCTCAAAACCTATTGCGGGGTCACGAGCCCAAGTTCGAGGAAATCTACCTCGAATCGGATGCCTGGCGATCGTCAGGATCGCGCCGCCCCAAATCATCCCGCATCGGTCAGTTCGATCCGGTCGAAAACCTTCAGCTGACAGGGCTTATTTCTTATGGGGGCCGTTCGGCCTCCATCTTCTACCAGATGTGGTTCACCGAGCAGCACCCGGACATGTGCGCCGTCGGGCCCACCGAACGCTGGCTGGAGCATGCCGCCTGGCTCCTGTCCCAGGACTTCGCCACCCTGACCGATGCCTGCTCGGAAATTTCGGGCTATGTCCTGCGCGGCTACGCCACGCACGCCGTTCGCGATTTCCTGCTGGATGAAATGAACCGCACCATGGGGTGGGATTCCGCCATCCGGGTCTACGAGGTCCTGGATACCGTCCTGGAGATCTCCCGCACCCGGGAGGAGGGCGCCTGGCCGCGGGGTGAATTGGTCTTTGCCGAACCGCAGGCCGTTGCGGCATTGCCGTTTATCACCCGTTTCCCGGCCGCCGAACGCCCGGTCCTCAACAATGCCAAGCATGTGCGCAAGCTCCTCCAGGCCGTGGAGGACTCGGGGCGCAAACTCGTCTCCGACGGGCAATACCTCCTGGGCATCGCCGCCGACGACCTGCCCCGGCACCGGATTACGGCCGACTTCCGGGGGGGGCACGGGTTTCTGCGCTTCGCCGGCATGCCGGTCTGCAGTTTCGCCGACGGCAATTTTCATTCGACCACCCACCATGCCAACCTGGTCCAGATCGAGGAAATCCTGATCGACGCCGACATCGACCCGTCCGACGGCGCCGACCTGTTTCAGATTGTCGCTCACCTGGTCCATTGGGCCGAAGAGGAAAAATTCGGGTGCACCCTGGTGCTGGATCTGCACCCGGCCCCCATCCCCATCTCGGGCCAGAACATCAGCCCTTCACTCGACCTGCGCCGGAAAGACCAGCTGGAGTTGGCCTGCGCCCTGGCCAAGGTGGACGGGGCCCTGCATATAGGGACGGATTTGCATCTGCATCGCTTCGCCTGCCTGCTGGACGGCCGCACCATCCCCGGCGAAGACCGCTCGAGGGGCGCCCGCTTCAATTCCGCGCTGCGCTTCACGGCCGAAAGACCCGACCTCATCGTGGTGGTCGTCTCCGCCGACCGGCCGGTGGCGATCATTCAGGCCGGCGTCGAACTCAGCGCCCAGTGCGACCTCCAGCCCGCCCCCTACGGCATCGCGCCCCCCCGTCCTCTGAGCGACTGGATCACCGGCGATTGAAACCACCGCGGGGGCGGGATTTCCGGTGCGCCCCCTAAAACACGCCGATGCGCAGCACGCCACCCACCTGATGGCAGGGACACTACGGAAAATCGTTTCGGGAAGGCGCCGCCTGTTTTCATTCCCGCCGACCGGAGGCTGAAAACGCTCGACGGAAAACAGGTTGAAACACCGGAAAATTCAGCTTAAATATAACGTGGTCAGACGGGCGGGCCGATCAGGCCCATTGGCTGGGCAAACAATGGAGATCGAGGCATCATGGGCGCCAACATCGGTATCGTCGTGGACAGCACCGCCGATTTTCCTAAGGGTCTGGCCGAACGATGGGGCCTGCACATCGTGCCGATCCACATCGCCATCGACGGCCAGGACTTTCTTCACGGCGTCAATCTCGAAAACGCTGACGTCATCGCGGCCATGGCATCGGAGCGCGACGTTAAAACCTCCCCACCCATCCCCAGCGAGTACGCCGACCTGTTCGAAGCACTGCTGAGAAAATATGACCACCTGCTGGCCCTGCACGTCTCCAGTGAACTCTCCAATTGCTATACCGCGGCTCAGCAGGCGCTGCAGATCATGTTCGAGGACGAGTCCGCGCGCGTCGTCTGCGTGGACACGCGCACCTGCACCGCCGGCCAGGCGCTGGTGGCCCTGCGGGCCGCCGAACGGGTGCGGAAGGGAATCGCATTCAGCCAGCTGGGCCAAGCGCTGGCCCCCTTCATCGAAAACGGCAAACTCTACTTCACGGTGGACAACCTCTACTGGCTCAAGCGGGCCGGCAAACTCAATTTTTTCTCCTCGCTCGTGGGCGGCATGCTGGACGTCAAACCGGTGATCGGCCTCAATCAGGGCACACTGGCGCCTTTGAGCAAACACCGAGGGGTCGACACCGCTCTTGAAGCCATTGCCGACCGCGTCCACGATGATTACCGCCTCTTTCGCGGCGACTGCGACATCTGGATCGCCCACGCCGCCGCCCGCGACAAGGCCGAGACCCTCCGCGCCCACCTCGAGGAACGCATCCCGGCGGCCCTCGAGCGCATCCGCCTGGCCGAGGTCGGCCCGACCATCACGGCCCACGCCGGCCCGGGCTGCATCTG
>CAYMAR010000363.1:0-3792 GCA_964388465.1 uncultured Desulfobacteraceae bacterium
TTGCCGCCGAGGTGACCCTGCTGCCGCAGAACACCACCAGCCTTGCGGGCAAGGAAGCCCAGCAGATGATCCGGCTGATGGACATGCTCGACAACTGCGACGACGTCCAGAAAGTCTACACCAATGCCGACATCCCCGACGATATGATCGACGCGGATTGATCCCGAGGCAGATCCCCGAAAGCCGCTATCCCAGCTGCGTTCGGCTTCCGTCACCTAAATACAAGCGGGGCCGTCTCAATATGCGGTATCCGCTTTTTATTTTCCCAATAAAAAATATCAAACCGCCGCGTCGGTGATGCCGCAATCGGCCGTTTGTCCGCTTTTTCCCCTTTGTCCCGCGCCGTGCATCGAGGGTGGGGCGGGAAATCTGAACCCTTCCCCAAGAACCCTGCTATACCCTCTTTCCGGGGTTGCGGATAACGATCAATTTCAGCCGGCCGTCACCGCAATCATGCGCTCGACGGCCTTGAGCGCCGGCACCCGGATCGCCTCCGGCACTTTGACCTCCCCCGCCATGGTCTCCAGACTGTTCAGCACGTCCATCAGCGCAATCTTCTTCATGTCCTCGCAGCGCATCCGCTTGGACACCATGATGAATTCCTTGTCCGGGCAGGCTTTCTGGAGGGGGTGGTGCATGCCCACCTCGGTGCCCACCAGGAAAGACTTGTGGGCGCTCTCGCGGGCAAACCGGATCATACCCGAGGTGCTGACGGCGGCATCGGCCATGGCCACCACTTCGGGCAGGCATTCGGGGTGGGCCAGAAAGAGGGCGTCCGGGTGGGCGGCCCTTGCATCGGCGACCATTGCCGGCGTCAGAATGTCGTGAAACGGGCAGCAGCCGTCCCAGAGGTGAACCTTTTTGTCCGTCTGGGCGGCGGTGTTGCGCGCCAGATTGCGGTCAGGCACCATGAGGACTTCGTCGGCCTCCAGGCTATTGACCACCGCCGCGGCGTTGGCCGACGTACAGCAGATGGTCGAAAGCGCCTTGACGGCGGCCGACGAGTTGACATAGGTCACCACCGGCACGCCCGGCAGGCCTGCCATGCGGGCCTCCAGGGCCTCGGGCGTCACCATGTCCGCCATGGGGCAACCGGCATCCGCGCGGGGCAGCAGGACCGTCTTCTGCGGCGACAGGATCGAGGCCGTCTCGGCCATGAAATGCACCCCGCAGAAGACCAGCACCGCGGCGTCGGTTTCGGCGGCTTTGATGCTGAGTTCCAGCGAGTCGCCGCAAAAATCGGCCGCATCCTGGATTTCCGGCGGCTGGTAGTTGTGGGCCAGCAGGATGGCGTCTTTGGCTTTCAACAGGCGCTTGATACGCGTTTGGATGTCGTCTGGCATGGCAACCCTTTCACTTCCCGATGTCGTCAGAACTGGAGGACGTCCGTCCCCGGCGGGATGTCGAACCGGAACAAGCGGTCCGGCAGCACCGCCCCAAAGTCGAAGTTCGTCAGCGCGATGCGGGTCTGGTCCCCGTAAAGGTTGTTGGTGATAACCTCCACGATGACATGGGTGTCGCGCCGGATCTTGAGATAGACCTCGGCGATGTCGTTGGCCTCCTCCGCCGGCAGCAGCTTCAGACGGACGATGCCCGCTTCGCCGCCCGGGTCGAGCGAGATGCGAAACGCCTTGCGCAACAGGCGGATATCGGAGAGGAAACTCGCGCCCTCCTGGCCGCCCAGCACCTCGGAGGCCAGGCCTACGGTGACCTGATTCTCATCCGGCTGGTACATCCACAGGCTGTCGCCGTCGGTGATAAAGAGCATCGGGCTGGGCGTCTCGTAGACCCAGCGCATCTTGCCCGGGTATTTGACGAACAGCTGACCCGCGGCTTCGTCCGTCACGTCCATGGCCTTGAGGGTCGAAGTCAGATGAAACCGCGCGCTGAAACCCGCCCGGGTGTAGCGGGCCTCGACCTGATCGAGGATTTCCGCGACCAGGGGATCCATTTCCTCCTGGGCTGCCGCCGGCAAGACCCCCACCAGCAAGGTCAGGGCGAACGCCCCCAGAACACGAACAATCGGAACTCGGAATCTCATGTCACCTGCCTTTCAGCGGCGATCAACGGAATGCGACGCCGTCCCGGTCGATCAGGGCATCCGCACACCGGCGACGCGGATACGACGGCGGCGGCGGGTGGCAACCTATGCGAAATCGGCCCGTTTGTAAACGCCTGGGCGCCACGGGAAGTTGCCATGTCCCTAAAGACGTGTCTCCGGCCGCATTGGACGACCGCGGCCGTCCCCGCCGGCCGCATTCAAGGCCCTCAGAGCAGCCGCCGCATCACCCCTTCGATATCCTCCGTCGCCATCGTGCCCAGATCCATGCTGGCCGGGCGGCCGTCGAAATGTTCGCTGCGCCCGTACACGGCCAGGGCGATCGCTTCGATGCAGCCGAGGGCTTTTTCGGCCGCCGCCGAATCGAAATAGGCGGCACGGAATCCCGTCGCGCTGAGGGTTTCCATGTTGCTGCGGGACATCCGTTCGGCCTGCCGGCGGGCTTTGGCCAGATGGCGCAGCAGGTACACCTTGCGAGCCATAAGCGCCCGGTAAAAATTGCGCGTCTTCCCGTGCTCCGGCAGAAAGGCCATCAGAAAATCGAAGCATGGGTCCAGGCGCCGGTCGTCCGGCGCCAGGCGTTCTAGAAAATCAACCAGCAGCGCCACCTGACCGGGAGTCTGCTGCAGAGCGGCATTGCGCAATTTGACCATCAGAAGACCAGGGTCGCCGCCAGCCTCCCCCCGGCGGGCCGACCATGGGCCCAGTGCTTCGCGAAGACGCCCATCGATCGACCAGCCCAGGCGCAGACGGGCCAGGAATGGCGCCACACCCGTCCCCGGCAGGCGGCAGCCCACTTGCCGGGGGCAGGATGGAAACACCAGCCGGGCCCAGGCGGGCACGTCCCTCAACCGCTCGGCCAGGCGGAACTGGTCACCGGCCTCAAGCCCGCCACCCATGAGCACCGTCTCGAGACCGCACTGAAAATCCGCATCCGGGAAAAACACCAGTTCCAAAAGCGTGTCGCTGTCGCTTTCACCGGGTCGGTCCAACAGGTCCGCCACGAAGTGCGGATCGGCCGATCCCAGGGTGGCTTCGATGTAGGCGACGACATCGGCCGTGATGGGCAGGCCCTCCCGGAACAGCGCCCGGATCTTGGCTTCCACGCGATCGACGATGGCAGCATTAGAGGATTCCATCACAGTCTCTCCGGTTCTTCTATCGCTTCCACATTTTTTCTCAAACAATGATTGACCCCAGCAATTGAATTACAAATTCACCTGAGCCCAGAAGGTTTCGCCAATCGTTCGAGAGCAAGGCTTGCGAAGCCCGAGGAATGAGGCGTACGTCGGTACGCCGCAATGACGAGGGGTTCGCGTAACGCCGCTATCGGACGATTGGCGAAACCTTCAAATGTAGGATGCCATGAGCATCAGCATGTCATGCTTCATCATCCCGCCCGGCAGACTCTGTCGCAGCTGTCCGTTGTCGAAGACGAACATGAAGGGCACGCTCATGATGTTGAAACGCTTGGCCAGCACAGGGTTGGCGTCCACGTTCAGCTTGCCGGCCCGGATGCGGCCGCGCGACTCGGCGGCGAAGGCGTCGAACTGCGGAGCGATCTGGCCGCAGGACGGGCACCACGGAGCCCAGGCGAATACGAGAGACGGGATGGGCGATCCCAGAATCTTTTCCTTGAAGTTGGCATCCGTCACCAGCAGGGGTTGCTCGATCAGAACGTCACCGGTGTTGATGGCGGCCTTGCATTTGCCGCAGCGGGCCGTCCCGCCGAA
>CAYMAR010000364.1:0-3777 GCA_964388465.1 uncultured Desulfobacteraceae bacterium
CATCCCCGACGATCGTAGACGAAAGGAAGGGCGATGCGCGGCACCAGACCCACCGTATCCAGGGGCAGACACTCCCCCCGGCCAACGACCAGCACCCCCCCGCGTCGCAGATGCGCGAGAACCGGCGGCAACGCCTTGGTTTGGGCCGAGCGGTTCAGATAGGTTAGAAGGTTATTGCGCACCAGGACCAGATGGAAAGCGGTCTTTACAGGCAAGCTGCCGATATCGCAGCATAACCAGTCGATATTCGATTGAAGTTCGGGGCGGACGCGATGGCGCCGCCCACCGCGCAGGGGGGTGAAATAACGCGCCAGTTGCCGGGCATCCAGTTCGCGGCAGCTGCTTCGCGGATACACGCCCTCCCGGCCCCGTTTCAGGACGGCGGGGTTGCGGTCCGTGGCCAGGACATCCAGCCGGACCGGAGGGCCGCCCGTGATGGCGCCGGCCGCCCGGGCGCTGATGGCCAGGCTGTAGGCTTCCTCCCCGCAGGCGCAGCCGGCCGACCAGGCCTGAAGCGGGGTCCCGAAGCGGCGTACCAGATCGGGCAGGATTTTCGCGGCCAGGTCGTCCCAGAATGCCCGGTCGCGCATGAAACGGCTGATCGGAACGCTCAGGCGCCGCAGGCACTCGCTGCGCACACGCGGCGAGGCTTCGACGGCCGCGAGGTAACCCGCCAGATGCTGGCAGCCCAAAGCGCGCATGTGACGTCGCAGCCGCTTTTTGACCCCTTTGCGCACGCGACGGTAGCCGTCCCGGGAATATCCAAAATGGCCCAGCAGCCGGTGGAACTGCCGGTCGTCCATGCCTGTCGCTCCTTGCGTCAAAGGGTCCAGGTGCTTAATATTCAGCACCATGAAAACGAACAATGAAAAAATACCGAATCCGGCCGAAATCGAAAAGGAAATCAGTGAATTCCTGTCCAAAAAATTCGGTGAGAACGTCAAAGTGGTCTCGCCCCTGATGGTGACCGACCCGGACGATCTGGGGAACGCCGACAAGTCCCCCCGCAGCCGGGCCAAGATCCATTTCGACCTCAAACCCGAAGACCTGATCGCCTATCTGGACCGTTACATCGTGCGCCAGGACGAGGCCAAGGCGGTCCTGGCCACCAAGATCTGCACGCATTTCAACCGCATCGCCCGGGCCCAGGAGGACGGCGACGCGGCGCGCGACATGGTGGGGCGCATCAAGAACAACGTCCTTCTGGTGGGGCCCACCGGGGTGGGCAAGACTTATATCGTCAGGCTGATCGCCAAGCGCATCGGGGTGCCCTTCGTCAAGGGCGACGCCACCAAGTTCAGTGAAACCGGCTACGTGGGCGGCGACGTCGAGGATCTGGTGCGCGACCTCGTGCGGGAGGCCAACGACGATATCGAGCTGGCTCAGCACGGCATCATCTATATCGACGAGATCGACAAAATCGCGGGGTCGCGCAACATCATCGGGGCGGACGTCTCCCGTTCGGGCGTTCAGCGGGCGCTGCTCAAGCCCATGGAAGAAACCGAGGTGGACCTGAAGGTGCCCCATGACCCCATCGCCATGATCCAGGAAATCGAACGCTACCGCAAAACCGGCAAACAGGAAAAGCGCTCGGTCAACACCGGCAACATTCTGTTCATCATGAGCGGGGCGTTCAATGAACTCGAGGAAATTATCCGCAAACGCGTGGCCCGCCAGGAAATCGGCTTCGGGGCCGATTTGAAAACCGACCGCCCCGCGGACGCCCTGCTGCGCCAGCTCAAATCCGAAGACCTGACGGCATTCGGTTTCGAGTCCGAATTCGTGGGACGCCTGCCGGTGCGCACGGTGCTGAGCGCGCTGGATGAAAACGACCTCTACGCGATCCTCAACAATCCCAGCAACCCGATCGTGATCGGCAAGAAGCTCGACTTTGCCGCCTACGGAATCGACATCAAGTTTGCGGACGAGGCGCTGCGTCTGCTGGCCCGGGAGGCCCATGCCGAAAACACCGGGGCCCGCGGCCTGGTGAGCGCGGTGGAGCGCGCGCTCCTGCCTTTCGAGACCCGCCTGCCCTCCACCGGCATCCGCAAGTTTCCGGTGACCGTGGATGTCATCCAGAACCCCCGGGCCGCGCTCGAACGACTGGGCCAGGATGCCGGGCGCCTTGACGCCGAGCAGACCTTCGAACGCCTGCGCGAGGCGGAAAAGGATGCCATCCGGGCCTACATCCGCGACAACCGCCGGATTCTGGCCGACCGCTACAATCTCAGCCTGACGCCATCGCGACTGGATATCCTGGCCACCTCCTACGCCAATCAGATCATGGATATCGGCCAGGTATTCGAGCGCGTCAAATCGAGCTATGACGCCATCAAGAAAATCGAGTTGGACTTTTTCAAAGCTCACGACATCAATATCGTTCTCGAGGAGGACGCTATTGACTTCGTCATGGAACAGCTTGTAGACAATGCGGTTACGCTGGAGGCTTTCGCCCGGCAGCTGGCCGCCGATTTCGAACTGGGTCTCAAGCTGGTGGTGGAGAAAACCGGCAAGCATCGATTTTTCCTCAACCGCCAGGCCCTCCGCGAGCCGGAGCGGTTCATCAGCGGCCTGATCCGCAACGGCATGCCCGCGGCCACGCCATCCCCATAGAACCACAAGAAAGGTATCGTCTTAAATGATTGGTATTTCAAAACTATATTGCGGTACGGTGGAGCCGTCCGACGCCCTGCGCTACGGGCGTCACTCCGGACAGATGCCCTCGCACCTGCTGCAGTTCTCCGAGGACAAGAAACCGGTGGTCGTCTGGAACATGACCCGGCGCTGCAACCTCAAATGCGTTCACTGCTACGCCCAGGCCAAAGACCAGGTCTTCGACAACGAGCTGACCACCGCCGAGGGCAAGGCTCTGATCGACGATCTGGCCCGGTTCGGCTCGCCCGTGATGCTCTTCTCCGGCGGCGAGCCCCTGATGCGCCCCGACCTGCCCGAAATGGCCGAGTATGCCGTGAGCAAGGGCATGCGGGCGGTGATCTCCACCAACGGCACCCTGATCACCAGGGACATGGCCCACACCCTCAAGGAAATCGGCCTCTCCTACGTGGGCATCAGCCTGGACGGCATGCAGGCCATTCACGATCGCTTCCGGGCCGTCAAGGGCTGTTTCGAAGACGCCCTCGAGGGCATCCGCAACACCCAGGAGGCCGGCATCAAGGTGGGACTGCGCTTCACCATCAACAAATTCAATGTGGGCGACATACCGGCCGTCTTCGACCTGCTCGAGGAGATGGACATCCCCCGGGTCTGCTTCTATCACCTGGTCTATGCCGGGCGCGGCTCCCGCCTGGTCGAGGACGACCTGACCCACGAGGAAACCCGCCGGGCGGTGGACCTGATCATCGACCGCACCAAAGACCTGCACGAGCGGGGCAAACCCAAGGAAGTGCTCACCGTGGACAACCACGCCGACGGGCCCTACCTCTACATGCGCATGAAACAGGAGGATCCGGAGCGGGCGGCCGAGGTCCTGGAACTGCTCAAGATGAACGAGGGCAACAATTCGGGCCGGGGCATCGGCTGCGTGAGCTGGGACGGTGAAGTCCACGCCGACCAGTTCTGGCGGCACCACAGCTTCGGCAACGTCAAAGAGCGCCCCTTTTCCGAGATCTGGACCGACATGTCGGACCCGCTCCTGAGCAAACTCAAGAACAAGAAAGCGCACGTCACCGGCCGTTGCGCCAGCTGCCAGTGGCTCAACATCTGCGGCGGCAACTTCCGCGTGCGGGCCGAGGCGGTCAGCGGCGACGTATGGGCCCC
>CAYMAR010000365.1:0-3764 GCA_964388465.1 uncultured Desulfobacteraceae bacterium
CGTGAGGTGTGGCATGGCTGAAAACCTCACCACCATCATTGCCTCCCCGAGCCAATCGGTCCGCATTCATCGCGACGCCCCGACCGTGATCATCGGTGAACGCATCAACCCGACCGGGCGCAAATCCCTGCAAAAGGCCATGACAGCCGGCGATTGGGACATCGTGCGCCAAGATGCCCTCGATCAGCTGGCAGCCGGCGCCGTCGTGCTGGATGTCAACGCCGGCGTTCCCGACGGCGACGAGCCCGCTCTGCTCGAAGCGGCGCTGCGCGCCGTCATGACGGTGGCGGATGCGCCCATCTGCATCGACACCGCCAATCCGGAGGCCTTGAAGGCGGCCTTGACGATTTACCCCGGCAAAGCCCTGGTCAATTCCGTCAACGGGGAAATGCGCACCCTCGAGGCGATCCTGCCCCTGGTCAAGGCGCACGAGGCCGCCGTCATCGGGCTGTGCCTGGATGACAACGGGATTCCGCCCACCGCCGAGCAGCGCCTCGCGGTGGCCGCCCGGATTATCCAGGAGGCCACGCGACGCGGCATCGCCCCGGCGGACGTCGTCATCGACCCGCTGGTGTTGACCCTCGGGGCCGACACGGGCGCCGCCAAAGTCGCGTTGGAGACGATTGCGCTGGTTGTCAAGGAGTTCGGCGTCAACATCACCATGGGGGCCAGCAACGTATCATTCGGGCTTCCCGACCGCCCGTCCATCAATGCCGCCTTCATCGCCATGGCGATCCATGCCGGGCTGACCTGTCCCATCACGAATCCGCTCGAACCGGCATTGACACGCGCCGTGCTGGCGGCGGATCTGGCGATGGGCAAGGACGAATGGGGCATGCGCTGGATCGAGGCCTTTCGCGCCCGTGCGTCGCCCGAGGCACCGCCGGCCGGATGAACAGCGGGTCGGCTCCCCCTGCGGCCGCATACATTAAAGACGAAAGGAGGAGCGTCGATGAGCGAAATTCTGGAACGGATGGCCTCGGCGGTGATTCAGGGGCAAAGGGATGACACCCGCCAAATGGCCCGTGACGCCATCGAAGCGGGTTGCAGTGCCGAAGCGGTGCTCTATCAAGGCTTGATGCCCGGGATGGACCACGTCAGCGTTGAATTCAAGGCGGGACGGATGTTTGTGCCCGAAGTCATGCGTTCCGCACGGGCCATGCTCAATGCCATGGAGGTGATCAAGCCGCTCATGGTGGCGGACGGGATCCGCATGGCGGGCAAGGTGCTTCTGGGTACGGTGCAGGGGGACCTGCACGACATCGGCAAGAACCTGGTGGGAATGATGTGCGAAGGCGCCGGCTTCGAGATTCACGACTTGGGGACCGACGTCGCCCCGGATCGGTTTGTCGAGGCGGTCAAAACGTTCGAGCCCGATATCGTGGGCATGTCGGCCTTGCTGACGACCACCATGCGCGTGATGGAAGACACCGTTAAAGCGCTGGCCGAGGCCGGTATTCGCGAGCGGGTCAAGATCATGATCGGTGGGGCCCCGGTCACACAGGCCTTCGCCGACCGGATCGGCGTCGATGGCTATGCGCCGGACGCGGCCGCCGCGGCCGACGCGGCGAAGCACCTGATCACCGCCCGCCGGTGAAAAGTCCGGCCGCGGTCAACACGGGGCCGGCGGCCAACCGCCGTCAGGCGCAGGGGGAAGAAAGGAGCCCATCGATGAGAACCAACTACCGTGTCAATTCGGGCGTGCGTTTCGAGGTGCTGTCCCGCGATCAGCTGGAGGAGTTGTTCAACGGCGTGCTGCACGTCATGGACAAGATCGGACTCGACGTGCACCACGAAGAGGCCCGCCAAATCCTGGCCGATGCCGGCGCATGGGTGGAAGGCAAACGCGTGCGTGTTCCGCCGCACCTCGTCAAGCGCGCCCTGGCGACGGCACCGCGGAGCTTTACGATTTACGCCCGGGACGGCAATCCCGCGCACGACATCCATATCGGTCCCGGCCGGGCCCACTTCGGCCCGGGGCCGACCCCGCCGAATTTTATCGACATCGACTCCCTCGAGCGCCGGCCTTACGTGCGCGAGGACGCGCACATCGTGGCCACCGTGGTCGACGCCCTTCCCAACATCGATTTCTGTGAATCCCTGGGGACGATCAGCGACGTCCACACCGATCTCGCCGCCGCTTATGAATTCGCCACCATGTTCCCCCGCACCACCAAACCCATCGTGGCTTGGTCGTTCGGCTGGGACGACTCCAGCGATATCCACCAGATCGCCGTCAGCGAAGCGGGGGGCCAGGAGGCTTTCGAGCGGCGCCCCAATTACGTCCACTATTGCGAGCCGCTGTCGCCCCTGGTGAGCACGTTCGAGGCGGTCGACAAGGTCATCTTCGCGGCCCGCCACGGGGTCCCGGTGATATTTACCACCTGTGCCCTGGCCGGCGGCACGGCGCCGGTAACACCGGCGGGCATCATTATCCAAACCACGGCGGAATCCTTCATCGGCCTGTTGCTTTCCCAGATCATCCGTCCCGGGTTGCCTTTCTTTATGGGCGGTGTGCTGTCGGTCATGGACATGCACGCCATGATCCTCACCTACGGGGCCCCCGAACTCAGCCTGATCATGGCCGGCGCCACGGAACTGGCACACCACTGCGGACTGCCCCTCTGGCAAACCGGCGGCTGCACGGATTCCAAGTGCCTCGACGAACAGGCTTCTCTGGAGGGCGCGCTATCCGTCTTTTTTTCGGCCTTGAGCGGCGGGGACTTGTGCCACGATGTCGGCTACACGGAAAGCGGGATGACCGGCTCCATCCTGCAAACGGTGATGATGGACGATGCCATCGGATATTCACGCCGTATCACCCGCGGCATCGAAGTGACCCCCGATACCCTGGCCGTGGACGTCATCCGGGATGTCGGCCCTGACGGCCATTATTTATATCACGATCACACCATGCAGCATTTCAAAACCGAGTATTGGTATCCGCAACTATGCGATCGCCATAACTACGAGGAGTGGGCCGCAGAGGGCCGGCAGACCATGCGCGACCGCGTCATCGACCGGACCCGCGAGATCCTCGCGACCCACCACCCCGTGCCGGTCCGTCCGGAAACCGCAGAGACGATCACCGCCATCATGGCGGCCGCCGAGGACCGCGTGAAGAAAAAGCCTTAGGCCGAAAAAATCTTGCAAAGGAAGACATTGCCATGAGCCAGACACTCGAACAGATCAGCACAGGGGTGATTGAAGGCAACATCCAGGGCATCGCGCCACTCGTCCAAAAAGCACTGGAGGAGGGGCTGACGGCGGAAGCGATTCTGCAAAACGGGCTGATCGTCGGCATGAACGAAGTCGGCAAGCGTTTCAAGCGGGCGCAGATGTTCATTCCCGAAGTGCTGCGCGCCGCCAAGACCATGCATGCCGGACAGGAACTGCTGCGTCCCCTGATTACCGATGCGCGGGCGGGCCGTGCGGGCAAAATCGTGATCGGCACCGTCCAGGGGGATCTGCACGATATCGGCAAGAACCTGGTGGGGATGATGTGCGAAGGCGCCGGCTTCGAGGTCGTCGACCTGGGGTTCGACCTGCCGCCCGAAAAGTTTACCGAGGCGATCAAGGTCCACCAGCCGGATATCGTGGGGATGTCGGCCTTGCTGACCACGACCATGCGCTCCATGGGCCATACCTTGAAAGCGATGACCGAGGCCGGCCTGCGCAACAGGGTCAAGGTGATGGTGGGGGGGGCCCCCGTGGATGCGGAATTTGCCGACCGTATCGGTGCGGACGGCTACGGCCACAACGCG
>CAYMAR010000366.1:0-3763 GCA_964388465.1 uncultured Desulfobacteraceae bacterium
GTCCAGGGTGATGGGCCGGTGGCCCGCTTCCAGCAGGGCCTTGACCATGTGGGTGCCGATGTAGCCACACCCGCCCACGACGAGGATGTTGAGCGGCTTCATCGAACCTCAGCCCCTTTGGTCGCAACGCTGCGGAAGAGCTGCTGCGCATTTTCGAGCGCCGCCCGGTCGTCGATCCCCATGGCCTCGGTTTCGTCTTCACTGACGATGAACCCCAACGGCAGATCGTCGGCGACCATGAACTCGATCAGGTCGGTGAGGAAGAATTCCTCGATCGGCGTCAAACATCCGTTGATTTCCTTCTGCACGATCTGCGGGCGCGAGGCCAGGATGGGCAGGTAGCGCTGCAAGGCCTCCCGCCGGGCAGCGTAGATCCCGGAGTTGCAAATTGTGAGTTCGGCCTGGCGGGCGGCCGGGTAGTCCTTCCAGTACTTCCACTCCGTGATGCATTCGACCCGGTCCGATGCGATTTCGAGAACCCCGTATTGTTTTTTGTCGACGGGTTTAAAGCCCAGAACGACCATGGCCCGATCCTGCAAGCCCTCGACCAGGCGGGCATAGGTCGACGGGCGGATAAAAGGGACATCGCCCATGGTGATGATGCAGTGGTCGCAGTCGATGGCGTCCAGGAACGGTCGGGCCGCCAGAATGGCGCCGCCCGTGCCGTTGAGGACCGGCTGTTCGAGGTAGGTCACCCCCAGGTGGCGCGTTGCCCTGCGGACATCGTTCTGGCAGTGGTTGACGACAATGGCTTTGGGACCGCTGGGCAGTTGGTCGATAATGTGCACCAGAATGGGGTCTTGCCCCATAAAAACCGACCCCTCCGGTGTGAGGGGCAGCAGGGTTTTGTTGCCGATGTAACCGGCCATGCGGCTGCCGCGCCCGGCGGCCATGATAATTGTGGCGATTTCTCTTTCCATGGTGCTCCCGTTGAAATAAATCGGAACCCGCGGCCAATCCCGGAACGCCGCTCGCGACGAACGGAGCCGGCGTTATGGCCTTATCTCGGGACGGCCAATGGCAAAATAGGCAAACCCTTGGGAAGCGATCAAACTGCTGGAGTAGAGGTTGCGGCCGTCAAAAATGATCGGGGCCCGCAGCAGTTTTTTGATGCGGGCGAAATCCGGGTTGCGAAACTGGTTCCAGTCGGTGACCACGGCCAAAGCTTCGGCATCCGCCAGGGCGTCGTATTGTGCGTCCATCACTTGAACCCGCTCGTTTCCGCGCAATGCCTGCCGGGCATTCTCGCCGGCGATGGGATCGAAGGCCCGGATGCGCATGCCTTCGGTGGTCAAGGCATTGATGATATCCAAAGCGGGGGCTTCACGAACATCGTCGGTGTTGGCTTTGAAAGCCAACCCCCAAAGGGCCAGGGTCTTGCCGGCAATACCCCCCTGGTCGGCGAAATAGGATTGGATCTTGTTCGAAATCAGCGCCCTCTGGCGCATGTTGACGTTGTCGATGGCCGTGATCAATTCAGGGTCATAATCATTTTCAAGGGCCGTGGCGATCAGGGCCTTGACATCTTTGGGAAAGCAGGAGCCGCCGTAGCCAACCCCGGGATAGATAAACTTGTAGCCGATGCGGTGGTCCGAACCGATACCGCGTCGGACATCCTTGACGTCCGCCCCAACTTTCTCGCAGATGTTGGCGATTTCGTTGATAAACGATATCTTGCTGGCCAGCATGCAATTGGCCGCGTATTTTGTGAGTTCGGCGCTTCTGACACCCATGACCATGAGTTTGTCGCGGCTGCGTGCAAACGGAGCGTAGAGCGCTTCCAGCAGTTTGGCCGTGCGCACGTTGTCTGTGCCCACGATGACGCGGTCCGGCTTCATGAAATCGCTGACGGCATCGCCCTCTTTGAGAAATTCGGGGTTGGAAACCACATCGAATTCGATCCGCAGACCGCGCTGGTCGATTTTTTCCTGGATGATGGCTTTGACCTGCCCGGCGGTTCCCACCGGCACCGTGGATTTGTTGATGATGATTTTATACTCGTCGATGACCTCCCCGATCTGTGCAGCGACGCCCTGCACGAAAGCAAGATCGCAGGATCCATCCGCCCTGGGGGGGGTGCCGACGCAGTTGAAAATGAAGAGGGCGTTCGCAATGGCCTCGCCGAGGTCGGTCGTGAACTGCAAGCGTCCCTCGGCGGCGTTGCGCTCCACCAGCGCTTCCAGCCCCGGTTCGTGTATATGGATGTGGCCGTTGTTCAGGTTTTCGATAATCGCGGGATTGATGTCGATACAAATAACGTCGTTGCCCATTTCCGCAAAACAGGCGGCGGTGACCAGGCCGACATAACCGGTGCCGACGACGGCGAGATTCATGGGAAAACTCCTTGGGTTGCGTTGTCAAATGTAGCCCTTGCGCCCGAGCACCACCAGAATCTGCTGGGTCGCTTCATCCGGGGTGATGTTCGTGGTGTCCACAATTACTTCGGGGTTGGCTGGAACCTCATAGGGATCGTCCACGCCGGTAAACCCCTTGATTAGTCCGGCGCGGGCTTTGGCGTACATCCCTTTGCGATCGCGCTTTTCACAGGTTTCGAGCGGGGTGGCGATGTGAACTTCGAAAAAACCGCCGTGCTGTTCGATAATCCGACGGATCTCGTTGCGTGTGACTTCGTAGGGGGCGATGGGGGCGCAGATGGCGATACCGCGGTTTTTGGTGATCTCGCTGGCCACGAAGCCGATACGACGCACATTGATGTCGCGGTCCTCTTTAGAAAATGTCAGTTTGCTGGAAAGGTGGCGGCGGACGATGTCGCCGTCCAGAAGTGTGACCGGCCGATCACCCCTTTCCAGAAACTTGGCATAGAGCACGCGGGCGATCGTTGATTTGCCGGCGCCGGACAGTCCGGTCATGAATACCGTGAACCCGCGCCGCCGCGGTGGCGGAAACGAGCGCCGGATCTCGGCAACGACTTCTGGAAAAGTCATCCAGGCCGGAACGCGTTTGCCCCGGCTGATGCGTTCACGGATATCGGTGCCGCTCATGGCAATGGTTTGGATGCCGGCGTCGACTTCGTCTTTAAAACGAAATTCATCTTCGAAGGGCAGATATACCATTTCCTTGAAGGGAATGATTTCGACCCCCAGCTCTTCATGATATTCTTGGGCGGTTTGACGTGCCGCATCTGAAGCATAGAAGAAGTTGCCGGCCGCATCTTTGCCGGCCCCCGCATGATCATGCCCCACGATGAAATGGGTGCAGCCGAAATTACGGGCAATGATCGTGTGCAGCAGGGCTTCCCGGGGGCCGGCCATGCGCATGGCCAAAGGCAGCAAATTGAGAATATGGCTATCGGGGGGATAAAGGTTGCCGACCTTTTTGAGGCAGCGCACGCGGGTGTAGTGGTCAAAGTCGCCGGGGCGGGTCATGCCGACGATGGGCATCAAAAGCAGGTTGGCACGCGCTTTGTGCATGGCATGCAGGGTCATCTCGAACTGGGGCCGGTGAATCGGATGTCGCGTCTGGAAGCCCACGATACGCTGCCATCCAAGCTTGTCGTAGGCTGCACGCGCTTCATCCGGTGTCAATCGCAATGATTTGAAATCAAAATGTAGCGGAGGACTCAGTACCTCCAGCGGGCCGCCCACGTAGTAGTCGCCGCCCTTGTTGTGAATGTAGGCCACGCCCGGATGGTCCCGGTCCGCCGTTCCGTAAACCTGCTGTACCTCCTTGTCCTTTTCTGCCGGCCAGATTTCTTCGATGTGCATGATCGCCAGCAGAAAACCCTCGGGATCCCGGAGCGTCA
>CAYMAR010000367.1:0-3762 GCA_964388465.1 uncultured Desulfobacteraceae bacterium
CGCCGGTGCAACCCTGCTTGAGGCCGTGGGCCTCGCCGCGGGGGCGCTCAATAACCGGTTTTTACAGTCCCAAATGACCGCCGTCGTCGCCCGCATTACGGAAGGCTACGGCTTCTCGGAAGCCCTGGAGGAAACGGGCCAATTTCCCCATCTGGCCGTTCGCATGATCGCCGCCGGCGAGAGCGGCGGCGAACTGGAGCAGGTGCTGAACGATGCCGCCGATTTCTATGATGATGAGGTTGCGGTCATGCTGGCCGCCCTTTCCGCCGGCATCGAACCGGCTCTGATGCTGCTTATGGGCCTGCTTATCGGCTTTATCGTACTGGCCATGTACCTGCCCATCTTTCAATTGGCCGGAACGGTTTTTTAACAAACGGGAGAAGTGCTTGGGCCTGGCGATTTTGAAGGGCGGAAGAGCCGATTGGGCCACTGATTTTCACAGATAAACACAGATCAAGGCCGATCGGTCGCTGATCGGCATGCAAGCAATGAAAGGTTTCGATAGCGGTCCAAGATCAAGGCGCCCGAATCTGGAGGAACGAGGCGTACTCAATGTACGCCGCAGTGACGAGAGATGCTGGGCAACGCCGAGATTGGGCCGATAGCGGAACCGCCCCAACTACTTAATGGCACCAAAGGCTTACAAACAACTTCGCTTCGGCGACTGGGCGCTCAAACTGGGATTTATGACCCAGGATGACCTCAAGTACATCCTCTCTAAAAAAAACATCTCCAAGCAGATGATCGGACAGCTGTGCCTGGAAGAGGGCCTGATCGATGCAGAGGATCTGGCCCAAATCATGGCGGCCCAGTTTTCCTACCGGTACGTCAAACTCAACGGCAAGATTCCGCCCGCCCTGGTGGATCTGGTGCCGTTGGACCTGATGGTTCGCTATAAATTTATCCCGTATAGAAAACGCGGCGATCAGTTGACCATCGCCATGGCCGAGCCGAAGCATCTGCTCAAACTGGTGGACGAATTGGAAATGTTGACCGATCTCGAGGTCTCCGCCGTGGTCGCCAGCGAAAAGAACATTCGCCGGGCCATCAACCGCCTCAAGACTTCGCGCAACATCATCGATAATGCTCCCGATCAGGTCCAGCTCGCCGTTGTCAAGGAATCCGACAAGGGCGAGTATACCCTCAGTGCCGAAAAAGTGTCCGCGGAAGAAAGCCCCATCGTCAAGCTGGTCGATTCAACCATTCTGGATGCGATCAACAAACGTGCCAGCGACATTCATATCGAGACGACCACCAAGGGCATCATTATCCGCTACCGCATCAACGGCATGCTGCACCAGGCCACCAACCCCATCGATGTCAAACACCAGAGCCCGATCATCTCCCGCATCAAAGTGATGTCGGAGCTGGACATTTCGGAAAAGCGCATTCCGCAGGACGGGCGTTTCAAGCTGAAGGTCGCGGAACGGTTCATTGATTTTCGCATCTCGATTCTGCCCACCATTTTCGGCGAGGACGCCGTGATTCGCATCCTGGACCGCGAAAGCATCGCCGGGCGGCGCGGCGATTTCCGCCTCGACGCCATGGGCTTTGCCGAGTATGAATTGTTGCGCATGCGGCGCATGATCAGCGCGCCCTACGGCATGTTCCTGATGACCGGTCCGACCGGCAGCGGCAAAACCACCACGCTTTATGGCGCCCTGTCGGAAATCAACCACAAGGATACCAAAATCATCACCATCGAAGATCCGGTCGAGTACCAGTTGGAGGGCATCGTCCAGATACCGGTCAACGAGAAGAAAGGCTTGACCTTTGCCCGCGGGCTGCGTTCGATTCTGCGCCACGATCCGGATAAAATCCTCGTGGGTGAAATCCGCGACCCCGAAACGGCACAGATCGCCCTGCAGAGTGCGTTGACCGGCCACATGGTGTTCACCACGGTGCACGCCAACCGCTCCTTCGATGTGATCAATCGCTTCACCTACATGGACATCCAACCCGAAAACCTGATGGCCGCGTTGAACTGCATCGCCTCCCAGCGCCTGATCCGCACCCTCTGCGACTGCAAGTTGCGCTACACACCGGACGAGGCCGAATTGCTCGAGTCGGGCCTGTCTCCCAAGATGGTCAAAGGGTATGATTTCTTCACCCCCAAAGGCTGCGAGCGCTGCCAGGGCACCGGCTACCGGGGGCGCAAGGCCGTGGTCGAAATCATGGAGATGAACGATGAAATGCGTGAAATGTTCATCTCCCGCGCCGCCATTACCCGAATCAAGCAGATGGCTCTCGAGTCCGGCACCATATTTCTGAGGCGCGCCGCCCTGCAGGAAGTTTTCAACGGCGTGACAACCCTGCGCGAAGCCAATCGCGTAACGTTTGTGGAAATGGATGAATAGGCCGTGAGATGGTTGCCGAACAGATACCGGGCCGGTTTTGAAATCAGCCCCAAGACACTCAAGATGGTCGTTCTCGAGAGGGGCAAAGCGAGCTGGCAGCTGGTCCACTGGGCAAGTGCACAGTTGCCCGAAGAAACCCTCAAGCCGGCGTTCAAGTCCCCCAATATCGTCAACCCGGATGTTTTCAATCAGACCTTTCAGGCGCTATTGGCGGACTGCCCGCACAACGTCGCCACCGCCGGACTATCGCTGCCGAGCGAAATCGTCCGCATCCTGATGCGCGGCTATCCCAAGCTGCCCAACACGCGCGCCGAAACCGAGAAACTGATCACCTGGAGTCTGGAAAAGTCCTTTCATTTTCCCATCGAGAATACCTGCGTTTCCTACCAGCCCGCCGGGCGCGATGCGGACGGCAATGAAATGCTGCTGGTCACCATCGCCATGAAGGACGTCATTCAGCAATTCGAAGCGCTGATGGCCAAATGTGCGGTCGATACGCGGGTCGTCCGGCCGGCCAGCATCAATCTCTACAACTTCTTTGCCCCGCTGATCCCGCGCGAAGGCACGTACGCCTTCCTGGGCCTGTTCGACAATTATTTTAATTTTATGGTATTTGACGACAACGATCTCATGTTTTTCCACGGTGTGAAGCGCGGCTTTTCGGATTTGCAGTTCTTTCAGGATGTGGACATGACGATTCAGCACTATCTCGACACCAATCCCGGCAAACGGATCGAGCGTCTGAGCATCGGCAGCCAGGTCGGCTACCACGATGAACTGCTCGAAGTTCTGGGAAACCTGATCGATATTCAAGTGATCGTGTTGAAGGAGCACCAACTGATCGATTCGCCTTTCGACCACAAGCACCCTCTGGAACGGCTCAAGCTGTCTTCATATGCTTCCGCCATTGGGGCGGCCCAGGGGTTAGCGAGGGCCTGAGCGCCATGCTGCTTGACCAGATCAATCTCACGACCCGCGAGCGCATCGACTATCGCATCCGCTATCTGCTTTATGGCGCTACGGCCGTGTTCATCGCCGTTATCTCGCTGGCCAACCTGGTTCAGGGCGTTCAGTTGTACCACGAACGCGTGGACTACCAGCGCAAACTCACGGCCCTTCAGGAACAAATCCGTAACATCGAAGCCGCGGGCGGCGGCGATCGTGCGATCAAACCCAAGATTTATCAGGCTTTGATGGACCGGGGCCTCAAAGGCAACCGGCTAATCGCCCTCGACCGGTTTCCCTGGGTCAAGGTATTGGATGCGCTTGAAAAAGCCATTCCGGATGCGGTCATCATCGATTCGTTCCGACCGGCCGCTGATTTTATGCGAATCAATCTTGACGGTCGCACCGAATCACTCGAAAAGCTGGTCGATTTCCAGAAACGTCTGGAAGACGCCGATCT
>CAYMAR010000368.1:0-3714 GCA_964388465.1 uncultured Desulfobacteraceae bacterium
AGCTGGGTGATGGGGTTTGACCCGAAGCTTGAATCCACCTGTGAGGTGATTAATTTTTCAAATCAAAATGTTGATTATGATATTGGATGATGCCCGCAAATATTAACAATACAGCCGGCTGACTTATGCGGCTCAAAACCGGGAGAAATTGACATGAACACGATCCATGAACAGTTCCAAAAGGAAACCCTGGAAGCCTGGGGACATTACATGACGGCCCTGGAAACCTCGATTCGCGATTTGGAAGCCGACATCGAAGAGGCCGCCGACATGAGCGACCGCTGCACCGCCGAGTGGTGCGAGGCGACCGAGCATGTCATCGACGAAATCAACGATGCGCTTTTCAACATTAGCGAGCCGCGCTGGGCCTCGGACGAGGATTCCAAACGGATCAAAGCGCTCAAGCGGCGTGTGCGCGAGCTTTACGTCAAATACAAGGGCGCGCAGTCCTAACCGTCGACGAATCGCGGTGGATATGTCGGGGCCGGCATCGTCATCGACCGGCCCTCGCGCGAAGCCTTCCTTTCTCGATACGATGTTGCCGAAGCTTTTCAGTCAAACCCTCGATGCGCCGGCTTCCGAAATCTGGCGCCTGATCACTGATACCCTCGCTTGGCCCCGATGGGGGCCCACCGTTCGCGCCGTTGAATGCAGCGAGCGCTATATCCGGGCAGGATCGACCGGCCGGGTGCTCACGCCAATCGGCCTCTGGCTGCCTTTCGCCGTGGAGCGCTTCGAGCCCGAGCGTTTTTGGGACTGGCGGGTGGGTGGCGTGGCCGCCACCGGCCACCGGGTCGAACCCCGGGGACCGCGCCGCTGCGAGCTGACCTTCAGCGTTCCTCGTTGGGCAAGCCCTTACGGCATCATCTGCCGGGCGGCGCTCAAGCGCATCGAGAGGCTCTCGGCGCAGGCGGCATCTGTTCATTCGATCTGATTTCTTCTCTTGGCGCCCTACTTGCGGCTTGGATCGAGCACTGCACCGGCAGGTCGGCCTGGTGGTCTTCAGACTATAGTACCGCGAGACGGGCGGCCTGCGATGACGCCGATGCTCACCCACCCGGTACGGCTATTCGACGATTCATTCTTGAGGGTACTTCGAGAGCAGAATTCCCGCGCTATGCCTGCCATCGATGATGGGCGTCTGATGAATGCCGAATTGCCTGGCCGTATTTTTGACATTGCGCTTAACATAATCCCAGATTTCATCGAGGATAACATAGCCATCCCGGTCCTGGTCGGCTTTTCCGATCAGGCCCTCGATGAGGTAGTAAGTGAAGACGCCGTGGCCATAGGCCTCAATTTCCAGTGAAAGCTGTTTGCCGTTGGAAGAGGTGATCACCACCCGGCCCTCCCCCTTGAATTCCTTGAACGGGTCTTTGGCGGTCAGACTTCGGGTGTGCCAGCCGCGATTGACGGTGGCGGCACTGTGGCAGCTGTCAAGAAAGACGATGACCGTTTTGGAAGCGATCCGGTTGAGCATTTGCGAAAGGCCGTCGTTGCTGATGGCGGTACCATATAAATTTTCGATGTCCGCATCGTGGGTCACCCAATAGGTGCGGCCCGCCTCGGGCGCCCCATGACCGGCAAAGTAGACAATCACCGAGTCCTCGGCCCGCACCCTGTTCTTAAGCCAGCTATCGAACACTTCTCTGATCTTGTATGTCGACGCCTCCTGGTCGATCAGAAGTTTCACGTTCCCGGCTGCTGAGAAACCGTAGCGCGGATCGGTCAAAACGTCATACATGGCGCGTGCATCGGCAACGGTGTAGCGCAAGGGGGGGATCTTGCGGTCCTGATACGTGCCGATGCCGATGACGACGGCGTATCGTTGCGGAGCTTTTTTGGCTCCCGCAGCCAGGCCGGCGGGGTTCCCGGCCGACATCTTCGGAGGCGCGGTGATTTCTTTGTCGATGGCCAGTGACGTCTCGGCCGTATTCAGGTAGATGTCGCTGGCCGTGATTTTGAGGGTATTGCTTCCGATACTCAAAAACCAGTTCTTGGAAAAACGGCCGCTTGGATCAAAGGCGATGTTCTCCCCGTTGATGCGGACCCACATCAAGGGGGACGCGTCGCGGACCACCCCCTCGATCAGGATACCGGTCTCTTCGCGCACGGTCTGGATGCCGCGCGTGGTCTTCGGGTAGAGGATGGTGATTTCAGGCGGCACCCGATCCACTTGGGGGGCCAGCGGTGTTGGGGTCCCCGGAGATGAATTCGATTGCGCGGCGACATCCTCCCGCCACTCGGCCACAGCTTGGATCATGGCGAAATCAGACTTTTGAAACTCCTTGGTTTGGATGTCCCGCAGGTGCATCAGATGGACGTTGGCCCAGGCATAATCACCGGTTTCATAACAGGCCCGTGCCAGCTGGAGGCGGGCGAGTTCGTATGCCGGCTTGAGTTTGACGACCTTTTCAAAGGCTTGCCTGGCGGCTTCGTACTGCTCGAGTTTAAAATGGGTCAGGCCCAGGAAGTAATTGCGCATGGGGTCGTCGGGTCGACGCGCCACGGCTTCGATGAAGAAGGGCAGGGCTTGTTCGTATTGTCCGGCAAAATAATGCCGCTGGGCGGTGGCAATATCGGAGCCGCTCGCCGGCAGCGGCATCACCAGCAGGAGCAGAAGAAAAGGGAGTGCGGGCCAAGCAACATTAGGGCTAGCGGATAACTTGACACCCGTTTTTAAGAAGCCCTTCATTGCACCTGGGATGCCGCGTCGACCTTGTCGGCGTTCCATTCACCGGCGAACCGGTAGGTTTCTTCGCTATCGCGTGCTTCAAGGTTCCAGGTTCCGAAGGCCTGGGTTTGCGAGAGCGTACCCAGCAGTTTGCCGTCGACGGCCGCCGAACCGGCTCTGACGCGGGCGTGGCCCCTGATGCGCACATTGAAAATCCCGTCTTTGACCTGGCCCTTGATATCACCCGACATGGTTCCGCTGCCATAGCCGCCCGATACGTCTTCGATGTCGCCGGAAAACGAACCCTCGACCAGGAAGGCACCTTCTTCCTGCTCCAGTCGTGAAAAGTACATGGTGAGATCGGCCTCGACCATGCCGGTCAATCTACCCGCCCAAGGCTCCCAGTTGGCGCCCCTGGCGACCGGCTCGGTCGCACAGCCTGCCAGCAGCAAAGGCATCAAGGACAATAAAGCCAAGACGATTAATTTCAGGTTTGAATCCGGTTTCTGCATCTTCAACCTCCCGTCGATTCAAATACTGCCGTTTAGGGGCGGCGTTTCGCCAGGCCCTTCCGCTGCGGCGGTCGAAATTGAACCCCGTCCCCTGGTGGGGCGCGCCCGGACCTTGCGGCCGCCTCGGGTGACGCATCTTTAGGGCCGTGAAAGCGCTATCAAGATCGTTCTGCGGTTCCTGATTCGGCGCCGCGTGTATTACCTCGCAACGGGCCGCTAACGGTTCGGCGCCCGCTAAGCCGAGCGATTCGCCCGGGTGACGGATCTCAGGCCGAAGCAGGATGGTTTCTTTAACGGAACAGGATCCGATAGCTGGAATCGGTGCGCACTAATCGATAGTTGCGAGGGAGATCCGCTGGCAGCATCAGGTTGCATCGGATGATCTGTTCGTAGGAATTTGTCGATCAAATGTCAACGACTGGTTTGCGCCTCACGGGATAGGGGGACGGCAACCCCCAGCAATTTAGCCCGGCGATTGAGAACGAACATCGCCCAAACGCGTGACCAGGATTATTGCAGGGTGTCCTT
>CAYMAR010000369.1:0-3689 GCA_964388465.1 uncultured Desulfobacteraceae bacterium
CCGTCAAACCCTGCGTATCCATTCGGGACAGACATTGCGGCTGGATTCCACCACCGTCATTCGTTTGGCGGACGGTGCCGACTGCCTGATGATCACCAACCGCGATGTCGAGAACGGCAACCGCCACATCTCCCTGGTCGGTGGGATCTGGGACATGAACAATCCCGGCCAGGGCGACGGCCACAAAACCGGGCTTTCGATGCCGCAATTCGGGATTCTCATGCGCTTCGACAACGTCGAGCATCTTACGATCAGCGGCATCACCCTGCGGGATCCGCACGCTTTCGGCATGTTGATCGCCCGCTTGAAGTACTTCACGATCGAGGATGTCACCCTCGACTACCAACACCTGTGCTCGAACAACGACGGCATCCACATCGAAGGCGGCTGCCGCTACGGCACGATACGGAATGTGAAAGGCATAACCACGGACGACATCATCGCCATCAACGGCGATGACTTCAATGAATACGTGGGGCTGCCGATTGAGGACCTGACGGTCGACGGCGTCTACAGCGACTGCGCCACGAACGGAATCCGCGTCATGTCCTGCGGCGCAAATATCCGCAACATCACCATCGAGAACATCCATGGCAACTACATGTGGTATGCCGTGGCGTTCTCCAAATTCCACATGCGCCGTCCGCGGCGCGGGCGCTTCGACAATATTGTGCTGCGGAACTTCTTCTGCCGCAAGGGAGCGATGCCCGAGAACGTGCGCGGCTTTGGTATGCACGCGGGGATGAAGGGCAAATTCGATTCCGCCCAGATCATCCTCGAAGAAGGGGTGGATGTCGGTACGCTGGTCGTGGATGGTTTCCAGCGCACGGAACGCCTCAATCCGACGCCCGTGCTGAGCGTGTCCCGCGGGGCGACAATACGGTCGTTGAACATACGCAACGTCAGTGTCGAAAACCTCACCGGCCAGCCGCACATTTTCGCCGCCACCCGGGGCCGCATACGGAACCTGGCGCTGGAAAATGTCTGCATTCGCTCCGAGGCGGGCGGAGTCTTCTTCGACAACAACGGGACCATCCGCAATGTGCGCATGGAGAACATTGATTTCGGCGAATTGAATCCCGGCGGTGTCGCCGCGCTGCCGGAACGCTTTGCCGGCTTTGACAATGCCCGGATTCTGGATTTTGTCCCCGGCAATCCGGCCTTCGCCACCGGCGACTGCAAGCTGCTACGCGAAGCGGATCGGCCGGCTTATCTCCTGCCCGGCGAAAGCCGGGGATTGGTTTGCGAGGTCCGCAGTGATCTTGGCGAACACCGCGACAAGACCGACCGCGGCGTGGTAGACATCGACGCCACGTACCAGTGGCATAAGCTCGGGCAGTATGACTTGTTTCAGAAGATCGGGTCCGTACACGCCGAAGATGGTTCCCGGATGAATGCGGGGCCGACGATCCTCCGGATCGATTCCGCTGGCGGCGCGGGCCTGGAACTGCGAGTGGCCGCAAGGTCCACGCCCGACCCGATCTACACATGCATTTCGGACGATATCCCCTTGTGCGGGTGTTACGACGTCTGGGCGCTGGCCAGGCGTGATGAGCACGGCATCAGCCTTGCACGCATTGTGCTGGTGGATGAGCTGCCCTGGCGGAACCTGACGAGCCGCCTGGACCTGGCTCAGGGCTGGCGTTTTAAAACCGATCCCGACAATCGCGGACTGGACGAGGACTGGCAGACGGTCCAGCTCGATGAATCATGGCGCCCCATCGGCATACTCGACGGTCTCGCAGACAGTGCCGCGTGGCGAAAGGAACCGACGGGATGGAAGAGCCTGGTCGATTACAACGGAACCGCCTGGTATGCCTGCGAGTTTGAATGCCCGAAAATGGCGTCCGGCGACCAGGCCTGGCTTGTCTTCCATGGCGTCGATGGCGAAGTGACAGCCTGGCTCGACGGCGAATGTGTCGGCAGCCGCTACAACCTGGATATCACCTGGCACCACACTTGGGCGCCGACTATCTCCGGCATGCTGAAACCCGGCAAGACCATTCGCCTGGCATTGCGCGTGAGCAAGGATTTGTACGACGCCGGTATCTGGCAGCCAGTCGAAATTCGGTATGGGCGGAACTCCTCCGCTGACAAATAGGAGAGTTACCCCCCTAATTTTTCCTCCTATTCTTTCGCCTTAATCCAAAGTCAGAGGGGCGAGAGATTGGGGCGAAAGATTAAGGCGAAAACTCCGCACGAAAGATCAGTACGAAAGGACTGAATATGGAAATCAAAGATCGCTATAACGTCATCGTCGTTGGTGGTGGGCCTGCCGGCATCGGCGCCGCGCTGGCCGCCAGCAGACAAGGGATGAAAACGCTGGTGGTCGAACAACTGAACAGTTTCGGCGGGGTCGGCGGCGCCGGGGGACACGGCTACATGTGCCTTTGCAACGATTGGCATTCCGACAATCAGATTGTGGGGGGAGTGGCCTATGAACTGCTTGAGCGGATTGCCGCGGAAGGGTATGGCGACCTGAACCCAGGCTCCTGTGCCTTTTACGATGTCGAATACTACAAGCGGATGCTGGAAGAGCTGTTTCTGGAGAACGGAATCGACTTCATCTATCACACGCTGTTTGCCGAAACCGTCACCGAGGGAAAGGCCGTCAAGGGGGTTGTCGTGCAGAACAAATCGGGACGCAGAACCCTTGCGGCCGATACCGTGATCGATTGCACCGGCGATGGCGATGTATGCGCGTCAGCGGGATGCGTGTACAAGCAGGGCCGTGACAGCGACGGGAAATGCCAGCCGATGACCCTCATGTTTACGATCGGCGGCGTGGATTGGGACAAAGTACAGAAGTGGCGCACCTCCGGTGGAATGGAAGAGGTCTGGGAGCAGGCGCAGAAGAACGGCGACATGGAAAGCTTCCAGAAGAAGATTATGGGATTCTGGTGGAACAGCAAACAACCCACCTACGTCGGGATCAATTTCACCCATATCATCGGGAAGGATTCCACGCGCGCTGAGGACCTCACCGATGCGACCGTCGAAGGCAGAAGACAGGCCTATCATCTGATCCCGGTGTTCCGGAAGTATGTTTCCGGCATGGAAAACTGCCACCTCGTGTCGACCGGGAGCGTGATCGGAACCCGCGAAAGCCGCCGCATCACGGGCAAGTACATCGTGACGGAGCACGATCTGAAAGCCGAGCGAGAGTTCGCCGACAGTATCGGGTACGGCGCCTTCTACATCGACATCCATTCGTTGGACGAGGGGGGAATGGATCACAACACCTGGTCGCCGCCGAAGGGGTTCAAATATCAGATCCCCTACAGAGCCCTCGTCCCGAAAGATAGGGAAAACATCCTGGTGGCAGGCCGGTGCGCCTCTTTCACTCACATCGCACTCGGGAGCGCCAGGGTTATGAGCCAGTGTACCCTGATGGGCGAAGCCGCGGGAACGGCGGCCGCCGTGGCGGTAGAGGCGGGAATCGCGCCGTCGGCAATCGATGTTAAGACGCTGCAAACCAGACTCCGTAACGCAGGGGGGATTGTGACGCGGGAAGACATCAGGAAAATTGGAAAATCGAAGTGATCAATGTGCTGTTACCAAGAGGATTGCCGGAACATGTCAGATAAAGTACTCAACGCCGGACACTTTCAGGCGCGCGTCGCGGACGGCGGCACGCGAATCGCGTGGCGCGACACGCGCCGCGACGAACGCTTGATCGAGTCCGAAAC
>CAYMAR010000370.1:0-3671 GCA_964388465.1 uncultured Desulfobacteraceae bacterium
GCGTATCAGTGAACCAGAACGTGTGCAGATAGTACCAGCTCGAGAGGATCACCTTGACGTCATGGCGCTTGGCGACCGTGCACAGCTCGATCAGTCGCTTGAGCAGATCGACGCGCCCGCCGGTCATGTGCTCCATCTGCCGGGTAAAATGGCCATGACCGGGCAAGGCCGGGAAAAACTCGAGCTCCCCGCGCGGCCGGCCGTCGGCGTCATGGGTGATCCCGGCGCCGCTTTCGATGCGGATGCAGTTGAAGCCGCGCTCGACCAGCTCGGTCATGCGCAGTTCCAAGTCATTGAAGAACCCGGTCGTGCCGGTGTCCCACAAGGCCCAGATCCAGAAGGAAATGGCCAGACGGTCGGTGTTCGTCAGATCAAGACTATTGTTACCCATTGTGCACTCTTCCTTTTAGGTCATGGCTATTTTGCGAAAAGGGTATCGACCCACTCTCCTACCTGGTCGGCCCACAGCTCGCCGTGTTTCTTCAGGCCTTTGACGGAGAAATGAATGTGGTTGCCGGGCCGGCCGCGGTAGTCGCCTTGGAGCGCGTCGGTATCGGGGCCGAGCAATGCCTCGCCTGCTTCGGCCAACTGCATCTGGCCGCTGCGAGCGCAGGCGACGGCGACCATCCAGGGGAAGGTCCAGCCGGCGCGGGCATTGCTCTGTTCGATCATCGTGCGCAGCCGGGCCTGGTAGTCATCGGCTGCCGGGCCGGGATGCTTGGCTCCGCCGTTGTTCTCGCCCTGGTGCCAGAGCACCATGCGGAAACCGCCCGGACCGAGCTGGAGGATGCGTTGCTGCATCCATTCGAACAGCTCGCCGCCCGGCATCCATTGCTCGACACCGGTGCCGCCGTGACCGGTGACCACGAGACCGACCGGAACGCCGCAGCGCTTGACCAGCGCGTCGCCGAAGGCCGGCCAGGGACTGCCGCCGCCGCTGGCGTCATGCACCGCGGGCTGCGGATCGTCCGCCACGCGCCATTCCCAGCCGCTGAAGGTCGAGACCAGCCCCGACTCCGGCTGCTGGCGTTCGTCGCCGCAGTTGGTCGAGTTAGATTGACCAGCGACGACGAACACCTCCCCTACCCCGACGCGTTCGATGGTGCGGGTGGCCATGACCTGATCGTCTTTCAACGCGCGGACTTCGCAGCGGTACCAGCCGCCGGCGGGTGTCGGGAGAGTGGCAAAGAAGGCGCCGCCGGCCGCTTCGAGCGCCACCGGTTGCCAGTCGTCGTCGCCGCGCCGGAATTCGACGCGATCGCAGGGAACATTCACCTTGCCGGCCACGCGGATCGCGCCGGCCTCGCGGGTGCGGCGCTGGAACACCTGATAATCCCGCGGGCTGAGCACGGTCAACGGCCCGGTATACAGCCGTGGGATATCGAACCTGGCGCGCTGCTCGGGCGTGACATCGCCCATTTGCAGGTGCACGACCTTCTTCTCGCCGGCGCCGATCCAGGGCGCGCTCAGGGTTGTGGGAGCATAATTGCACACACCGCCCGACGCCCGCAGGAACTTCCCGCCCAAGCAGTATTCGATGGTACCACCGCCAGCCACCATCCGCCCGCCCACGGCGATCTGTTCGCCGTGCTCGGAATGATCGATGCGCACACCGTCGACTTCGGGCTTGATCGGGATGAAGAGGTCAACATGCTTACGTTTGGCCGTGATGGTCATTTCGATACTGTCCCGGCCGAACACATAGCGCAGCGTCGCCTGCAACCCGTCGCAGACCAGCACATCCGGTTCCGGCTGACTGATCCGCGGGCAGATATATTGGGGTTTCTTGCCGAACCTGTCGGGGTGAACGTTCAGACGGAGCGGACGGTCCAGGAACGCCGCCCGCCAATGGCCGACCTCGAGATACGACAACAGTCCCGACGGCGCGACAATCGCCTCGTAAACCGGGGTCGTGACCCGGTATTGCCACTCCGAGAGCTTTAGCTCGACAACCGGCGCGGCTGTTGGTTCTTGTCCGAAACCCAGGCTCCCCAGCACGGCCATCCCGATGACTGCAAGGAGCAGTTGTATCGTTATCGGTGCACGAAAAGGGCCATTCATCATGGGATACTTCCTCCGTCGCTGATCGTGTTGCACCAGAGCCGGCTCGCGGTGGTCAGGGCACTGCCCGTGCCCCAATGGAAGCCGGACTGGAACGCGCGCTCGTCCCGGCCGTCGTGGCCGTAGTTCTCGGCCATCATGCCGCGCACTTCGAAGTTGCGCTCTGTGCCCCGGTAGTTCTTGGGACAGATCTCCCTGTTTTCATCGCAGGCCATGAGCGCGAAGGCGGCGCGGGCGGCGGCCACGGCGCGTTCGCGGTATTCGTCCACGCCTGTGACGGCATGCCAGTTCGCCAGGGTCTCGGCGAACTGGGCCTGCCGCGCGTCGTGCCATTCGCCGTCGGTGTTCATGACACCAAAGCCGCCGAAGGCGTAGAGGCTGAGGTAAGGCGGGTTCCAGACCTGCTGGAACAAGGTCAGCAGATCGACGCAGAAGCGCCCGGCATTCAGATTCGCCTGGGCTGCCTGCGAAAGCGCCTCGCCGGCTTTCGCACACGAACAGTCAACCCCGAGCAGATGCGCCACGCGGAACGCCTCCGCGCACCATTGGATCGCGAGCGTGTTAATGCCCGGCATATGCGTCCATGGATCGAAGAAGTCGAGCGGTTTGGCGGAGCAGGAGTAGTACAACTCGAAATCGTCGAATTTCAGCCGGGGCAGCACGCACTGGCGCAGGTGCTCCACGCCGCGCGCGATGGTCTCCAGGACACCGGGCAAGCGGTCGGATGAAACCGCGCCGACCAACGCCTCTTCACCGAGGAACCAGAGGGCCATGGCGCCGGAGGCCGAACCGTTCAGCCGTGGATCCGGTTTCAGCGTTCCGCGCTCGATCCAGGTCGGGAAGCCGCCGACGGCATCCTGCGCGCCCAGCAGAAAGTCGGTCAGTTCCGCGAGTCGTTCCGGGGCGTCCGGCACGGGCTCGATCTCCTGGTGGTATTTGCGAATCCAGATCGCGGTCCAGGCGGCGTCCGGCAGATGATAAAGATCCGGCCCGCCGCCGTGGTTTTTCGATGAGCCTTTCCAGCCGCCGTCGTGCGGGGCGTAGATCGCCGGAAACATCCCTTTTTCGCGAGGGGCGGCAAGGGTGAGGTTGATAATTTCCCGGGCCCTGGCCTTGTATTCCGGTCTGCCGAGTTCCTCTCCCCACGCTGCCAGTCCGCAGGCGGTTCGCGCATTGTTGAACCAGCACTGGAACCAGAGATCGTCCGCGTATTCCCGACCGCCACAGGCCCCTTACGGCGTATGGAACGTCGTCAGCGTGATCCCGCCGGTGCCGGCTTCCGGACCAGGTCGCCAGAGATGCTCCAGGGCAGGACGATAGCCGTATTCCGCATACTTCTCGAAGGGCATGACCTGCGGGCGCGGGTCGACGGCGAGTCGCTGGCCGTAGCGATTCCACAGGAAGCGGCTGGTCTGCGACAGAATTTTCTCACCGGGGCCGAGCAGGATCGTGGCGGCCAGGCGAGTGCCGGCTTCGGGGATGTCAAAAAGCTCACCGGTCGGTTCGTGATGAACATGGTCTACGGGGCGTTGCGATGCGAATCCCCATTCGATCCAGGGCGGGGCGTCGTCAAGGATCGGGACGGGCGTCAGTATTTCTTCAACGCCAGT
>CAYMAR010000371.1:0-3629 GCA_964388465.1 uncultured Desulfobacteraceae bacterium
TTGTAAGGCCGATGCTCTCCCAACTGAGCTACCCGCCCACGCAACAGCAGGTGTATCTAATGGAAACCCCCTTACGTGTCAAGCGCTATCCCGGCACGGACGGCGACGGCACCGGCTGGTTGCGCCGGCCGCCGGAATCAGTTCAGGGGGGCGGTGGTATTGCCCTCGGCCTTGTCCTCGGCCAGGGCGAGCGGCATGTCCACTTCCTTGAACAGGCGCTCGCCTGCCTCCACGATCAGCGCGTGGGTGAGCACCTCGTCCATGTGCTCCACCGCCACGATTTCGAGATCACGGGCGATGGTCTTGGGAATGTCTTTGAGGTCCTTCTCGTTTTCCTTGGGGATCAGGATTTTGCGGATTCCCCCCCGGTGGGCCGCGATGACCTTCTCTTTCAACCCCCCGATGGGCAGCACCCGCCCGCGCAGTGTAATCTCCCCGGTCATGGCGATATCGCGGTGGACCGATCGCTTGGTGAGCGCCGACACGATGGACGTACACATGGCGATGCCGGCCGAAGGGCCGTCCTTGGGAATGGCCCCCTCGGGGATGTGAATGTGCAGGTCGAGCTGTTTGTAGAACTTCTCGTCGATCAGCAGGTTGGCGGCCCGCGAACGGACGTAGCTCACCGCGGCCTGGGCCGATTCCTTCATCACCTCGCCCAGTTTGCCGGTGACGGTGACGTTGCCCTTGCCCGGCATGGTCAGCGTTTCCACGATCAGCAGTTCGCCGCCCACCTGGGTCCAGGCCAGGCCGGTGACCATGCCGACCTGATCCTTGTCCTCGATCTGATCCTGCTTGAAGCGCTCCGGCCCTAAGAATTTGCCGATCGACTGGGCCGTGACCCGGTATTGCCCGTTGCCGTCGTCCTTGACCACCTGCCGGGCGATCTTGCGGCAGATCGAGGCGATTTCGCGCTCCAGGTTGCGCACACCGGCCTCGCGGGTGTAGCGGCGGATGACGGTCAGGATGGCGTTTTTGGAAAAGCGGATTTCCTTGTCCTTGAGACCGTTGGCTTCGACTTGCTTGGCCACCAGGAAGTTCTTGGCGATGTTGTATTTTTCGTATTCCGTGTAGCCCGGCAGCCGGATGATCTCCATGCGGTCCTGCAGCGGCAGGGGAATATCCGGCAGGGTATTGGCCGTGGTAATGAACAGAATGTCCGACAGATCGTAGTCCACGTCCAGATAGTGGTCGTTGAAGGTCGAGTTCTGTTCGGGATCCAGCACTTCGAGAAGGGCCGCCGAGGGATCGCCCCGGAAATCCATGCTCATCTTGTCGACTTCGTCCAGGCAGAACACCGGGTTGTTGACACCCACCTTTTTAAGGGACTGGACGATCTTGCCGGGAAGCGCACCGATATAGGTGCGGCGATGCCCGCGAATCTCGGCCTCGTCGCGCACCCCGCCCAGGGACAGGCGCACATACTTGCGGCCGGTGGCCCGCGCCACGGACTTGGCCAGCGACGTCTTGCCCACGCCCGGGGGGCCCACCAGGCAGAGGATCGGACCGCGCACCTTCTGGGTCAGCGTCTGGACCGCCAGGTACTCGATGATGCGCTCCTTGGGTTTTTCGAGCCCGTAGTGGTCCTCGTCCAGGATGACCTCGGCCGCCTCCAGATCCTGGTTGATCTCGCTTTGCTCATACCAGGGCAGGTTGATCAGCCAGTCGATGTAGTTGCGCACCACGGTGGCCTCGGCCGACATGGGCGTCATCATCTTGAGCTTGCGAAACTCCTGCTGGACTTTCTCGGTGGCCTCCTCGGACATCTTCTTCGCGTTGATGCGCTTTTCGAGATCTTCCAGTTCTTCGCTGGCTTCGTCGTCGGCCCCCATTTCCTTCTTGATCGCCCGCATCTGCTCGTTGAGGTAGTACTGGCGCTGGGTTTTTTCCATCTGGTCCTTGACGCGCCCCTTGATGCGCTGATCCATGCGGGCGACTTCGATCTCCATGCGGATCAGGCTCACCAACTGAGCCACCCGGTCCACGGGCGAGACCGTCTCCAGCAGGCGCTGCTTGTCTTCGACCTTGAAGGAGAAGTGGGCCGCCACCGTATCCGCCAGCTTGGAGGGTTCGCTGATTTCGGTGACGCTCTCCAAGAGTTCCTTGGAAATACTCTTGTTGAGTTTGGCGTATTTCTCGAAATTCTCGATCACCGAACGGCAGAGCGCCTGGGCCTCGACCTCGCCGATTGTCGTCACCGGCAGGGGGTCGAGGGCCACCTTGAAAAAATCATCCTCCTCCAGAAACTGGATCACCTTGGCCCGGGCCTCGCCCTCGACCAGCGCCTTGACGGTGCCATCCGGCAATTTGAGCAGCTGAAGGACCTTACCGATGGTTCCCACCCGGTTGATGTCGCCTTCCTCCGGGCTGTCCACCCCGGCCTTGATCTGCGTGGCCAGGAAGACCCGCTTGTTTTTGCCCATGGCGTCGGAGAGGGCGTTCACCGATTTGGTGCGCCCCACGAAAAGCGGCGCCACCATGTGCGGGAAAACGACAATGTCCCGCAGGGGCAAGAGCGGCAGCTGGGTGTGGGTGGGTTCGAGATCGTCTTTGAAAATTTTGGGGATGTTGACCATGTGAATTCACTTCCTTATCGTCGGTCGCGCAATCGGGTCGGCTTCGGCACCGGAGCTCGCTTGGCGGTTGTCGTTATCGAATTTGACGGCGGTGACATCACTTTCGCCATCGTCTGTCGTAAAATAGTTGGTATTACATTTCATTTCAAGGGGCGCGGCCTCATGGGTCCCATTATCGTGATCAGGGGCAACCCTTGAGCCGCAACGACGGCGTTGTTCGGACCGCAAAGACAGCGCGGGCATGAAAAAATCGGGGGCAGGTTTCGCCGGGCCCAGAAAAGACGGCCCATGGTCGGCGCGTCGCTTACGCCGACCATGGGCATGGGAACGATTGAAAGAACCGAATCAGGCCTGCTTTTTGTTTTTGGTCTGGTCGAACAGCAGGATCGGGGCCTCCTTTTTCAAGACCACGTCCTCGCTGACCACGCACTCCTTGACGTTGTCCACCGAAGGCAGATCGTACATGATGTCCAGCAGCGCCCCCTCCATGATGGCCCGCAGCCCGCGGGCCCCGCTCTTGCGCTTGATGGCCTCCTGAGCGATGGCGCTCAGGGCGCTGTTGGTGAAACGCAGGTTGGCGCCTTCAATCTCGAAAAGCTGCCGATACTGCTTGACCAGTGCGTTCTTGGGCTCGGTCAGAATCCGCACAAGGGAATCCTCGTTCAACTCGCCCAGGGTGGCGATGACGGGCAGGCGACCCAAAAATTCGGGAATCAGACCGAACTTGATCAGGTCCTCGGGCTGAACGTCCAGCAGCATCTCGCCCACGCTCTTTTCGGAAGCTTTGACGATTTCGGCTCCGAAGCCCATCATCTTGGAACCCTGACGGCGCTGGATGATTTTTTCAAGCCCGGTAAAGGTGCCGCCGCAGATAAAAAGGATGTTGGAGGTGTCCACCTTGACGAAATCCTGCTGCGGGTGCTTGCGCCCCCCCTTGGGCGGTACACTGGCGGTGGTGCCCTCGATGATCTTCAGCAGGGCCTGCTGAACGCCCTCGCCCGAGACGTCGCGGGTAATCGAGGGGTTGTCCCCCTTGCTGGCGATCTTGTCGAT
>CAYMAR010000372.1:0-3615 GCA_964388465.1 uncultured Desulfobacteraceae bacterium
TGGCCGGGTTCGTCAACCGGGTTTTTGCCCTGCCCGGCAAACTGGGATCCATGGATGTGATTTCCATCACGCCGGCGACGGCCAAACTTCTCGACACGATCGGCATCTGGGCTTTTTTCATCGTGATCGGCGGTTTCGGGGTTTGGGTGATCGGTACGTTCTTGCGTAACATCAAGAACCTTAAGAAAGCGGAGGTGGCCTAATGATTGCCGACAAAAAGATTTTTATGCTCGGAGCCGGACTGTTGGTCGGTTTTGCCGTCGTATTTTGCATTATGTTCATGCCGATCTTCGGCGCCGGACAAAATGCGTTGAATTATTTTGACAATCTATTTAACTCCATCTCCAAGGGGTCGGCCTATTATATCCCGGACCTGGCCAAACAAAATGAGGCCTTCACGGACAGGGAAATCGAAGCGACGATCCAAGCCGATTCGGCGAAGGAGGCGGAGCGCACAACCTTGCTGCTCTGGAAGGCCGGCGCCGCCGCCAAAGCCGATGGCAACCAGATCGCGCTCAAGGGCGATCTGGGGAAAATTCTGGGGGCCGCCATAAACGATGCTGATCTTCTGTTTCACAATCAATCCGAGGCCCTGCAGGAAAAGTACGGTTTCAACGGGCGTGAGGCTCTCTACAACTGGTGGAACATCCTCAAGGGATTGGACAAGGAGCTCAAGAAGCAAAAGCAATTTGAGAATGCGAAATTCGTTGCGACGGTGCAGGCCAAGGCCGTTGAGGTGGCTTTCAACTTCAGCGGCATAGAGCCACAGAAGATCACCGATAACATCTTGATCGTTATCTTTGCCCTGGCGTTTTACGTTATTTACACGCTGTGGTTTGGTTTCGCCATCATGTATATGTTCGAAGGATGGGGGATGGAGCTGGAACACTAGTCCGGATAACGACCCGGGGCCTTTCCGCCGTTTTGTGTGCGAGGGGGGGGGAGGCCCTGGTTGCAAATGAAACAAGCGCATCCGGCATCACGTCGAGTCGAGTGCGCTCGTACGATGAGCTGCCGATCAGTCTTGTCGGATAGAGAGACGAACCTACCGCAGAATTCAGAAGCGAGGTGCGGGAAAGCCATGATGAGACGTATTGGGGAGTATTTCAGGCGCCGTTTTTCCCAGACTCAGCCGGCGCTTTCCGAGGAGGCGGTCGAGCAACTGCGGGTGGCCTTCCAGGACCGTTATCACCACTTCAAGCTCTTGTTGAGTGCCAACAAGCACGCCCTCGAAAGGATGGCTGAAATCGAAGGTGCCCTGCGGGGGCAGGATGTCTTCGGCATGACCTTTGTGCGTTCGGCCTGTACTGAAGTGGCCGCTTCCGTGGCGCGCATGATCCGGAGTATGCAGGTGCTGGCACCCGATAAATACCCGGATCTGTTACCGCGCTTTAGGGCCATTCAGCAAGAGATCACAGCGCTTCTGGAATCCTCTTCCCGGCCCCACGTGGATTCCGCTCTGGTTGTGCCCCTCGCCGTCATCGACCACACGTGGAGGCCGCAGACCGGCGGCAAGATGGCCAATCTGGGGGAACTCCATAAACACACCCGGTTGAACGTTCCCGACGGTTTTGTGATCACAACCGCGGCCTACATGCGGTTCATGGAACATTCCGGGCTGCAGGAGGAAATCGACCGTCTCCTCCAGGTGGCTACGGCGGATGACACCGCCGGTCTGCTGGAGCTGAGTTCCCGTATTCAAAAGGTCGTACTCGATGCGCCCATTCCCTCGGATGTTGTCAGTGCCATCGGTTTGGCCTGGAAAACCCTGACGGCGCGCCATGGTACCGGATTTAGGATCGCCATGCGCAGCAGCAGTTTGTTTGAGGACAGCGAAGCCGCTGCTTTTGCCGGGCAGTTCCGGACCGAACTCAATGTCTCCAAGGACCGTCTCCTCGATGCTTATCGCGAAGTGGTGGCCAGCAAGTACAGCCTGCAGGCCCTGACCTATCGTTTAAGGCGGGGCATCCGGGACGAAGATCTGACGGTCGCCGTGGGCGCCATGGTTATGGTGGACGCGGTAACCGGCGGGGTGGCCTATTCGGTCAATCCGGTCAACCCCGGGGATCACAGCGTCTATATCGATGCGGCCTGGGGGCTGCCGAAGACCATCGTCGACGGGTCGGCGGCTTTCGACAGCTTCTGCGTCGTTAGATCGCCGGAGCTGCGTCTTTCTGATCAGACGGTCAGACATAAAAGCGGCCATTTTGTTTGCAATGCCGAAGACGGTGTCTGCGAAATGGTCACCTCGGGAGACATGGCCGATCGACCCTGCCTGACCCCGGAACAGGCGCTGGCGGTGGCCCGCATAGCGATAGATATCGAGGCTCACTATGACCGCCCCCAAGACATTGAATGGGCGCTAAACGCGGATGGCACCGTCACCGTCCTGCAGTGTCGCCCCCTTGCGGTTCAAGCGGCACAGGCGGAGGACCCGGTGTCCGCAGACGCTGTCACGGGTGCCGAAACGCTTATAGAGGGGGGCGTGACGGCCAGCCCGGGGGCTGGCAGCGGCCCCGCTTTTCTGGCGTCTAAAACCACCGATGCGCCTAAATTTCCTTCGGGGGCTGTGCTGGTGGTGCGCCAGGCCGCGCCGCATTGGGCCACCTTGATCGGTCGCGCCAGCGCTGTTGTATCCGAGCAGGGCGGTTTCGCCGGTCATCTGGCCAACGTGGCCCGTGAATTCGGCGTGCCGGCCCTGTTTGGCTGCCAGGATGTCATGGCGCGTCTCGAAACAGGCCAGGAGGTTACCGTGGATGCCGCCCGCCGCAAAATTTACGCCGGCATCATCGACGGCCTTCAAGTGCCCCCTCCGGTAATGACGAATCCCATTGCGGATTCACCAATCTACCGGCTGCTGGAAAAACTCGACCGGCTGATCGTGCCCCTGAACCTTCTGGACCCGACCGCACGGGAATTTCAACCCCAGCATTGCCAGACCCTCCATGACATCACCCGGTTTCTGCACGAGAAATCCGTACAGGAGATGTTCAACTTCGGCCAGGCGCACCATTTTCCCGAACGTTCCAGCAAACAACTCTTTTTCGAAGTGCCCATGCAGTGGTGGGTCCTCAATTTGGACGATGGCTTCAAGGAAGAGGTCGACGGGAAATATGTGCGCCTGGAGAACATCGCGTCCGAGCCCATGCAGGCTTTTTGGGCGGGGTTTACGGCGATTCCCTGGGCGGGCCCTCCCGCCATCGACCACCGGGGGCTGGCATCCGTCATGTTTCAATCGACGGCCAACACGGCCCTGAACACCGGGCGTCGAAGCCGCTATGCCGAAAAAAATTATTTTATGATATCAAGTAGCTACTGCAACCTGAGTTCACGGCTGGGCTATCATTTCGCCACCCTCGAAGCGCTGGTCAGCGAACGGGTATCCGAAAATTACATCACTTTTCAGTTCAAGGGGGGAGCGGCCGATGTCGAACGGCGACTCGCAAGGGTCCGTTTCATCGCCGATTTGCTTGAAAACTATGCCTTTCGTGTCGAGACTCAGGAGGATAACCTCACCGCCCGGGTTGAAAACGAAGGGCGCGAGTTCATGTGTGAGCGCCTGAAAATTCTGGGATATCTTTCGCTGCATACCCGCCAGATCGACATGATCATGAA
>CAYMAR010000373.1:0-3560 GCA_964388465.1 uncultured Desulfobacteraceae bacterium
GCATCGAGCGCGACAATGACGACATCGCTGACCTCGGATTGGGGCTCGAAGATCAAGCGCCCCAGCTCAGCGATGCCGGCTTCGGCAAAAACGCCCAGGCTTGCCAGGGGGTCTTCACGCCGCAGGCAATTCGCCAGCCAATGCAATTCGCCCAGCGCCGCCACGGCACCGGGTTCCGCAACCGCTTTCTCCAAGCATAAAGGTCGTAAGGGTCGATCGTCCGCGACGGCGGGCGCCATCACCGCTGTTTGCGCGGCCAACCGTTTAAGCTCGGCGGCGGGCGACAAGGGGGCCTTCGGCCGGGATCGGGTGACCGTCGACGATTTGGTCCGGTTGCGCGGGGCCACGCCGGCGCCGTGACCGCACGCCAATCCGACATCCAGGGCCAGACGATAGGTAACGGCGATGTCGATATAGGGCTGGGCGACCGCGTCGCCTCCCGGCAGCACGAGGCAGCGCCGACCGCTCAGCCGCTCCATCTGCTCCCGGTGCCGGTTGGGGCAGGTCAGCACCCCAAAAGGGATGCCGGCCTCGGCCAGTTTTTGCATGACGGCGAGGGCGGCGTCGATATGGGCCCGTCGGGTGGCATGCACCAGCACAAAGCGGCCCGGCGACCACCGGGCCGGATCCGCTTTCAGAATGTCGTCATAGGCATACCACTGCCCGACGGCATACCAGCTGGCTTCCTCGAGTTTGAGCGCCATTTCCTTCCCGATGCCGACCGCCTCCTGGGCGCTGACCGTCACGACACTGTCGGCGCCGGCGACGGCGGCGGCCGTTTCTTGGGCAAACGCAAGGACGGCCGTATCGCCGATGAGCCGTTCGAGACCATCGGCCAGGTGGCCCAGGCGGCTGATAATCTCCTCGAGGCGTTCCGGGCTTCCCTTTTCCGCGGCGATCCACATTCCCAGCACGTGGAGGCACAGCAGCATGCAGAGCGTGCTTTTGATACCGGCGATGGTCACTTCCTCGCCGCTGTAGACCGGCATGACACCCGCTGATTTTCCGGTGGCCAGGGCCATGTCGGCAAAGCATTTTTCCGTGACCCCGATCATGAGCGTGTTGTTTTTCAGCAACCGCTGGGCCAGCTGGACCATCTCGGCCGTGGTGGACGACCAGCTCAGCATGACGACCAGGTCCCGCTGGTTGAGAAAACGCCGGCGCGGATTCTCGATATCGCCGGGCCGCAGAACGTCGACGGCGATGTCCGGCAGCATTTCCACCAAAAAGGGGCGTGCGATCGTGGCCATGTGCAATCCGCTGCCGGTCGCAACCAGAATCAACCGGCGCAGCCCCTCCAAACGGCGGCCGAAACGTCGGCGCAGAATGCGGGTTTTCAACGCGATGGCCGGCCGGCCGCCGGCCGTCTCGGCACCGTAAACGTCCAGGATATAACGGAACCGTTCCGGCACTTCGCCGAGGTGGGTCTCGTGAAACGATGTGTCGACGTCTTTGCGGACGGTGATCGGGTCGAGGCGGGTTTCGAAAGCTTCGATATCCGGCAGGGGATGACCGTCAAAGTCGCTGATGGCGACGGTCCGGCACACCGTGCCGCTTTCCAGGCCGGTTTCGATGAGGGCAAAAATTTCTTCGCCGTCCAGGGGATAGACTTCGACCGCAAACGGCTCGAGCAGTCGGGCCCGCTCGTCGGCCCAAGCGGCTTTGCAGGACCGCAGCCGCGACCGCGAGGCCCTTTGCGCCTTCAATTCGGCCACGGCCGCGGTCCGACGTTTTTTCAGGGCATCCAAAGCGTTGATCGTTTTTTCGACCAGCACCTGGGGAAACAGGCCCAGGGCGGCGTTGATATCGGAGACCACCATGAAATCGTCGTTGGCCAGGCGACGGACGACGAACACGGGCCGGTTGTGGCTGGCCACGTAAAGTCGCCGGGGGGATATCAGGCTGACCCCGGTGACGGCAATCTGGCCGCCCTTGGGAATGATTTGCTGGACCGCGGCGACAAAGGCCATCCGGTCCAGTTCGGCCGCCGCGCGACCCCGCACGCGATGGTAGACACTGAAATCGATGGACTGGCTGCCGATGGCGATGTCGGCCATGTCCTGCTCGACCTGCTGCCGCACGAGGTCGCTGCGGCGCTGTTCGGTTTTCAGCTGGTCGTAAAAGTGCCCCCACAGCAGGACGGCGTACTCGGCGGAATTGTCGCTGCGCAGACGATAGCCGCCCAGCTTTTCGAGAAAGGTGCGCAGCCGCGTCTCGACGCGGCTGTCAAACTGCCCGTTCAGGGCCAGCGCCCGCTGACGGCGGGCGTCCATGAACGGGTGGGCATTGGCGGCGGTGACGGCCGACTGCATGGCCCAGCGGCCGTGGCCGATGATCGGCGTGGCCAGATAGCGTAGCAGCAATGGGTCGGTCTGGCCGGGAACGACCGCTTCGGAGGTCATCAGCGCCGTGCGCTTCATGTCCTCGGCGGCGACCGGGAAGAAAAAATCTCGCTGGAGATAGGCCAGGGCCGCAGCGCCGGCCCACCCATAGACATTCAAACCCTTTTCCGCCGCGTACAGGCTGCGCCAGTCGACCCGGTGGGGCCGCTGCGACGGCAGCCACATCATGTCCAGCACGCGGTCGAGTTCCTCGATAAGATTCGGCTCGCCTGCGATGCGGCTGAGCAGGGCGGCGTCGAGGAGACGAAACAGGCAGCAAACGCCGTCGCGATTGAAATCCACCGGGATCCTGATCGGGGTTTCCACCAGGCACTGCCAGAGCTCCTTGCGGGCGTTGGGCGGCTTGGGGAACTGGGGCGGCGTGCGGCGGCGCAGCCGTTTGACCCGGGCACCCGCCCGTGTGGTCTCGAAGAGGTCGTCGAACGCGGTTAGAATTTCTTCGTCGGAGGCGCTGACGGCGCCGGATTGGCGACGGCGGTCGATGGCCTCGCCCAGTGCGCTTCGGACGAGCGTATGGATCACCAGCGGCGACAGGTCGAATCCCTTGATCAATGTCTGGATCAGGGTGGACAGGTCCCCGCGGGAACGGATGCGGTATTCCTTGCGAATAAACGCTTCGCCGGCACACCCCGGAGACAGGCGCGGCGGGGTCGCGGTCTCCAGATCGACCAGCGCATCGAAATCCGGAGCAACCGTTGGCGACGCCGCGGGTTCCGGGGGGAACCCTTCAAAATCCAGCAGGCGCTGCTGCCGGCGCCGCATTTCGTTTTCTTGCGCGTCCGGGTCCAGCACGCGATGCAAAAGGGCTTCCGGTCGGGCGTAGACCGTTTCGTCCCGAAGGACATCGACCAGTTGCACGACGGAACCCAGCGACCGGCGAAGCCGGACGGGTTCGCGGTCGTCGCCGAACAGGCCGATGCCGGTGCTGTCCGGTGCCCGGTAGATGATGGCCGACATGCCGGTCAGAACACGCGTGAGATGATTGCCGGCGCCGCCAAAATAGGCCACGATACCGCACATGAGGCGCTCGCTTTCAGATTCGGCGGAAGGTTAATATCCGGAGCATAGGGTCCGGCGTTGGTTTGGTCCTTGGAAGGGGCGATCCCTTGCCGTTGATATTTGATCTGAGAAGTCGGAAGTCAGGCGTCAGAAGACAGG
>CAYMAR010000374.1:0-3558 GCA_964388465.1 uncultured Desulfobacteraceae bacterium
TATGCTTCCAGCACCCCCCCCGCCGAGCGGGCTCCAACCAGCTCGTATAGCGATACCCAGGTGGGCGGAAACAGGGTCATGGCCTGCGCGCGGTGGTCGGTCATCACACGCCGGGGGGCCACCCAGCGGTGGGCATCGACTTCCTGGCGGTTGAGCCGGATCGATCCTTTCGGCGCGCCCGCCACAAAAAACCATGTGTGAAAACGGCGCGGCATCGTCGGCGGCGACGTCCACTGCGCAAAGGGCACGAGCGTCTCCGGCGCCAGTCTAAGGCCGGTCTCCTCGCGAAGCTCCCGCACCGCGGCCCGCCGGGCGGATAGGGGCCACGACATGCCGGGCAGCACCGGCCCATCGGCCGATTCGACGGCGCCTCCCGGAAAAACCCAGGCCCCGGCAAAGGGGTCCCGGCCCGGCGTGCGGTGCAGCAGCAGCGTTTCGAGCCCCTGCCGTCCGTCCTTGATCAGGATGACGGTGGCCGCAGGGGTGGGCGGGGTCGCATTTTCGCCGGTTTCGGAAGTCAGGGTCGTCATGGGTCGCTCGGTTGAAGGCCGCCGGGGTGGTCCTCTTGGCCAGTCAGATTAACGAACGCATCCTGCGGCGTCAACCGCCCAGGGCTCGATCGCCGTCCCCCTTCGCACGTAGAATTGACGCGCCAGATTGATGACGGGGCAGGCGTGGTTGGGAAAGATCTGCAGGCGCTCGCCCGGTTGCAGCCGCCTCCCGTCCATCACCACGAAACCGTGCTCTTCGGACAGCTTCGCGACCGTCCGGGGCGTCTCCCGGCCGGCCGCCGCCAGCGCAAAGGCCCGCCCGTAGCCGGCCAGGCCGTCCGCCCCGTGGGCCCCACGATCCGAACTGAGGGTCTTGGAGCCGGCATCGACAATGGCATAGCGATCGTTGGTGCTGACGACCGTGCTCAGCACGCTCAGGGCGAGCCGCGACGGCGGAACCAATCCCAGGCGCAGGGGGGTCTGGTCCATGAAAACGTAGTTGCCGGGCCGGATTTCGGTAAGGCCATCGAAGCGCCGCGCCGCCAGCACCGTCGGGGTTGATCCGACCGAAACCTCCGGGACACGCCATCCGGACCGGCGCAGACGATCGGCCAGGGCGACCATGCTCAGCCGTTCCGCTTCGGCCATCCGGGCGGCCGCCCCACCGTCCGCCGCACCGTAGGCGTGGCCGGCGTGCGACAGCAGCCCCCGGAAATCCAGGCTTGCGGCGCAGGAGAGGGCTTCCGCCAGAACCGGCAGGAGCGGATCATCGGGCTTGCGGCCGCAACGGTGCAGACCGACGTCGATCTTGATGAATACACCCGGGTGGCAGCCCAGCGCAGCGGCCCGTGCCGCGAGCAGGTCCACCCCCGCCATGCTGTCCACGATGAGCCGCAGATTGCAGCCGCAACGTCGGGCGGTCCCCAGCAGCCGATCGAGTTTTCCGGCCGCCACCTGCGGATAGGCCAGCGTCACCGAGGGCAGTCCCGCCTCGATGAAAACCAGCGCCTCGTCGACTTTGGAAGCGGTTAGGCCACTGGCACCGGCCGCCAGTTGCCGACGGGCAATCGCCACCGATTTGTGGGTTTTGACATGCGGACGCAGATTCAAACCGGCCTCGTCGGCCAGCGTCTGCATCCGGTCGATATTGGCCTGCAGGATGTCCCGATCCACCAGAACGGCCGGTGTTTCCAGGTCCGCCGGCAGATCGAGGGCCAACGGATAGTGTTCGTATTCCTGACCGTTCAGCGCTCCCATTACGTCACCCCGGATGCCGACGGATGATGCCCGCAAGCGCACCCCCCGCGGCCGAGCTATCTTTTGCCTTTGTCCTTATTGGCTTTTTTGGGTCGGCGCTTCCCGTTGGTGCCTCTCCAGATCTTGCCGCGCTTGGTGCGTCGATCGCCTTTGCCCATCATCATCTCCTTTGCTGGTGGTGTTCGTCTGATTTTGGAACCGGCCCCGCCGGTCCCATTTTTACTTGCCCGGGCATCCGCCGGGATTTGCGACGCCCGGGGCGAACCGGCCGTCAGAGCCTGAGGATGGCCCGATAGATGGAAAGCGCGTCCTCGATTCGGTGGGTGACCACAAATTCATCCGTCTGGTGCGCCTGAGACGGTTCTCCCGGCCCCAGGATGACGGCGGGCGGGTAGCCAAAAGCGGCGGCCAGCGTGGCGGCGTCGGTGAAATAGGCGGCGGCGCGCGGCACCGGCGTTTCGCTTAGATACGGGGCCGCCAGGCCAAATACCCTCCGGATCCATGGGCTCTGGGGATCCGAGGCAAAGCCCTCCATATCCGCCAGGACCCGAAACCGGACCAGGTCGCCGCAGCGGTCTTCGAGCATAGCGCGCAGCGCGGCGTGACCAAGGCCCGGAACCGTCCGGATGTCCAGCCCGGCCACGGCCCGATCGGGTACCGAGTTGATATTGATTCCCCCCTGGATCGTACCGACGTTGAGCGTCGGGCGGCCCAGCAGCGGGTGTGTGTAATTCTCGAAATCGATGGTCATCAGGCGTTGAACCGCTTCAGCCGCCTTGCCGATCGCGTTTTCTCCCAATTCGGGTTGCGAGCCGTGGGCGGTGCGGCCGCGCGCCTCCATCTCCAGCCAGAACGCGCCCTTGTGGCCGATCAATGGATAATTGGCCGTCGGCTCACCGATAACCAGCGCACGCACCGGCCCTCGCAGCCGCCCCTGGGCCGCCAGCCACCGGACACCTTCACAACCGGTTTCTTCTCCGGCCGAAAGGATCAGCGTCACCGGCACTTCGGCGCCCTCGGCCAGTGCGGCGCAGATCATCGCGGCCACGCCGGACTTCATGTCACTGGCCCCCCGACCGTAGATGCGGCCGTCAACGCGCCGCGCCCCGGTGGGTTCGTATTGCCAGTCGGCCGAACCGAGCGGCACGGTGTCCAGGTGGCCGCTCAGGACCGTTGGCGCCCCTCCGCCGCTGGTGCCGGGCGACCGGGCAATGACATTGACCCGCCCCGGAGCCAACGCATGGTAGCTGACACGAAAACCACCTTCCTCGAGCATGCGGCCCAAGAACCGGGCACAAGCCTCTTCGTTTCCGGGAGGATTGATCGTTTCGAATCGGATCAACCTGCGTGTCAGTTCGATAAGGTCCATCGGTGGTCGCGGGGCCCGGCCTCTCGTGCGGAAAGCCTCAAAGGGGCGCTATCATGCAAACGCCTCGTCCAGCGCCTATCCCTTATCTCAACAATGCCCCAGTTCACAATAGCGTCGACCCAATTTTTTGAGGAGCCAGGCTTTTTCACCACGTGTGAGCCGGCGGGCACGGATCTGGTGCAGCATGGCCTGGTGCGCCCGTTCACGCATTTCAGGGTCGTGGATGTGGAGCAGGCTCTGGCGGCGCGCCGCGATCAGCAACCCGATCAGCAAGGCCATGCTGAAAAGACTGATGACGATGGCCTGCAGGGCCGCATCCAGGCTGATTTTCCCGGCCAGCGCCAGGAAAAGAATCAGAAGGGTTCCAGCCCAGGTAAAAATACGAATGTGCAGCGCGATCAAAGCCTGTTGGCGCAGCGTCCAGATACAAAACCGGGCGAT
>CAYMAR010000375.1:0-3556 GCA_964388465.1 uncultured Desulfobacteraceae bacterium
GTGATGGAGTGATGAGGAAGAACCGGAACCGTGGATATCAGCAACTGAGGGTATGGAATGATGCGATTCGTTACTATACGCTGACGTGTGAGGTGTTTCGACCTTTTCCCTATGACCTGAAACGAGTTGTTTCGCAGCAGATCGCCTCGGTTGATTCGGTACACCGAAATATTGCCGAAGGTTACTGTCGGCGCTCTATAAAAGAATATTTGAACTTTTTAAACATTGCCCTCGGTTCGCTGGGAGAATCCGTATCAGGACTCCATGCATATGCAGAATCGAAGCAAATATCCAAAGAACCATTCGAAAAACTGGACTCTTTGGCTTACAAACTGGAAAATGGGCTTTTAAGGCTTGTGGAGAGCCTGGAAAAAAAGCGCGATCGTGGAGACTGGATTGGCAGCCTGGTCGTCAAAGAGAGCAATGCAGCGTATGGGAATGATTGAAAACAAAGGAGCATCTGGATTTTTCCAATACTCCAGCACTCCAATACTCCAGCACTTTGTCATTCCAGTTTGATGATTTCCACAACATTTAGATTTCAACCCACGATTTTAACAAACACCAAGGAGCAACCATTGACCGCCAGAATCCTCCTCGTCGACGACCATCCCGTATTCCGGCAGGGACTCTACCACCTGCTGGCCAGAGAGAAGGACCTTACCATCGTAGGCGAAGCCGATGACGGCCAGATGGCCATCGAACAGGTTCAACAAAAAAAGCCGGATCTGGTGGTCATGGACATCAACATGCCCAACCTGGACGGCATCGAGGCCACCCGCGAGATCCTATCAGAAGCACCGCAAACCCGGGTGGTGGCCCTCTCCGTGCATTCCGGCAAACAGTTTGTGCGGGACATGATCAAGGCCGGCGCGTCGGGCTACATCCTCAAGGAGAGCATCCCCGAAGAGATGGTCGCCGGCATCCGAACGGTTCTTGCCGGGGACATCTACCTGAGCCAATCGGTATCCAAAGTGCTGGTCTCCGATTACAAGACGCTGGCGCCCGATTCCGACCCTGCCGGCGGCGTCCGGCCCGAGACCATTTTGCAAACCAAGCTGCATCGCCCGGGAGTTTCTGCCAGCATCATTCCCCGGTCGCGATTGATCACGGCCCTGGAAAACGGGGTGCACAATCCCCTCACCCTGGTCGCCGCACCGGCTGGATACGGAAAAAGCATCCTGGTCAGCCAGTGGCTCGAGGTCTCACAGCTGCCCAGCGCCTGGGTGTCTCTGGATGACGGAGACAACCAACTGCGGGGATTTTTAACCTATTTGATCACCGCCATCTGTGATGTCCTTGAAGGCGCCGAAATCAAGACCCGGGCGCTGGTCATGGGCGGTCAATTGCCCTCGGCCAAAGAAGCCTGCCAGCATCTGCTCAACGATCTGGAATCCTGTGGTCGGAAGTTCGCCCTGGTCCTGGATGACTACCATCAGATCCGCAACGAATCCATCCACGAATTCATCACGGAACTGCTTGTCCACCCGTCGCCGTCCATCCACCTGGTACTGGTCACCCGGCGGGATCCGCCGCTGCCCCTGATGTCCCTGAGGGCCCGGGGGATGCTGACGGAAATCACCCAGACCGATCTTCGTTTCACGGTCGCGGAGACCAAAGCCTACCTGGACCGTTTTTTGCGTCTTTCGGTCAGCGACCAGACCGCGCAAATCATCGAGGAGAAAATCGAGGGCTGGGTGACCGGATTGCATCTGGCGGCCCTCTCCCTGAGAGAAGATCCGGCCCCGGAACAGCTGTTGAGCAAACTCAGAGGCACCGCCCTTTACGTGCAGGCGTATCTGCTTGAAGAGGTCCTGTCCAAGTCACCGGCGGCCTACAACCGCCACCTGCTGCAGACCGCTATACTGGAACGCTTCAATGCGTCCTTGTGCGACGCCATCATGCCTGCCAGCGAATCCGACGAGCCTCCGGCCAGGGGGCAGGAATTCATCGACTGGCTGGTGACCCGGCACTTTTTTGTCGTTCCGCTGGATGCGACCGCCCGCTGGTTCCGCTACCATCATCTGCTGCAACAACTCATGCAGGACCAGTTGCGTCAGCGGCAGTCGCCGGAAGATATCGCCGGGCTGCACTTCCGTGCCAGCGACTGGTTTGCCGAGCATGGATTCGTTGAAGAGGCCATCCGGCACGCCATTGCCGCGGGTGATCCGGCCCAGGCAGGCCGTATCGTGGAACAAAACCGACAGCGCGTGCTCAACGAAGACCGCTGGTTGTTACTCGAACGCTGGCTGCCGATGCTGCCCGGGGAAATCATCCAGCAATCCCCCAGGCTACTGATGACCCGGGCATGGCTGCTGTACCATCATTTTGCCTACCCAAAGATACCACCGGTGATCGATGCTGCGGAAGCCCTGCTGACGGACTTGCCCGCGGATCGATCGGTGCGGGGAGAGATCGATTTCTTCCGGGGTCTTTTTCTCTATTTCGCAAACGATGGAACCAGGAGCCTGGAGCATCTCACCCGTGCCCGGGAACAGGTACCCGAGACTCACGTTGAAATTTGCAGCCAAATTGAAATCCTGCACGGGCTGGCCATGCAGATGATAGGCCAGCCGGAAAGCGCCCTGAAGCACCTGAACGCCTTGCTCGATCAGCCCGTATGGGAAAATAACATCGGCAGGACGCGACTGCTGGTAACCGTGGTCTACATTCACATCATTGCGGGCCGGTTGCGCCCGGCCGCAGCGGTCAACCGACAACTTTTTGATTTCGCCGAAAAAGGCCATTTTACCCACGCCAGTTCTTGGAGCATCTATCTCGACGGCCTGATCCATTTTTACCGCAATGAACGGGCAGAAGCCGTCGATGCATTCATGCGCGCCATCGAAGACAAACACGTCCTCAACACCCGCGCGGTCATCGACAGCATGGTCGGAGCCGTTCTGACGATGCAGGCCCTCGGACGTTCCGACCGGGCCGCCGGCATGCTCGATGACCTTCATGATTTGGCCGTGGCCAAAGGTGACCCGGCACTGATCGTCCTCGCGGATGCCTGCAAGACAAGGCTGGCCGTCATGCAGGGGAAAACCCAGTCGATCAGCGATTTTTTACAGGGGGATCCCCCCGCTGGCGAGAATATGATCTGGTGGCTCGAGATTCCGGCGGTGACCCACTGCCGGGCCCTGATTGCCCATGGATCCGATACGTCCCTTGAAAAGGCGGAGGCCCGGCTGCACGAACTGCTGCGGCTGAATCAGGACAACCACAACACCTGTCACACCATTCAGGTGTTGACGCTGTTGTCCCTCGCCTGTGTCAAACGAAACCGCATGGATGACGCCCTGACATTCATCCACCGTGCGGTGGAATTGTCGGCTGCAGGCGGGTGGATCCAACCTTTCCGCGAAGCCGGACAGCCGGTGGCCGACCTGCTGGTCCGCCTGCGCCGGCAAAAAAAGGCATCTGAATTTGTCGATGACATATTGGCCGCTTTCGATGATGCCGAACCCGACGCATCGCCTGCGGTTGCCGAGCCGCCGTCAATAGCCGACGCAGCGGCTGTCCGCCCGCCCGTTTCATCCCAGCCCCTGATCGA
>CAYMAR010000376.1:0-3553 GCA_964388465.1 uncultured Desulfobacteraceae bacterium
CCCTTGCAGACCACGAAGGTTTCCAGCGACTGGACGTCTTCGACCTTGACGACCTCCTGGGTGTAGAACTCCTCCAGGCCGTAGTCCTCCTTGAAGAGGACCACCAGGATCAGGTCGTAGCGGCCGGTGACGACGCTGACCGATACCACCCCGCGCAGCACACTGAATTCGGCGCCCTTGTTGAACATGTCCGTGGTCTTGAGCTTGACCCCGATGATCACGGGCTGGTGGTTGGGGATGGCCTCGGCGTCCACCAGGCCGGCGATCTCCAGGATGCCTTCCCGGCCCAGCTGGCGCACGCGCGTGCGCACCGTGTTCTCCGCGAGGTTGAGGTCCTCGGCGATCTTTTTGTAGGATTTGCGCCCGTCCCGCAGGTGCTTGATGATGCCGATGGTCGTGTCGTCGATTTTCATGGTCGGATCAAACCTGTGCGTTCAAGCCCACAAAGGCGGCGATTTCTTCCAGCAGCCGCTCGGGCGCTTCCGCCGGAATGGAGTGGCCCGTGCGTTCGAGCAGGTGGAAGCTTCCATTGAGCTTCGCCGCCAGGGCCCGGGCCCCGGCGGCGGAAACCAGCGGGTCGTCCGCCCCGGCCAGTACGCGCACCGGCACCCCGGCGGTCGGCCGAACGGCGGCCACCGGCGGATAGTTGGCGATTGCGGCCAGCAGGCGGCCGACTTTCTGCGCGTCATTGCGCTGCACCAGGGCCTCCACGATCTTGTCCAGCACCCGGGCCTGCTTCTGCAAAAAGGTCTCGCTGAAAACCACCGGCAGCATGGCGCGCATAAGGGCCTCCAGACCGCATTCGGCCAGGATCGTGCGCCAGCCCGATACGGTCAGGGCCGCCCGCATGCCGTTGTCGAGACCGAGGCTCAGAATCAGGCAGCGATCGACCCGCGCCGGAAGACGCTGGGCGGCGGCCAGGGCCACGCGGCCGCCGTGGCTGAGGCCGACGAGCGCTGCGCGCTCGATAGCCAGGTGGGTCAGCAGCTGCTCGAGGTCGGCGGCATGGCGATCGAGATCCGGGAGGGCGCCGTAGGCCCCGCTCCGCCCTTGACAACGGGCATCGTAGAGGACCACCCGGACCTGGGATTTCAGCCGGTTGGCAAAGGGCCACCAGTTGAGGGTCGTCTGGGCCGTTCCGTTCAGGAAGACCACGGCCGGTCGCCCTTCGCCCGCTTCGCCGAAAAACTCGAAAAAAAGCGGGCAGCCGTCATCCGCTCTGCAAATCGTCATGCAACCATGCCCGTCGGCCTCGATGCCCGCAACGGCTACCACATGATTTCGACGTTGAGCTCTTCACCGATCGCGCTCAACCCCTTGTCAAACGCATCCAGCGACACGGTCTTGGGAATCTGAACGTGGATCTCCATGCTGTAGAGGGCCGTGCCCGACTGGGGCATGAGCTGCCGCTTGCTCTTGAGGTCGATGATGTTGATGCCGTGGCTCGAAAGGTAGCGGCTGATCTTGTAGACGATCCCGGCCTGGTCCATGCCCTCCAGCCGGATGGTGTGGGGGCTGAAGGGACCCACTTCGTAACCTTGCATGGATTCCACTTCACGCACGAAGGCCGAGAGCCCCTTTTCCTGCTCGAGGCGGCGGCAGGCCGTGTGCAGCCGATCGGTCAGGTCGGAAGTGTCCTTGTCCAGCGAGGACAGGAGCACGATCAGGGTGAACTCCCCGGCCAGCAGGGTCATGGTGGTGTCTTCCAGGTTGCAGCCGTTTTCGTAGATCAGCTGGGTCACATCGGCGACGATGCCGGGGCGGTCCTTGCCGAAAGCGGTCAAGATGAATTTCTGTTCCATGGTCTCCCTTTCCCATTCGCCAATCGGTCGACGGCGTGTCCGGGCGCCGTCCCCGTGTTCGCATTCATGTGGATGCCGGCCGTCAGCCGCACAAAACCGGTTTGCGGGCGGCCGTGGTTTCGTCCAGGCGCCGCACTTTGGTGTTGCGCGGCGCCCCGGTGAGAAGTTCCGGATTCGCCTGGGCCTCCCGGTGGATCGCGCGCATGGTGGCGATGAACTGGTCGATGTTCTCGCGGGATTCCGATTCGGTCGGCTCGATCATGATCGCCCCCTGCACCACCAGCGGGAAGTAAATGGTGGGCGGATGAAACCCGTAATCGATCAGCCGCTTGGCCAGGTCGAGCGTGCTCACCTTGAGCGGTTCCAGGTGCTTGTCAGTGAAGACGCACTCGTGCATGCAGGGCTTGTCAAAAGGCAGGTGATAGATGTCCTTCAGCTGCTCCTTGATATAGTTGGCGTTGAGCACGGCGTGCTGGCTGACGTCCCTGAGGCCCGGGCCCAGCGAGAAAATGTAGCTGTAGGCGCGAACGAGGACCCCGAAGTTGCCGTAGAAGGCGTTGAGCTTGCCGATGCTCTTGGGGAAATCCTCGGAGAGGCGATAGTTCTCCCCCTCCCTGATCACCCGCGGGGCCGGCAGGAACGGCTCCAGTTCCCGGGTGACGCAGACCGGTCCGGCCCCGGGGCCACCGCCCCCGTGAGGGGTCGAAAAGGTCTTGTGCAGATTGATATGCAGCACGTCGATGCCGGCCTTGCCGAAATCGACCACCCCCATGACAGCGTTCATGTTGGCACCGTCGGCGTAGATCAGCCCGCCCTTGGCGTGTACGATGTCGGCGATCTTGCGCGTATGGGTCTCGAAGAGTCCCAGTGTGTTCGGGTTGGTGACCATCAGGCCGGCGGTGTCCTCGTCCATGAGGGCTTCGACGGCCTCGGGGGTCAGGACGCCCTCCGGGCCGGTCTCGAGCGGGACGGATTTGTATCCGCACAGGGCCGCGCTGGCCGGGTTGGTGCCGTGGGCCGTGTCCGGGATCAGAATTTTGCTGCGGGCGCTGCCCCGGTCGCGGTGATAGGCCGCAAAGATCAGCATGCCCGCCAGCTCGCCCTGGGCCCCGGCGGCCGGCTGCACCGCCACGGCGTCCAGGCCGGAGATGTGGGCCAGATCGTGCTCCAGCTCGTAGATCAGCCGCAGCGCCCCCTGGCACAGCTCGCTGGGCACCAGCGGATGGGAGCCGGCAAAGCCGGGAAGCGCAGCCTGGCGCTCGTTGGTCTTGGGGTTGTATTTCATGGTGCACGAGCCCAGCGGGTACATGCCCGAGTCGACCCCGTAGTTCCACTGGGAAAGACGCGTGTAGTGGCGCACGATCTCCACTTCGCTGAGATCCGGGAAATCCGGCCCTTCGCCGGCCAGGGCCGGGTCCAGCGGGGCCGGGTCCACGTCGCGCGTGGGCAGGGAATAGCCCGTACGGCCCCGTCGGCCGCGCTCCCAGAGCAGGGGTTCGTTCAGGATCAAACCTTGGGTTCCGACGAACGCATTCATGACTGCACCTCCTTGACCAGCATATCCAGGTCTTCGCGGGACTTGGTCTCGGTCACGCAGAGAAGATAGTGGTCGGCCAGCTCCGGGTAGTAGCACACCAGCGGAACGCCGCACATGATCTTCTTCTCCGCCAGAAGCGTCCGCCACCTGGCGTCGAAGCCCGCCGGGAATTTGACCACGAACTCGTTGAAGGTGGGCCGGGGGAACGGCAATG
>CAYMAR010000377.1:0-3549 GCA_964388465.1 uncultured Desulfobacteraceae bacterium
CAGGCCATTTGCGAATACCGGGCCTCCCAGAAGATCAATGGCCCGCTGTTCATGGGCATGGACACCCACGCCTTGTCCGAGCCGGCCCTGGCCACCGCCCTTGAGGTTTTGGCCGCCGCCGATGTGACTGTCATGATCCCCAAGGCATTGGGCTATACCCCGACCCCCGTGATCTCGCACGCCATCCTTACCGCCAACCAGGGCAAGCGGCAGGGCCTCGCGGACGGTGTGGTGATCACCCCGTCGCACAATCCCCCGGAAGACGGGGGGTTCAAATACAATCCGCCCCACGGCGGTCCGGCGGGCGCTGAAATCACCACGCAAATCGCCGCGCGGGCCAACGCGATTCTTGCCGAAGGCACCCGCGTCAAGCGCATGGCTTTTGAAAAGGCCCTCAAGGCCGAGACAACCCACGCATATGACTACATCGGCCCCTACGTGGCCGATCTCGCCGCGGTGGTCGACATGCCGGCGATCGCCGCCTCCGGCCTCAAGATCGGCGTGGACCCGATGGGCGGCGCCGCGGTGGACTACTGGGCGCCCATCGCCGAGCGTTACGGACTGGCGCTCGAGATCGTGAATCCGATCGTGGATCCCACCTTCGCGTTCATGCCGTTGGACCACGACGGTAAAATCCGCATGGACTGTTCCTCTCCCTATGCCATGCAGGGGTTGATCGCAATCAAAGACCGATTCGATGTCGCTTTCGGCAACGACACGGATGTCGACCGCCACGGGATCGTCACGCCAGGCGCCGGGCTGCTCAATCCGAATCACTATCTGGCCGTGGCCATCTGGTATCTGTTTCAGAACCGCCCCGCATGGCGGCCGTCCGTTGCCGTGGGCAAAACCCTCGTGTCCACCTCGATGATCGACCGCGTGGCGGCGCATCTCGGCAAAACCCTGTCCGAGGTACCGGTCGGCTTCAAGTGGTTCGTGGACGGCCTGAAGCGCGGTGACTGCGCTTTCGGCGGGGAGGAGAGCGCGGGTGCTGCGTTTCTGCGGCGGGACGGTTCGGTGTGGACCACGGACAAAGACGGCATCATCATGGATCTTCTGGCCTGTGAAATCATGGCCCGGACCGGAAGAGACCCGGGAGCGATCTATCAATCGCTCGAAGCGGAGTTCGGCACCGCGGTTTACGCGCGTATCGACGCACCGGCCACGGCGGCGCAAAAGGCGGTGCTTAGCCGGCTCTCGGCGGAAATGATTCAGGCCGACGAACTGGCCGGCGATCCGATCGTGGCCAAGCATACGCACGCCCCGGGCAACCGGGCCCCCATTGGGGGGTTGAAGGTGGTCACGGCCAACGGGTGGTTCGCCGCCCGGCCGTCCGGCACCGAGGCAATCTATAAAATCTACGCGGAAAGCTTCAAGGGCGAGGCTCACCTCAAGCGCATTCAGGAGGAGGCCCAGGGCATCGTGAGCGACGCCTTTCGGGCCGGCGCTGCGGCCTGATATCGAAACCCGATGCCATCCGCGGTCCTGTCAGACGTTCCCGGCCGATGTCGGTCCTCGGCCGCCGGACGCGGTGGCATCGATCCAGCGCATGAAGCCAAGCTGCTCGGGAGAGTTTATGAACGGTGCGGTTCTTTCCCCCGGCGTCAGGGTGGGGCAAAGCTATCCCCTTGGCGCGACCCCGGATACGGCGGGCGTGAATTTCAGTGTTTTTTCTAAAAATGCGACCGCTGTTGACCTGCTGTTTTTCGATGCCGTCGACGATCCACGGCCTGCGCGCGTGATATCCCTGGACCGCCGCGCCAATCGCACCTTCCACTTCTGGCACGTCTACGTTGCCGGCATCCGACCGGGGCAGCTGTACGCCTACCGGGCCCACGGGCCTTTTGATCCGGCCAAGGGGCTGCGCTTCAATCCGGACAAAGTCCTGCTGGACCCCTACGGCAAAAGCGTCGCCATTCCGGCCGGCTACAACCGCGAGGCGGCGACCGTTCCCGGCGACAACGCCCCCTGCGCCATGAAGAGCGTCGTGGCCGCCACGGACCGGTATGACTGGGAAGGCGACGCGCCGCTGAAGCGCCCTTTTGTCCAGACCGTCATCTACGAGATGCACGTCAAGGGCTTTACCGCCCACCCCAGTTCGGGGGTGGCCCCGAATATCCGCGGCACCTACGCCGGCTTGATCGAAAAGATCCCTTATCTGCAGCACCTGGGCATCACGGCGGTGGAGCTGCTGCCGGTATTCCAGTTCGACGCCACCGAGGCGCCCCCGGGATTGACCAACTACTGGGGCTACAACCCGGTATCGTTTTTCACCCCGCACCTCGGCTACAGTTCGCGCAAGGATCCGCTCGGCCCCCTGGACGAATTCCGCGACATGGTCAAGGCCCTGCACCGGGCCGGTATCGAGATCATCCTGGATGTCGTCTACAATCACACCGCCGAATCGCACGATCGGGGACCGACCCTGTGTTTCCGCGGGCTGGAGAACGACGACTACTACATCCTGGAGCCCGACAAGGCCCTTTACGCCGACTACAGCGGCACCGGCAACACCCTGAATACGAACCACTCCACCGTCAGACGCCTGATCATGGACAGTCTGCGCTACTGGGTGGAGGTCATGCACGTCGACGGTTTCCGCTTCGACCTGGCCTCGATTCTCTCACGGGACGAGGACGGCCGGCCGCTGACCAACCCGCCGATCCTGTTGGACATCGAGTCCGATCCGGTTCTGGCCGGCACCAAGCTGATTGCCGAGGCCTGGGATGCCGCCGGCCTCTACCAGGTGGGCAGTTTCATTGGCGACCAGTGGAAGGAATGGAACGGCCGTTTCCGCGACGACGTCCGCAGTTTTTTCCGGGGCGACGAAGGTTCGGTCAAGAAACTCCCGGACCGCTTTTTTGCCAGTCCCGACATCTACGGCCACGAGGAACGCGAACCCGAGCAAAGCATCAACTTCGTGACCTGTCACGACGGGTTTACCCTCAACGATCTCGTCTCCTACAACCAGAAACACAACGAGGCCAACGGCGAGGACAACCGCGACGGTCACGACGACAACCGCAGCTGGAACTGCGGCGTCGAAGGCCCCAGCGACGACCCCGCGATCGAGCGGCTGCGCAGCCGCCAGGTGAAGAATTTCTTCATGATCAACCTGCTGGCCCTGGGCGTGCCCATGATTCTGATGGGCGACGAAATGCGTCGCACGCAGCGCGGCAACAACAACGCCTACTGCCAGGACAACGATATCAACTGGTTCGACTGGCGCCTGCTGGAGCGCTACGGTGACATCCACCGTTTTGTCCGCAAGATGATCCGCCTGCGCTTGAGCCTCGATGTGTTCCAGGAAGAACGCGGCCGGAGTTTGAATCAATTTCTGCAGTCGTCCCGGATCGACTGGCACGGCACCAGGCTCCATCGGCCGGACTGGAGCGACCATTCGCACAGCCTGGCCTTTACGGTCCAGGGCGGCGAACGGCTGTTTCATATTATTTTCAACGCCTACCGGGAAGCGCTTGAATTCGAGCTGCCGCCCCTGCCCGCCGACCCCCCGGCCCGATGGCGGCGGATCATCGACACCGACCGCGG
>CAYMAR010000378.1:0-3541 GCA_964388465.1 uncultured Desulfobacteraceae bacterium
ACCGCTACCGGGGCTATCGCTTGAAAATCGGCCTGCGCCGCCTCGACGCCCGCAACCTGCTCAACCTGTCCCTGGGCGTCGGCTACCGGGACTATGAGGATGAGCATCCGATCTTCGCCAAAGACCGCAACGACACGCTGTTCAACGTTTTTGGCCTCTACACCCGTTCCGACCTCTTCGGCCACGCACCGCTGTTCCTCAGCCTGGTGGCCGGATACAACCATCGCAGTTCCAACATCGACTTCCTGGAGGCCGACACATTCATGAGCGGACTGATGCTGGGGTATCGGTTTTAGGCCGCAGCCGGGGTGATGGCCACGAGGCTTTGTCAGGGGCCGCCGACGGCGCCCCACAGGTCGCCAAAAGCCGCCTTTTCTTGCGCGGGCACAGCGGGCCGTGGCGGACGGTTCGCCGCCGGGGATCGGGGCCATGACGGGGATGGTGCGTTAGGCGCCGCCCTGGATGGCCGCCTCGATGCGGCGTCGGTGATGGTGAAAATGCGAGGCCAGCAGCCGAAGGCAGGCCCTCGCGGGCAGCGGGCCGGTGACCGGGTGGCGGGACACCGGCGTATCACGGTCGCCGACGCCCACGGTTTCCAGAAAACGCGCAAGGCGCTCGCGCGCCCGCTCCCAGCCGCGCAACAAATCCTCCAGTTCGGCATCGCCGTCCGGCACCATTGCGGGATCGGGCACGTCCACAAGCATATCCCCGTCCAGAACGTCCAACACCATGGCCAGATGATCGGGCTGGGGCGCCTCGGATGCGGGGATCGACCCGAATTCGAGATGCATCCGCTCCTCGGCCAGGACGAGGTGTTGAAGGTCCTGCAGGATGGACCAGCGCTCGGGGCCGGGATTGTGCTTCAATAGCTCTGGATCCACACGGCGCACCTTGCGGACCAATTCATGACGGGCGTCTTCGAGCTGGTCGAACTGCCGCTGTAAGTCTTCGAGCATGCCGCTTCTCCTCATTCCCGGCGCTGCGGGGGTGAATCGCCAGGTTCCGTTTGAAACGACGTTAGGGCGCATTAGATTATCCGTCAAGAACACCCAGACTGATTCAATAACCAATCCGGTCTTCCGACGGGGTTCCGGCAACAGGAGAAACCATGAGCGAGACACCCGATCCCACCGTCACCTTTTCGCTGACCGTCAAGGACACCTCGCGGGCCCTGGCGTTTTACAAAGAAGCCTTTGGCGCCGAAGAGCTTTTCCGAATGCCGTCGCCGGACGGCGGCGTGGCCCACGCGGAATTCATGATCGGCAATACCCGCGTCTACATTTCGGACGAATACGAGGACTACCACGCCTTTGCCATGCCCGAGGGCACCACGGCATCGTGCCTGTTTTCAATCCTGGTCGAAGACTGCGACGCCGCCCACGAGCGCGCCGCCGCTTGCGGAGCGGCCACCCTATCCGCGCCGGAGGATCGGTTCTGGGGCACGCGCTCATCCGTTCTCCGCGACCCGTTCGGCTACCGCTGGAGCCTGAACCAGCGAATCGAGGAACTCACCCAGGAGAAAATCGAGAGGCGCGCGCGGGAACTCTACGCCTCCTGAGCGGGCGCGGCCGACGCCGATGCACGTCCCCTTGCGGCCTCACGGTGATACGCGATGACGGTGCCTCGACAAGCGCATCCCGGATGGCGGTTTGACATGGGGAAGGACATAACGATAACCAGAGGATACCGGTTGCCGCCAGGCGCTTGTTCCGCATGAGCCGCACACGGGGCGCGCGGGGGAAGCGCGCCGGGCATTCGTTCAGGCGTTTTATCGATTGGGGATCTTGGTCCGCCACACGGTACGGCCCGGGCCCCATACCCCGTCAACCGCCCGCGGCCGACCCGAAAGGGGGTTGAAGATGTTTGCCCGCGATTTCATGGACACGCAATTTCACACCCTGCATCCGCAGCAGAACATCGCGGAGGCGTTCGCCGCCTTTCAGAAGGCCTCCGAACGCGAAAAGAAGAAAGTCTTCGGCATGATGGTGACCGACGACGCGGAGCGGCTCGTCGGCATGCTCTCCATGTACGACGTTCTGAATTACGTGCAGCCCAAGCACGCGGCCATATTCGGTGAGATAGACGATGTGGACCCCACCCAGGCGTACCGGAACCGGCTGAACACCATCCAGTCCATCCGCGTGGACGACATCATGACCACGGAGGTGGTCACCGTCCGCCCGGACACGCATTTGATGGTCATCGCCGAGATCATGATCAAGAAGCACATCCGGCGGCTGCCGGTGGTCGATGGTCAAGCCGTGGTGGGCATCGTCTACGTCTCGGACGTGTTTTACCGAATCATGACCATGTTTTCGGAGGAATAAAAATCATTCAGCGGCGCCGCCGGCATCGGGCGGTTGGCCGCAGAGCCTCGAGGAGAAGCGATCGCTATGCCCGTCGTTGAAACGGCCAGCGTATTCAGCGGGATTCCTGTGGGCGCCGCCATGCGGCGTCAGGTGGTCAGCCTTCCGGCCACGGCGGACATCGGACAGGGGATCCGAATGATGATCCGCTACAAGGCCAATGCCGTCCTGCTGACGGACAACGACATCCCTTACGGCGTGGCGTCCAAAACCGACCTCTTGGGCGCCTTTTACGCCGAAATCCCGTCGGAGACGGCGCTGGGCGATGTCATGGGCAGCCAGCCCATCGCCTGCTTCCCGGACGACCTGGTGGAGGACGCCCTGGAAATCATGACGGCGGCCGGCGTTCACCGGCTCTATGTCACGGGCGCCAACCGCGAAGAGGTCATCGGCGCGCTGTCCTATGCGGACGTCGTGGGGCTGCTCTATCGCTATTGCCGCGCCTGTGAACGCGGCACCGCGCAAAAACGCCTGAAACGCGCCGGGGGCGATCCTTCGGCCCGCCTGCGGGTAAAGGACGTCATGACGCCCGAGGTGCTGGCCTGCCGGGACAGCGATCCCCTGTTCACCGTGATCGAGACGCTCACATCCCATCACATGGGCGCCGTCATCATCCAGGACGAAGCCGCGTCAGCCGTCGGCGTCATATCCAAGACCGATCTCATCATGGCCTACCACCACGGCGTCGCCCCGCAGGCCGCAGCGGCGGAGATCATGAGCAGCCCGGTCCATGCCGTCCCCGCCGAAGAACGCCTGTCCGCGGCCATCCAGCAGATGTTGATCACGGATGTGCAACGCCTGTTCGTCCGCGGCGACGAGACCGGCCATGATCCCATCACGGGTGTGCTGGCCCTCTCCGACGCCGCCCGCTTCCGTTCCGGCTCCTGCCGCGCCTGCACCGCCGGCCGGCTCCTGGTCCGCTGAGGACCCGGCCCGCGGGACGTGGCCGCAGCAGGCGGCCGCAACCGCCGTCCTGCAGGGGCGCGCTCGATGCCCTGACGGATGCTGATCATGGGAACGCCATGAACATGCAGCTTGAACACACCCTCCAAATCGTGCACCAAACGCCGGGCCGGATTCGAATCAAGGTTTCCGGGCTGCGCGGCCGCAGGGCCCGGGCCCGGCCCCTGGAACGATGCTTCGCCCGGGCGCCGCATGTCCGCACGGTGCGCGTC
>CAYMAR010000379.1:0-3535 GCA_964388465.1 uncultured Desulfobacteraceae bacterium
GCTACGTCGAGGACCGGCAGGAGGCGAGAACGCCGCCCGGGGCCGAAAGATGCCCCTCCTGAGCGGACACTAGCGGTATTTACGCATGGCCCGCTGCAAATCCCGCTGTTCCTCCCGCCGCCGGATGGTCTCGCGCTTGTCGTGCTTTTTCTTCCCCTTGGCCAGGGCCAGTAGCAGTTTGGCCTTGCCGTTTTTGAAGTAGACCCGCACCGGGATGAGGCTATAGCCGGATTCGTTGACCTTGCCGTAGAGTTTTTTGATCTCGGACTTGTGCAGCAGGAGTTTGCGGGTGCGCCGCGGCTCGTGGTTGTTGTAGTAGGCAAAGGGGTAGGGGCCGATGTGCATGCTGTGCACCCAGACCTCGCCGTTGTGGATGCGGGCGTAACTGTCGCGCAGGTTGCAGCGCCCGCGCCGCAGGGATTTGACCTCGGTGCCGCGCAGGGCCATGCCCGCCTCGAACGTGTCCTCGATGAAGTAGTCGTGGCGGGCCTTGCGGTTTTCAGCGATGATCTTGATGCCTTCGGATGTCATGGGATCGGCTTCGGGCTATAGGGTTGCGATCGCGCCCGTCGGGGCGTATCAGGATGAATCCCGGCTTTGCCCGTTGCTGAGAATCAGACCGTAGCGCTCCTCGACGCGGCGGTTGATTTCTTCGGCATCGTTCAAGTCGATGACTTCCTCCACGAACCGGCGGGCGTCGATGGCCGATAGACGTCGCACGATGCGTTTGACCACCGGTATGGCATGGGGGTTCATGCTCCACTCGGTGATGCCCAACCCCAGCAGGAAGGGGACGTGGATCGGCTCGCCCGCCATTTCGCCGCACATGGCGATGCGGATATCGGCTTTGCGGGCCTCGTCGGCCACGCGTTTGAGCATGCGCAGGATGGCCGGGTTGAGCGGGTCGTAAAGGTAGGCCACGTGGCGGTTGCCGCGGTCGATGGCCAGGGTGTACTGGATCAGGTCGTTGGTGCCGATGCTGAAGAAGTCGCACATCCGCGCCAGTTGGTCCGCCATGATCACGGCCGAGGGCACCTCGATCATGACACCGACCTCGATGTCCCGGTTGTAGGTCTTGTCGTCCCTTTCGAGGGAATCGGCGGCCTCGTCGAGCAGGGCCTTGGCCTCTTCCAGCTCGCTGCAGTTGGCGATCATCGGAAAGAGAATGCGCACGTTGCCGTAGGCGGCGGCCCGCAGGATGGCCCGCAGCTGGGCGATGAAGACATCCCGGTTGCGGAGGCAGTAGCGGATGGCCCGCAGGCCCAGCACCGGATTGACCTCGCTGCCGTTGTCGGCGTATTTCAAGGCTTTGTCGCCGTTGATGTCCAGCGTGCGGATGGTGACCGGTTTGGGGAACATCACCTCGACCACGTCGCGATAGCTGTCGAAGAGCTCGAACTCGCTCGGGAAGGTGGCGCGGTTCATGTACTGGAACTCGGTGCGGTAGAGGCCGATGCCGTCCCCGCCGTTGTCGATGACCGAAACGACCTCCTCGGGCAGCTCGATGTTGCCCTGGACCACCACGTCCTGCTCATCGGCCGTGCGGGCCTGGATGTGGCTTTCGCGGATGATGCGCGCGCGATAGGCCTCGTAGCGTTCCTTGCGCTCTTCGTATTCGACCAGGACGTGGTCTTCGGGGTTGACGATCACCACCCCTTCGGTGCCGTCGACGATCAGGATGTCGTCGGTGCGGATCAGGGCGGTGGCGTTGGCCAGCCCCAGAACTGCGGGGATGTCGAGCGTTCGCGCGATAATCCCGGTGTGCGAGGTCTTGCCGCCCATGTCGGTCAGAAACCCCATGATGCGCTCGAGCTGGATCTGGCTGGTATCGGCCGGCGAGAGGTCGCGGGCCACGAGGATTACGCGTTTGTCGATGTCGGCGATCCTGACCTGCTCGGCGCCCGTCAGCTGGTGCATGATGCGGTCGGAGACCTGGATGATGTCGGACACCCGCTCCCTGAGGTAGTCGTCCTCCATACTTTGGAACATGCTCTTGATTTCAGCGACCACGTTCTTGAGGGCCCACTCGGCATTGACCTTGTCGCGCTCGATGGTCTGGATGCTGCGCCCGGAGAGCATTTTGTCGTCGAAGAGCAGGAGGTGGGTTTCGAGGATATTGGTCTGGTGCTGGAGGTCTTCGGGCATGCCGGCCAGAATTTGCGCCAGCTCCTCCTTGGCGTCGACCACCGCTTTCTTGAAGCGGTTGACCTCGTGCGGCATCTTGTCTTCGTGGATGAAATACTTGGGAACCACATCGACCCCTTCGCGGTCGACGAGGTAGGCCTTGCCGATGCAGATCCCCGGCGCGGCCCCGATGCCCCTGAGTTGGACTTCTTTGGTCAGTGTTGACATGGTCGGTTTCTATTCCCCGAATCCCGCTTCGACCAGATCGGCAATGGCCTGCAGGACGGGGGTATCGTCCGCGTTTTCAATGGCGATTTCAATCCGGCTGCCGCAGGCGGCGCCCAGGGTGAGAATGTCGATGATGCTGGCCGCATCCACCGTCTCGTCCCCGTAGCGCACCCAGACTTTATGCTTTGCATTCTGAGCCATTTCGGCTATTTTGGCAGCCGAACGCGCATGCAGACCGAGTTCGTTGACAAGGGTCAGCTTTTTTCGCAGCACATTGGGCGAATGATTCATTTAAATGGTTTTTGGGACGAATAAAAAATCGTCTCTATACCGGAAATCGCGGTCGATGGCAACCTTGTCGGGGTCGATTTCGCTGGCGGCCGAACCCGCCACGCGGTCCCCAAATGGGCCCCCTGTAATAAGGCGCTGAAATTCCCATCGAAAATGCATCTTGCGGCCTGACGAGTCGCCCATCGATCCGATGGCAATCGCCATGCCGGCATCGGTGAAGACGCGCGACAACCTTCAAATCGACCGCCAACCTTGAACCGTGGAAAGGATCGGCAATGGAACGACAGTTCGTGATCGACGACCTGAAACTGGGGGAATCCTGGCGCCTGTTCCGAATTATGGGCGAATTCGTGGAGGGCGTGGAGGCCCTGCACGACATTGGACCGGCCGTGAGCATTTTCGGGTCCGCCCGCACGTCGCCCGACGATCCGGCCTACGAGCGGGCGGTGGCTGTGGCCGCCGCCTTTGCCCGCGAAAATTTCACCGTCATCACCGGTGGGGGCGGCGGCATCATGGAGGCGGCCAACAAGGGGGCGGCCGAGGCCGGCGGCCATTCGGTGGGCCTCAACATCAGCCTGCCCCACGAGCAGACCCCCAATTCCTTTGCCAATATCCAGCTCAATTTTCATTATTTCTTCATTCGCAAAGTGATGTTCGTCAAATACGCCATGGCCTACGTCATCATGCCGGGAGGCTTCGGCACGCTGGACGAGCTGTTCGAGTCCGTCACCCTGATCCAGACCCAGCGCATCCGGCCGCTGCCGGTCATTCTGGTGGGGAGCGATTACTGGAACGGCCTGGTGGACTGGATCCGCGCCCGCCTTCTGGGCGACAAAATGATCTCCCCGGAGGATATCGACATCCTGCAGGTGATCGACGATCCGGAGGAGGT
>CAYMAR010000380.1:0-3534 GCA_964388465.1 uncultured Desulfobacteraceae bacterium
ACCCTCGGCGCCACCGGACGCTACATCTTTGCCCCGAGTCAAATTCTCGGTCCGGACATACCCGTCGAAAACATCGCGGCCATGTATCGTGCGGCCCGAGCCCTGAACACCGAACGGGTGACAATCACCGATTATGCATAAAGGCATGAAAAGGAGATAAGAGAGATGTCTTCATCGACCAACATAGTTTTCATCCTCGCCGACGACATGGGCTACGGCGATATCGCTCGCTACGGCAATCCGTATATTCGCACGCCGAATCTGGACCGACTTGCGGAGGATGGCGTTACACTGACGCAGCATTACTCCGCCTCGCCGCTCTGCGCGCCGGCGCGGGCTGCGCTGCTGACCGGCCGCTATAACCATCGCACCGGCGCGGTCGACGTGCCCTCGAATCGCGGGCTCGACCGCATTGCGCTCGACGAGACCACGATCGCGGATGTCTTCGCCGGTGCGGGCTACGCCACCGGCATGGTCGGCAAATGGCACAACGGCCTGCACGACATGCGCTACCACCCCCACAATCGCGGGTTCCAGGAGTTCCTGGGCTTCCTGAACGGCGGCATGGATTACTACACCTGGAGCCTTGACCGCAACGGTACCACCGAACGCAGTGACGGTCGCTACCTGACCGATGTGTTCACGGACGAGGCCGTGCAGTTCATCGATCGCCACCAGGAGGAACCGTTCTTCCTCTACCTGGCGTACAACGCCCCGCACATACCGCTGCAGGCGCCCGAGGAGTTGATCGACCGCTACCGCGCCATGGGGGAACTGACCGAGGAAGTCTGTTGCCTCTACGCCATGATCGAAGCCATGGACACGGGTATCGGCAGAATCCTCGACCGCCTCGAACAACTTGGCTTGAGCGACGATACGATTGTCATCTTTTCCTCCGACAACGGCCCCAAGATCGATGGGCCCTTGCAGCGTTACAATGGACCTTTCAGTGGCGGTAAGGGCAGTGTTCTCGAAGGCGGCATCCGCGTGCCCGCCATCGTACGTTGGCCACAGCGGATACCCGCCGGTTCCCAAAGCGATTTACTGGTCCATTTCTGCGACTGGCTGCCGACCCTGGCAAACATGACTGGTGTGGAAGTTCCGTCAGACCTCAAGCTGGACGGCTATGATGCCACGTGCCGCCTTAAAGGCGATGCTGGCGAGATCCCGGACATCCGTTTCTGGCAGCGCAACCGCTACGAACCGGTCACCCATTCAAACGCCGCCATGCGCGATGGCGACTGGAAGCTCCTCTGGCCGACTCGACCCGGCGCCGACGGCAAGGACTACATCGCGGATTCCGGTGCTTACCTGCATGGCCTCAAAGGCGGAGCGCACTGGCTGATGGATGTCGACTCCTCCCTTCCGGAGCGCGATATCGGCCCCGAGGTCGAACCGAAGTTGTTCGACATTGCCCAGGATCCCGGCGAAGAACATGACCTTGCCGACCAACATCCCGACCTCGTCAGTGACATGCGGCGACAGTGGGATCAATGGTTCGATGATGTCTGTAAAGATTATAAACAAGCCCGAAAGCAAAACCTTAAGATGGAGAATTAAAATGTCTGAAAAAACCTATCAAATCAGCTCTGGTCTGGCACCGCAACCTTATCAGGAGGAGTGGCGGCGTTCATGCCCGGATTTTCTCGTTTTCAACCCCGCGCCGGACGGGAAGCCACGCTGGCAAGACGACGACTTCTTTGTTCTGAACGAGCATTTCATCGTTGTTCCGACCGGAGACGACAAGCTGCTGGCTACCTGGACCGCACACGGGCCCAATCTGGCATTCAGTCGTGTCGTCGTATCCCGCAGCGAAGACGGGGGCAAGAGCTGGACAACGCCCGACATCATTGATGGCGACCGCGAGACATCCGCCCGCTGGTCAGTGCCGGTTGTTGCCCCAAATGGTAGAATCTACTTGCTGTACTCCTACTACGGCGGCGACCATCGACTGCATGGCGGCGGTTGCAGAATGGGATGGCGCAGTTCTGACGACGGGGGCAAGACGTGGTCGGAGCGCGTACTACGTGATCTGCGTCCGTCACCGGTGGATGCCGATAATGGCGCGACCAGCTTCTTGTTCTGGCGGCAGGCCGAACTCGACTCTGCCGGGCGGCTCCTCCTACCGTACACCCGTCTCGGTGTCAATGAGAAGCTCAAGAACCTGGGTGCCATCAAGAAATGGACCCAAAGCGAATGTATGCGAATCGACAATCTGGACGACGCGCCGGCATGCGCCGATCTGAGTTTCTCCTATCTGCCGGCAAACGTCGACGATGCCTTGAAAGTTCCCCAGCCGGAGCAGGCGGAAATCAGCTGGGCCAACGAACCCAGCTTCGCACCTCTGCCGGACGGGCGCCTGTTTGTCACCCTGCGCACGCGGACGGGGCGGCTGTATTGCAGCGTTGGGGACGGCACTGGCAGTTTTTCCGAACCGCAGGTGATGCGCTACCACGACGATGGTGACGAAGTCCTTCAACCCGGCAGCCCCGCGCCCCTGTTCCGCCTGGACGACGACCGGTATCTGCTGATTTTTAACAACAATGACGGCACCGCGTTTGGCGCCACTGACACGCACCAGGCCCGCAACCGGCGCCCGTGCTATCTGGCACTCGCTCGTTTCGATGCCGCGGCGCAACAGCCGCTGCGCTTCAGCAAACCGGTACTGTTCATCGACAACGACAATATCCCGGTGGAGATCGAGGGCAACGAGCCGCGTTACGAAGCTGCCGCCTACGGTTCGCTTACCGCAACGGAAGACGGTCATGTTTTTTGGTATCCCGACCGCAAGCACTACCTGGTCGGCAAACGCATCCCCGAAGCCCTGTTGCAGGAAATGGAGGAAACGCTGTGAGCCGGCAACCCAACATCATTCTCATCCTTACCGACCACTTCCGCCGCGACGCGTTGCGACCGGATCTGACGCCAAACCTGATGCGCCTGGCCAATCAGGGAACCAACTTTGTCAATGCCTACTCCGCGTCTCCCCTGTGCCAACCCGCGCGGAATTGCATCATCACCGGCAGGCACGCCAGTGACAATGGCATCACCGGCAATCAGCAACCACCGCTATCGGATGACCTGCGCACCGATACGTTCATGCACAAACTGCAAAACGCTGGCTACCACACGGCCATGATCGGCAAGCATCACTACATCGACCGCTACGGCATCGGCATGGATATCACCGACGACGATGACGCTCTCAAAGCGTACGGCTTCGATTATGTTTTCCAGGTCGTGGATGATGGTGAGAACGCCCACAATCAGGACGAATACACGAAGTGGCTCGACACTCAGGGGCGGCTCGATGAGTTCCGCACCGCTCTCGGCGGCAGCGACGCCACCGCTTCTGCCAACAGTGGACAACACCCGTATCCGCCCGACGAAACCGCCGATGGTTTTATCGGCATCAACGGCATCCGGTTTGTCGAACAGTACGGGGAAGAGAAGCCATTTTATCTCAATCTCTCCTTTATTGGTCCGCACCCACCGTTCTGGCATCCCGGCGACACCCGTGACAACCTGTCCGAC
>CAYMAR010000381.1:0-3522 GCA_964388465.1 uncultured Desulfobacteraceae bacterium
CCCTTCGCTCTGTACCTAATCACAAATAAAAAAAATTAGGGGAATTTGGGGATAATCAATTTATTCCAAGCCGCGTATAATACAATGAAATTATTTGCATTTAACTTTGAAAAAAACGTGCCTGTAAATCTCTGAAGGCTTGACAATTGCCAGTTTGTGGCTGCTACATCAAATTATCAACAACGTAATAAGGAGATGGAATTGTATCCGATCAAAGACCTCGGGCATGCCCTGAAAAAAGCGGGAGAGACGGTTGCATCGAGCGTCACCAGATCAGGGGCAGCCCTGCTGCACACAGCTTCCGAGGCGACGCAATCCGGCGGCCATTTCGTGTCCCGCACTTTTCTCTCTGCCGTCAAGGATGCAGAAGCGGAGTTCAAAGCCGCCGGTGATGGGATTCAACGCATCGTTGATTCAGGTCAGGAGGTCGCCCTCAAGTCGCTGGCAGGGAAGAAAGTTCAGGAGTATGAGGACATCATCCGCTCGCTGGTTAAGGCTTGGCCGCGGGTGGTATTGCGTCTTGGTGGTGAAGTTGATGCGTTACGCCATGCGGCCAAGCAGAATCGCACGGACGCGCAAGCATCCACCGCGATGAAGCGAATCGCCACCTCCCCGGAGCTGAGTAAGGCTCTCGAGAAGGCAGCGGACCGCTCAATCGTTTCCTTTGCCGTGGAATTCGGGGGCAACGTCGCTGCGGTTGCAAACGCGGACGGAGCGATCGGGTTTGTGACCGAGATCCGGAACTTCTCCAATGTGAGGCGCTACGGCTCGGTGGGATTGTCGCTGGGGGCCTCGGTCGGCGGCTCAGGCGATGTGGCGCTGGGATTGTATACCGCATCCCCGCAGCATTACGCCGGGCCGTTTGTTGCCGTCACTTTGGAAGGTGCTATCGGCATCGGCGGCGGCATTGTGGTCAGCTACGACGTTCCCGATTTGAGTTTCGGAGGCTTTGCCGTTCCGGTAGCCTTCGGCGATAAGGTGAATGTTTCAATCGGAGGTGGCTACACGTTCCTGTTAGCTTGAAGCCCCTTCCGTTCATTGCCGACTGGCTATGTGCTTTGGCTGAAGGAACTTAAGGTCTGCATCAAATTCTTACCGATGCCTAACCCGGCGAGCTACAACTTGGAGCCGGCTATACAGCGGTTCCGGGAAATGAAAAATCCCGTACATGCGGGTGAGTAACCATTCGAATAGCTTACTATAAGGTAAAATCGGTGTCCAACACAGAAGTGTCCGGGTCGCGCATATTCATCCCGTTTGTCTCAAGGAGATTTCTATGAGACTCTGTATAGGTGTCTTGTTGCTTTCCATAGATCCCGCGATAGATTCCCCCGAACCTGCCATGGGCACTTTGTAATCAGCGGCTCGCGTTGAGCCGACACACAAGGGTAAGGCCGTGGTGTTATGTCTACGACCACATTGGAATTACCGATAGCTCCAACCTTTGAGACGCTGCCCGAAGGCGAGCTTGCCGCTGCACGGAAAATACCTTAATTTGATTAGTCCAATGCATTATCAGGTCGTTCAGCTCTGTTGACGCGAAATCCGCTACCTATGCCGACCCGTATTGCCCATAAAAAAAAAGTCCGCTCACCTATCACCCCTTTGGTGATGATGGCGCTGGCGGCGTGCATCGCTCTGTCCGTGGTAAGGGCAGGATTCGTTTTCTGGAAATGGCCGCGGGTCCAGGCTGTAAATGGTCTGCCGGAAGTGTTTCTGTTTGGCCTGCAGATGGATCTGCAGTTGATCGCCTACCTCATGGCTGTTCCGTTGATGCTGTTTGTGATCGCCGGCAATAAAGGCGTTAAACCGATCGGTTTCTGGCTGACGGGCTGGTTCACGTTTATGGTTTTTATGGAGCTGGCGACCCCTTCTTTCCTGAACGAATACGGCGTGAGGCCCAACCGGCTTTTCATCGAGTACCTGATCTACCCCCGGGAGGTGATCCGTCTCCTCTGGGGGGACTACAAGCTGCCTCTTTTCCTCTCCGTGGTGCTGCTGCCCCTGACGGCAATGTTCATTTGGCGGCAATACGGAAGGATGACCCGGCAAATTCTAGACTGGCCTTTCACCAAGCGGCTGCTGGTTTTCCCCCTGCTGGCCCTTGCCGTGGTTGCCGGGGCCCGCTCCAGCTTCGGTCACCGACCGGCCAATCCCAGCACGGCGGCCTTCAGCAGCGATCCGCAGGTGAACGATCTGGCTTTGAATTCAACTTATTCCGTGCTGTATGCCGCCTATCGCATGAAAGACGAGGAAGCGGCGGGCGAAGTCTACGGCGACATGCCCGAGGACGAAATCGTACACCGCGTGCGGCAGGCCATGGACGCACCGCTGGCTTCTTTCGGCAACCCGTCCATCCCGACCCTGCACCACCAGCAGGCCAGTCGAACCGTAGCAAGGCTTTACAACCTCGTCATCATTCTCGAAGAAAGCCTGGGGGCCCAGTTTGTCGAACCGCTGGGAGGGCTCGCGCTGACCCCCAACCTGGCGCGACTGTCCGCGCAGGGGCTGTGGTTTGAGAACCTCTATGCCACCGGCACGCGCTCGGTGCGGGGCCTCGAGGCGGTTACCTCCGGCTTTTTGCCGACCCCTGGCCGGAGCGTCGTCAAGCTGGGAGGCTTCGGCAAGCCGTTTTTCACCCTGGCCGGCTATTTGAAGCAGTTCGGCTACGCTAGTGTGTTCGTCTACGGTGGAGAGAGCCATTTCGATAACATGCGCGGCTTTTTCCTGGGCAACGGTTTTGACCGGGTCGTCGAAGAAAAGGATTTCGACCAGTGGGTGTTCAAGGGCACCTGGGGGGTGTCGGACGAAGACCTGTTCGCGCGGGCCCACCATGAGTTCGAAAAATATGGCGATCAGCCGTTTCTGGGGCTCATCTTCACCTCCTCCTATCATTCCCCGTTCGAGTTTCCGGAGGGCCGACTGAAACCGGAAGAAATGTCCGACAATCCCGAGCATAACGCCATTCGCTACGCGGATTACGCCCTGGGGGGCTTCTTCGCAATGGCGCGTCGTTCCTCCTACTGGAACCGGACGGTTTTTCTCGTTGCGGCCGATCACGACAACCGTGTCCGCGGGGCGAATCTGGTGCCGATTCGGCACTATCACATCCCCGGACTCATCATCGGGCCTGATATTCCCCCGTCACGCTATACGCCGGTGGCCAGCCAGATCGACCTCCCCCCGACGCTGCTGTCGCTCATGGGGATATCGGGCGCGCACCCCATGATCGGCCGCGACCTGACCCTGCCGCCGCGTCCCGACGGCGGGCGCGCCATCATGCAATATGCCGGCAACCAGGCCTATCGCCTGGGCGACCAGGTCATTATTCTGCAGCCGGAGCAGGCGCCGGTGCAATACACCTACCGCAACCGCCAGCTGGAGGATCGTCGCCCCCCGGCCCCGAACCTGGCCGCCGAAGCCCTGGCCCATGCCTTGTGGCCTTCGCTGGCGTATCGGAAGCATTACCACGCCCTGCCATGATAAATGCCGGGCAATTGCCGAATGGGAGCCCATCGCACC
>CAYMAR010000382.1:0-1966 GCA_964388465.1 uncultured Desulfobacteraceae bacterium
CATCGGGGTCAGCCCGGCCATGATGGCGGTCTTCTCGTGCAGACCGCGGTCGCGTACACCCTGCATCCATTCCTCGAATTTGTCCAGGTTGTAGATGCACTGGGTCTGGATGAACTGGGCCCCGGCCTTCACTTTCTTGGCCAGCCGCGCCACGCGGATCTCGAAGGGGTCGGCAAAGGGGTTGGCCGCCGCGCCGGCGAACATCTGGGGCGGGCGTTTGATGTCGTCGCCGCCCAGGAACTTGCCCTCGTCGCACATCTGCCGCACGGTCTGCAGCAGCTGCATCGAGTCGAGGTCGTGGACATTCTGGCCCTGGGAGCAGTCCCCGAAGCTCTGGTGATCGCCCGACAGGCAGAGGATGTTGTTGATGTCCCAGTGGGCCGCACCCAGGATATCGCTCTGCAGGGCAATCCGGTTGCGATCGCGGGTGACCATCTGCAGCACCGGTTCCAGCCCCAGGGTCTTGAGACGGATGCAGACCGCCAGCGAGCAGGTGCGGCAGACCGAGGTCTGGTTGTCGGTGATGTTGATGGCATCCACGTGATTTTTGATCATTTCGGCTTTTTCGACGATCCCGGCGGGATCGCTGCCGCGGGGCGGCCCGCACTCGGAAGTGACGGCGAAGTGGCCCGCAGCCAGAATTTTTTCCAGTTTGCTCGGCGTTTTAGCTGTCATGCTGCACATCCTCCCTGACGAGTTTTCTCGGGCCGCCGGCCCGGTCGGTGGACCAGTCCTTGATCGGGGTGAGGTCTTCATAGGTGTCGAGCTTGCCCAGCAGCTTCAGGCGGTCGACGATCAGCTGCCAGGCGCAGTCCACGTCCTTGCTGATCTCGCACTTGCCCTGGGTGGAACCGCCGCAGGGGCCGTTCAGCACCCGTTTGGCACAGCGGGCGATGGGGCAGATCCCGCCGAAATTGCCCACTTTGCAGTTGCCGCAGGCCTGGCAGCGTTCGGTGTAGACGCCGAGTTCTTCCACCGCTCCCAGAAAAGTGGTGTTCAGGCCGGGGTAGACCGGTTTGGGGTATTTCTCGGCCATGAACTGCACCCCGATCCCACAGGCCGTGCTCAGGACGGCTTCGGCCCACCCGACTTCATCTTCCGCCTTTTCGAAAAACTCGTGCTCGCATTGCCGTTCGATGCCCGAATTCTTGATCTCGATCTCGGCCCCTTCCTGGGTGGCCTTCATCCGCAGCATGGAGGCCAGGATTTCGGCTTCCTTGTTGCCACCCTGCTGGCAGACGGCGACACACGTGTTGCAGCCGAACACCAGGACCTTCTTGTGGTCTTTGATGCTCTCCCAGATTTCTTCCAGAGGTTTCTGTTCGCCCACGATCATGGCAGTTATCTCCTTTCCCGCGCCTGAATAGCAATCCGTATGGGAGAAGGACCGAGTTGCCGGATCCTTTCCGTGAATTCGTTGCAGATCTCCGCCCAGCGCGGCCCCATGGCGGCCGACAGGTTGTACATGGCCAGCCGTTCGGGATCGATACCGACTTTGGGGAGAAGGGTTTTAAGATAGTTGACCCGCTTGGCGGCGTTGATATTTCCTTCCAGGAAATGGCATTGGCCCTCCAGTCAGCCGGCCACGAAGAGACCGTCCACCCCGCGCTCGAACGCCCGCAACACATAACCGTGGTCCAGTTTGCCGGTGCAGGGCATGCGGATGATCTTCACGTTGGGGGCGTAGGAAAGGCGCATCACGCCGGCCAGGTCGGCCGCCGCGAAGGCGCAGTAATGGCAGGCAAACGCGAGGATGCTCGGTTGCCAGTCGGCCGGGATCTCCCGAGGGGTTTCGATGGCCGGGGCGGCTTCCTCTTTTACGGCCGCTTGCGCTTGTGCGGTCATGGTGATCGTTCTCCCTGTTGGTGGCGGTTATTGGTGGCGTCTCCGCTTCAGCGGCGGTGATGGTTCAACCCGAGGTCTCCTCGGCGATGTCTTCGGTGGCCGCGTCGATCATGGCGTGAAT
>CAYMAR010000382.1:2066-3490 GCA_964388465.1 uncultured Desulfobacteraceae bacterium
CCGCCGGTGGCCACCACGATGGCCCCGTGGTCGAATTGGTCGCCGTTGGCCAGGGTGGTCTTGAAGCTGCCCACAAAGCCGCCCGTGGAGGTGACTTCGGTGTCCAGGTGCACATGGATGCGTTCGTGGGTTTGGACCGCGGCGACTTTCTCGTGGACAAAGGCCTGGACGTCGCTGCCGTCCAGGGTGCGGTAAACGTTGTTGGCCAGACCCCCGAGGCGGGCGTCCTTTTCGACCAGGTGGACGTCGAAACCCTGATCGCCCAGGGCCAGGGCCGACGTCATGCCGGCCACCCCGCCACCGATCACCATGGCCGCCGGGGTCACGTCCACGGCGTCGGTTTCGATGGGTTGCAGGTGGCGCGCCTTGGCCACGTTCATCTTGACGATCTCGGCCGCCTTCTTGGTGGCGATCTCGTTCTGGCCCATGTGGCACCAGCTGCACTGTTCGCGAATGTCGGCCAGCTCGAAGAGGTATTTGTTCAGGCCGACTTCGCGGATCGTATCCTGGAAGAGGGGCGCGTGGGTGCGGGGCGTGCAGGAGGCCACGATCACCCGGTTCAGGTCGTGCGTCTTGATCAGTTCCTTGATTTTCTCCTGGCCGTCCGGCGCACAGGCGTACATCAGGTCGTCCGAATAGGCCACGTTGGGCACCGCCTTCATCTCTTCGGTCACCTTTTGGATGTCGACGGTCTGGGAGATGTTGATCCCGCAGTGGCAGACGAAAACCCCCACGCGCGGCTCCTTGCCGACCACGTCGATTTCCTCGGGAAGTTCTTCCACCGTGATCTCGGTGCCGCGGGCCTCGCCCAGCAAGGCCATGCTGCGCCCGGCCACGGCACTGCCCTGGGCCACGGTTTCGGGAATGTCCTTGGGGCCCTGGTAAGTCCCGGTGACGTAGACGCCCGGCCGCGAGGTTTCCACCGGCCCGAAGGTCGTGGTCTGGGCAAACCCGTGTTCGTTGGGGGCAATGCCGAAAGTCTTCGCGAATTCGGCGGCATCGGCGTGGGGCTGGAAACCGATGGAGAGCACCAGCATGTCGAAGACCTCGTCGATCAGGGTGCCGTCCTGGTCGGCATAGCGCAGGATCAGGTCGCCGGTGGCGGCGTCCTCCTTGACGTCCGAGATCATGGTGCGCCGGTAGACCACGCCGTACTCGTCCTTGGCCCGGTCGACGTACTTGTCGAAGTCTTTGCCGAAGGCGCGCATCTCCATGTAGAAGATCGTGGGCTGGATGCTGCCGTCGTGTTCCTTGGCGATCACGGCCTGCTTGGTGGCGTACATGCAGCAGACCGAGGAGCACCAGGGATTGGCGTTGTGGGGGTCGCGCGAGCCCACGCACTGGATCCAGGCCACCTTGCGGGGGTGCCTTTCGTCCGAGGGGCGCTTGATCTCGCCGGCAAAGGGGCCCGAGGCCGAGAGGAT
>CAYMAR010000383.1:0-3481 GCA_964388465.1 uncultured Desulfobacteraceae bacterium
ATGATGAACCATGAATACGGCGTCATGCCTTGGGATGCCGCCGGAATCACCGCCGCGACCGTCCGTGCCCGCGCCGAGATGAACAAGATGGTCGCAAACCTCCGGCGGCTCGGCGGACCGTGGGACGGCATCCAGATCGTTGCCACCGCCGAGCAGATCGGCGTGCGCGACGGCCGCCGCATAAAGGGCCGCTACTACGTGACGCAGGAAGATCTCATCACCGGCGCCCGGCAGGAGGACGGCGTGGCGCGTGCCACCTTCCCGGTGGACGTCCACGCCCTCACGGCCGAGGACAACAAGCAGTCCGCCTACGACAGCGTAGGGGTCAATATGCTACCCTATGACATCCCGCTCCGTGCGCTCATCGCGCGGGACGTGGACGGCCTCATGATGGCCGGTCGCTGCATCAGCGGCGACTTCATCGCGCACTCCAGTTACCGCGTCACCGGCAATGCCGTCGGCATGGGAGAAGCCGCCGGTGTCGTCGCCGCCCTGGCCGCCGCTTCGAAACGGCTGCCACATGAAATCTCATGGAGCGAGGGCGAAGCCAGGCTGAAAGCCATGGGGCAGCGCTCATGAGTCGCGGCCCGTCATCTTGGAATTCTAAAGTGAGGAATAGACGATGAAAGAAGTGAGTACGAAGCGGCCATTGGGCCGAAAAACCATCGAATGGACGAGAAGCATCCCCCTGCGCTACGAGGCGGATGTAGCCGTAATCGGCGGCGGCAGCGCCGGTGTCTGCGCGGCCTGCGCCGCGGCAAAGGAAGGCGCGTCGGTGATCCTGGTCGAACGTTTCGCCGTGGTCGGCGGCAACGCGACGGTTGGCGGCGTGGCCAACTGGTGCGGCGAAACCGCCGGCCAGGGGGCGATCTTCGACGAGATCATCGCCATGCAGGAGGAATGGAGGAGTATCGCGCCGTACCCCGGCGTGTACCGGCATCATGGGCCATCATCCAAACGCGTCTTCGATCACGAGATCCTGGCGGTGATCCTGCAGGAACTGCTGCTCAAGCACGGCGTCAAGCCGCTGCTGCACACCCGCCTCGTCGATGTGCAGCGCGAGGGACGCCGGCTCGGCCCGGCTATCATCGCTGGCGTCTCAGGCCTCGAGGCGCTGAGCGCCAAGGTCTACATCGATTGCTCCGGCGGCGCCGATGTCGCCCGGGCGGCCGGGTGCGGTCTGCTGCCGACGGGCGCGTCCGGGACGCTTCCGGCGTCACTGATGTTCTTCGTGCGCGAAAGGCCGGAAAGCGTCGAACCGCAGTTGCCCGGGGGTTGGTTCAAGCCGGTCGCACGCGCCGAAGACCTGCCCATGACCTCCACCGGTTGGCCGAACGGCCCCGATGGCAGGGCGATCAAGGTCAAGGTTATCGGCCATGACAGCGGCGACACCGAGGGCTTCACGCAACTCGAAATCAGCGCCCGCCGGCGCCAGTGGGAAGTCCTCGACTACTATCAGCGGCAGGAGAAGAAGCCCTGGCACTTCGATCACGCCTCCCCGATCATCGGCCTGCGCGAGACCCGGTGCATCGCCGGCGACTACGTGCTGACCATCGACGACCTGCGTGCCGGTCGCGCCTTCGACGATGCCGTGGCCCGCGGCGTCTTCTACCTCGACGGCATGCGGCCCGACGACGAAAAGCGCACCTACTTTCTCAGCAAGGAAGAGCAGCGCGTTCCGCCGTATCACATCCCGTTCCGCAGCCTGATCGCCAGGGATGCCGACAATTTGCTGATGGCCGGGCGCTGTTTCGCCGCCGATCAACTGGCGCTCTCCTCGGCCCGCGTCATGACCACCTGCGCCATGATGGGCCAGGCCGTCGGCATCGCCGCCGCCTGGAGCGCCGCGCGCGGGTGTCCGCCCCGCGACCTGGACGGAGGCGAACTGCGGCGGCAACTGGAGCGGCGTGGCGCCAACCTTGACCTAGCTGCCGGGGCAGTAGAATGAATCAACAAGCGATCTTGCAGAGCACCACAAAACGGAGATTGGGACAATGAACCAGAAAGACAAAAAAGGTAGAATGAATCAACAAGCGATCTTGCAGAGCACCACAGCGGACGGGCTTCCCGGATTCTCCTCCCGTACACACACACTGCCGGACCATCGTCGCCTTCAATGCACCAGACCGTCAGACGGAGGTGGCGGAATCATGAGATCTGGCTGTGCAGCGCTTGTTTGCCTGGCCCTATTACCGACCGATGCACCGGCAGGGGATGTGAAGATGAAGAAGCTGTCCGATCAGAATTCAGCCATAGTCGTGGGAGCCGAGGCTTCGATTGCGAGAGAGATTGCGTCCGCTGTGATCATTCCCGGGGATGCTCACGATGACCTGTGGGTGCATCCGAATCTCGTGACGATTCCTGGAAATCCCATCCAGTTTGAGCTGGCGCTGCGCTCGACTGACCGCAGGGGCGGTGACAGACACACCGTCTTCAACTACTTCCGGACCGATGACGATTTCGAACATGTGCACCCAATTGACTCCCCGACATCTCCGGCTTGGGAGCTCATCGGTCTGACGCCTGAGGATTTCCGCCTGCCGACAGACGGCAGTGTTGAGCTGCCCGAGGGGGAGTGGCATTGGGCGCGGAACGCCGCGTTTATCGATTCCAGTACCATTGTCTATCCCTTTCTGACGCGAAAGGGCAACCGTCGATCGGTTCGCACGGTGGTGGCGCGAAGACAGGGAGAGAAGTGGGCGCCGTTATACATATCCAATGCCCTTGCCAACGACGCTGGGCGTGGACTTCTCGAACCCCAGATCGTCCAGCACCAACATCGCCTCTTCATGACAATGCGCGCCGAGGACGGCTTCGGGTATGTATCGGTAAGTGCGGACAACGGACGATCCTGGAGCGAACCGCAGGCTTGGCGTTGGGACAATGGCGAGAAGATACCGATGCACACCACGATGACCAAGCTTCTGTCGCATTCCGACGGCATGCTCCTTGTCTACACACGAATACGCGAGGATAACCGAGACGTGTTTCGCAGCAGGGCACCGCTTCATTGTGCCGATGTCGATCCGCAGGCCTTGTCGCTGCGGCGCTCAACGGAGCGCGTCATCATTCCGAACAGGGGGCTGCCGGTGGGCAACTTCTGGGTCTGGCCCATTGACCAGACCAGAAGCTATGTCTGTGCAACCGAATGGCCCCGAGATGGTCGAGCGGCAAACGGCGACACATGGCTGGCCAAGATCTACTGGAAACGGCCGAACCAACGGATGTCACCCAATGGCCATCGATGGGGCGGCAGTGCGGAATCATCGACATCGAAGCCGGAAGGCATCCAGTGGGGCAATCCCCTGGGTACGAGTTTCGTCACCGTGTATGAATGGGATGATCGCAGGCTCATCTCCGACGCGCCGGCGCTCGTGAAGCTGCCGGACGGCACGCTGCTATGTGCCGTGGAACTCTGGTCTCGCGACGGATTCAAGGGCGCCGACCGGCTCGCCGAGGAACTGTACGGGCAGAACAGGTG
>CAYMAR010000384.1:0-3466 GCA_964388465.1 uncultured Desulfobacteraceae bacterium
GCTTCGGCTACGGCGGCGAAGGCTGGAGCGGCCAGGCCCCGGATGACGGCGGCCGGGCCCTGGCCGTGCGGATTCGGGTCAGACACCGCTAAACGCTATCATGACCGCGACCCGCCCCGTCAAAGGGGTGAAAGGGATGCGCCCGCGTCCACCCATAATATCCGCTGCCCCCGCATCCACCATCCCGGTGCAATGCGGCCACGCGCCCTGAACGCACCCGATCGCCGTGCCCTTCCATCAGGATTGACGCCAGCCGCTTCATCGGCCTATGGTTCATCTCCGGGTTGAATGGTCGACCGGCATCGATACGGGCATGCCATGAAAACCGCCATCACACCGATTCATACCCAAATCCGCGGCCGGGCGCGCTTCCGCATCCAGGCTCCGGCGCGAACGCCCCGTTTATGCGCCCGGGTGGAAGCCCAGGTGCGGCGGCTGCCCGGCGTGAAGCGTGTCCAGATTCGTCCGTTGACGGGATCGCTCCTCGTGATTTTCGATACCCGCGAGGACTGGCGATCGATCCGAGCGCGGATCGCGGCATGCATCACGGTCGAGGCGCCAGACGGAGGCCTGGATGCCGCGAAGGCCGGTCGGCGCCGCCGCGGCACCCCCCCGCCGCCGGCCGGCACCACGCCGTCGGAGACCCGGCCCCAATGGCACCAGCTCGAAGCCCACCGCATTCTGGCGCTGACCCGGACTTCGTTGGAACAAGGGCTTGAACCGGAGCAGGCGGCCGAGCGGAGCCGACGGCGTGGGTTGAACATCGCCCAGACACCACTTCTGAGAGGACGTCTCGCTACCCTGAAAGAACAATTCATGCTGTTTCCTCTGACGCTTCTTCTGGCCGAAGCCGCGGCCGCCCTGCTGGGAGGTGCGCTGCTCGAAGCCGCTTTTCTCGCCCTGGCCATGGGCTTCAATGTCATGGCCGGATATGCCATCGACCGCCGCGCCGAAAGGGCCATCGCCGCCTTCGAACACCGGCCCCAACCGCCGGCGCAGGTTCTGCGGAGCGGGGTCTGGTCCGAACGGGAGGGAGAAGCCCTGGTGGTGGGCGACATCCTGAAACTGAGGCCCGGCACTTACGTGGGGGCGGACGCCCGCATTCTTGAAGCCGTGCATTTGAAAATCGACGAATCACTGCTGACCGGGGAAAGCCAGCCGGTCGACAAGCGTGCCGATGTGATCCATGACCGGGACACGCCGCTGTTCGATCGGCACAACATGGCTTTCATGGGGACGCTGGTGGTGGGCGGTGAAGGCCTGGCCGTGGTGGTGGCGACGGGTCCGACGACCGTCTACGGGCGCTTGAATGCCCTTTTTAGCGAAACCCTGCCACCGCAAACCCCCGTGATCGAAAAAATTCAAGCCCTGTCCGGAGCCCTGTTGCGGGTCGCGCTGGTCTTCAGCGGCGGGGTTATGCTCAGCGGCCTGCTGCGCGGAAACAGCGGTCTTGCCGCCTGCGGCCGCGCTTTGGCGGTGGCCGCGGCGGGCATGCCGGCTGGTCTGCCGTCGGCCGCGACGGTCAATCTGGCGTTGGGGTTCAAGCGGCTGGGCCAGGAGAATGTATCCATTCGGCGGCTGTATTCACTGGAAAGCCTCAGCGCGGTACGGGTGATCTGCTTCGATAAAACCGGAACCCTGACCCGCAGCCGCATCAGTGTTCAGCAGATCCATTGTGCCGGAAAGATCATCCGGGTCGAGCAACGCACCCTCCGTGCCGAGGGCAAGCCGTTCGCAGCACTTGAGGACCCGGATTTCATCCGCCTGCTTGAGGCCTGCGTGCTGTGCTCGGAATCGAGAATTCAATGGGCGGCTGAAACCGGGCGGCGCCGGATCAGCGGCTCGCCGACCGAAGTCGCACTGCTGCACCTGACCGTCATGGCCGGGTTTGATCCTGCTGACAGCTACCGCAAACACCCGCTCCAGAAGGTCCGCCACCGCAGCGACATCCGGCGCTATATGCTGAGCATGCATGCCGGGGCGGGCGGCCGCAAGATGGTCCTACTGAAGGGGGATCCCGCGGAAGTGCTCGAGATCTGCACCCGGCAGCTGCGGGGAGGCCGCGGCGTCGTCCTAACAGAGGCGGCGCGGCAAGAAATCGAATACCAGAACCAGCAGATGGCGGGGGCTGCGCTGCGGGTCCTCGGCTTTGCCTTCAGCCGCCCCAGGTCGTTTCCGGATGACCGGACCCCCTTTGGCGATCTGACCTGGATCGGCCTCGTGGGAATGGCCGAGCCGATTCGCGAAGGCGTGGCGACTCTGATGACCCAATTGCACCAGGCCGGTATCCGTACGGTCATGATTACCGGGGACCAGAGCGCGACCGCCGAGGCCGTGGCCCGGCGAATCGGCCTCGGCGGTGGTCCGAACCTGCGGATTTTCGATTCCGCGCGCTTCGACGCCCTCTCCCCGGAGCAGGCGGTCGCACTGATCCGCGACGTGCACGTTTTCTCGCGCTTCAATCCGGCCCAGAAGCTCGAAATCATCAAGGCCTACCAGAAGCAGGGATGGGTCGTGGCCATGACCGGCGACGGGATCAACGACGGACCGGCGCTGCGGGCCGCGGATGTCGGAATTGCCATGGGGCTCAGCGGCACCCATGCCGCGCGCGAGGTCGCCGACATGGTGCTCGGCCGCGACAACATCACTTCCGTTGCCACGGCGATCCGGCAGGGCCGGGCATCCTACCGCAACCTCAAGCGTGCCCTGCGCTATGTCATTACCACCCATTTCAGCGATGTCATGCTCACGGCCGCGGCCGCATCGTTCGCGCGGGGGATGGCCCTCAGCCGCCATCGCCCGGTGCAACTGAGCCTGTTGACGGACCTCAGCCCCGGGCTGGCGCTGCTCATGGAGCCAAGCCACCCCGATATCGCCCGCGAGCGGCCGCGGGATCGCGATGAACCGCTTTTTTCCCGCAGCGACCTGCGCGCCCTGCTCACCGAATCGGCCGTGCTGACCGGCGGCGGTCTGGCGGCATTCGGCTACGGTCTGGTGCGCTACGGCCCCGGTGCGCGGGCCGCCACGCTGGCCTATGGATCGTTGGCGGCGGCCAAATTGCTCCATGCCCTGACCTGCCGCCCATGGCCGGCCCGTCAGGCGGGCGCCGATCCGAGGCCTTCCAATCCCTGGCTGAACACCGCCCTGACCGCCGCCCTGACGGCCCAGACAGCAGCCATCCTGGTCCCGGGGCTCCGTCGTCTGCTCCGGATGGCGCCCCTTGGCCCCGTCGACCTGCTGGCGGCCGGATTGACGGCCGGGGCCACGCGATCCATCAACCGCATGCTTCGCGGTCGACGAAAAAACGAAGCCCGGACTGGATAAACCGGATTGGTGCCGGCCGCCGCCACGGCAGGCACGCCGGAGGCGGGTTTCGATCTGGCGCTGTAAACCGGGGGGCGCGGCGGGCAAGATTCGGTCAATAAATCGATTTGACCTCGGCCAGCACGAAAAAACTGCGGGTGGC
>CAYMAR010000385.1:0-3465 GCA_964388465.1 uncultured Desulfobacteraceae bacterium
CCATGGATCTGACCGGGCAGGTCGCGGCCGACGCGCTGCCCTACAACCATTTTTCGGGCATCACCGGTCTGCTCGACTTTATGCGCGGCGCCGCGGGCTCCGAGGACGGCAAGGCCATCCTCATGATGACGGCCACCAACCAGAGCGGGGAAAAGAGCCGGATCGTGCCCAAAATGGAGGAGCATTCGGTGGTCGTGCCCCGGGGCGACGTCCACTACGTGGTGACGGAGTACGGGGCCGTGAACCTTTTCGGCAAAAGCCTCCAGGAGCGGGCCATGGCCATGATCAGCATCGCCCACCCGGATTTCCGGGACGAGCTGTTTCAGCAGGCCAAGGAGATCGGGCTGCTGACCGCCGAGCGCACCCTGCACGAATCCATTCAGGGGGTCTATCCCGTCGAGCTGGAGGAAACCATCACGATCGACGGCGAATCCGTGACCATCCGCCCGGCCAAGCCGGTGGACGAGCGGCGCATTCAGGAGCACTACTACAACCTGGACAAAGCGGACGTCGTCTCACGGTTTTTCCATGAGAAAAACAGCTTCATGCGCAAGGAAGTGGAAGGGGTCTCCCAGATCGACTACGTGAAGGACCTGACCCTCGTGGCCTTGACGGGCGAGTTCGGTTTCGGCAAGGTCGTCGCCGTCGGGGAATATCTGCTGGACGAGGCCAAGAACATGGCCGAAGTGGCCTTCTCGGTGATCAAACCCTACCAGGGCAAGGGGCTCGGCAGCCTTTTCATTCAAAAACTGGCCACCCAGGCGCGTGAAAACGGGATCGTCGGCCTGATGGCCTACACCTCCCCCCAGAACCAGGGCATGATCCGCCTCTTCAAAACCCTGCCTTACAAGATCGAATCCTTTTTCGACGGCGAGATGCTGACCCTGAGCTGCCGTTTCGATAAACCCAAAGACTGATGCGGCGGCGTATCGATGGGGAGCGCCGGCTCCCCGTTGCGAACCGCCGCCGGTGCCAGGAGTGAATCCATGCCGCGAGTGACATTTCTTCCCCACGAAAGATCGATCGAGGTACCTGCGGGCGACAGCCTGATCCGGGCGGCCATGGAAGCCGGCGTGCATATCAACGCCTCCTGCGGCGGCGACGGGGTCTGCGCCAAGTGCCGCATCCGGGTGGAGGCCGGAACGGTCGACGGCGGGCTTTCCGACCGCATCAGCCCGGAGGACCGGGAGAAGGGCTACCGTCTGGCCTGTCAGGCCCTTATCACGGGCGACGTCACCGTGCGCGTGCCGGTGGAATCCAGCATCGACGCCAGCGTGCTCAAGCGCCAGGCCACGCCCCGCAGCACGGCCCGGATCCATCAGCCCGACTTTGAGAGCCTCAAAGAGGAGGGGCTTTTTGTCCCGCCCGTGGAGGAGGTCTTTCTCGAACTCCCCGAGCCCAGCGCGACCGACAACCAGCCCGACGCCTCCCGCCTGGTCAATTTCCTCACCATGAACCACGACGAGCACCGGCTGGTGGTGAGGATGCCGGTGATCCGCAAACTGCCGGGGGCGCTGCGGGAGGACAACTTCCGGGTGACGGCCACCCTGGCCCGTCCGGTACAGCCGGGTCGCAAAACCCACATCATCAACATCCAGCCGGGGGATACCACCGACCGCAACTACGCCGTGGCCATGGATATCGGCACGACCACGGTCTACGGTCAACTGATCGATCTGATTTCGGGTGACGTATTGGCCGAAAGCGGTGATTTCAACGGCCAGATCAGCTATGGCGAAGACGTCATCACCCGTATCATGGCGGCTGAAAAGCCGGGGGGGCTCGAGAAGCTGCACGCCGTGGTTACGGAAACGATGAATACGATCATTGCCAAAATCGTCAAGCAGGCCGGCGTGGACGTGGATGACATCAATGCCATCACCATCGCCGGCAATACCACCATGACCCAGCTTTTTCTCAAGGTGGATCCGCGCTATATCCGTCGGTCCCCCTACGTGCCGGCCAGCAACATCTATCCACCGTTGGACGCTGTGGGGCTTGGATTGGAACTTGGCGATCACGCCGCCGCCCTGGTCTATCCCCAGGTGTCAAGCTACGTGGGCGGGGATATCGTGGCCGGCGTGATGGGATCGGGCATGTCCCGCACCGACAAGCTGACCTTATTCATGGATATCGGCACCAACGCCGAGATCGTGGTGGGCAACAAGGACTGGATGGCCTGCGCGGCCTGCTCGGCCGGCCCTGCCCTGGAGGGCGGCAACATCGAATTCGGCATGCGGGCCGCCAAGGGGGCCATCGAGGATTTTTCCATCGATCCGCTGACGCTGGAACCGATGATCCTGACCATCGGCAACGTGCGTCCCAAAGGGATCTGCGGCTCCGGGCTGATTACGACGGTGGCCGTGTTGTTCGAGACGGGCGTGATCAACAACCTGGGAAAGTTCGAACGGGATCTGGGCACCCCGCGCATCCGGGAGAAGGATAACGTTTACGAGTACGTGCTGGCCTGGGCGGATGAAACCCAGGTGGAACGCGACATCGTGCTGACCGAAATCGACATCGAGAACCTGATCCGGGCCAAGGGCGCCATCTACAGCGGCTGTCTGACCCTGCTCGATGAAGTCGGGCTGGGCATGGCGGATATCGAGCAGATTTACCTGGCCGGCGGTTTCGGCAGCTACGTGGATCTCGAAAAAGCCATGATTATCGGGCTGCTGCCCGAAACCGATCCCGAGATCGTGACCTATATCGGCAACGCCTCGCTGTTGGGGGCCCGCATGGCGGCATTGACCAACCATCTGCGTAAAGACGTGGTCACGGTGACCCGCATGATGACCAATTTCGAGCTCTCGGAAACGGCCTCGTACATGGACCATTACGTGGCGGCGCTCTTTCTGCCGCACACCGACCTCAACCAGTTCCCCAAACTCAAAAGCCGCCTGGCGGCGCTCAAAGCAAATAGCTGAATCATTTCGACAAACTAAACCCGATTTACCGGATTCAGGTATTGACAAAAAACCACGCGAAAGATAGAGCAATAAATCCACGGGCTCAAATCATTCCAGCCTTTACAAAACCGCCGCAGATGCTTTCGACGTCACGGTCGGTCCGTTGGGGCGAGCGATCGACCTTCGCGAAAGTTATTGTATATTCAAATAGATGTAGGTAATCCGCCATGACGGATCGTATGGACCGGTGTGTATCGAACGGAGGGGCGCTGTTCTCAAAACGGGGCGCAGCAATCCGCGCCGCGACCGAATAGATCGTACAAATCCAACCATTGAAAGGGGGGCTGCAGACAGATCATCGTTAATACTGGCAGCGGACTCCGCCTGGAGACCGGACATTAATGATGACATTCACAGGAAAAAGAAAATAGGCACCATTCACCATGAGCTGAGGGGCAGTTCGGTGATCGGCTCAACCCAGCGACAAGGAGGTAAAATTGGGCTTCGAATTTTTCAAGGAATCCTATGCCGGCAGCGTAAAGGAGATCTCCCTCGG
>CAYMAR010000386.1:0-3462 GCA_964388465.1 uncultured Desulfobacteraceae bacterium
CCGGCGCCCGGGCATCCCATACCGTGCTCGGGCGCCGGCCACACGCCTAATGGGTGGCTGGTGTCCGATTCGCCTCAATTCCCGTCGGCGCCGGCTGTCAATCGAATGCATGCCCGTCGCACACCCTGCGGTTCATTGCCGGGATAAGACGATGCACCGGTCGCCGCCCCGCTGCCACCCTCCACCCGGGGTCTCCACCAGCGGTGGCGGGTTTCGATCAAAACCAATGAAACCCAGCAAACCGTATCACGCGCGTATGGATTTCACCCGCAGAGACGGCGCAAAACCGCGTCGTTTTACAAAGTTTCCTGCCAGAGGACTGATTATTTTTGTTTGATGGGAAGTTTTTCCCAATAAGGGAGGGTGTTCGGGACCTAGCTCACCAGGATTTTCTGGGCCATTCCCCTGCCGATAACCAGTTGGCCGCCTTTGAGACCCAGAATGAAAGGGCCGCCGGGAGCGTTGCGTTTGACTTCGAATTCAACGCCGGGAATCAGTCCTAAAGCGGCGAGATGCGAACAAAAGGCCCGGCCGCCGGTGACGGATACGAGACGCACCTTGCGGCCGGAACCGGCCATCGCGAGAGGTATCTGGTGTGAATGCATGCTTGAATTCCGTCGTCGTGAGCTTCAAAGGTTTTCGGCTGGCCTAACTTATTAGGGCACCCCGTTTCTGAAGTCAAGCATAATTTGGGTTCCCTAACATTTTTTCTTGGCAATACCAGGGGGAAAAAGCGCCGTCTGAACGTTGCCGGCCGGTTCCGGCGCCGCGCCTGTGGTGCTCAGCAGCGTTCCAGCCGGGCGACGGATTCGATGTGCCAGGTATGCGGGAACATGTCCACGGGCTGAACTTCGGCCACGCGGTAATCGCTCTTGAGGACGGCGACATCGCGGGCCAAAGTGGCCGGATTGCATGATACGTAGACGATGCGCCGGGGGCCCATGGCCAACACCTGCGACACGACGTCCTTGTGCATCCCATCGCGCGGCGGGTCGACCACCATGACATCCGGCGTCTTCAACTCGGACAAACGCCCCCGGACGTCGCCGCACAGAAAACGGCAGTTGTCGATGCCGTTCAGCGCGCAATTCCGGCGGGCATCCGCGACGGCGCTTTCAGCGATTTCGATGCCGTCGATCCGGCGCGCCGCATCGGCCAAATAAATCGATATCGTGCCGGTGCCGCAGTACAGATCGACCACGCGGTCCGTTCCACGCAACCGGGCGTAGGCCTTGGTCATTTCGTAGAGCCGCCGGGCCGCGCGGGTATTGGTCTGAAAAAACGAGTTGGCCGATATTTCGAATTCATAGGAACCGATGCGGTCCCGCAGACCGTTCTCGCCCGCCAGAGCGACCTCGTATTCACCGAAGGCGACGGCAGCCTTGCGCGCGGTGACATTGTTCACCACACTCACCACTTCGGGATATCGCTGCCTGATCCGCTCGGCCATCGGCTGAAGTCGGTGCGTATCCTCCGCGGCCGTAATCAGATTCACCAGCCAGCGGTCGTGCGCCACCGAGTGCCGCAGCATCAGGAAGCGCCAGAACCCTTCATGGCTCCGCAAGCCATAGGGCGGAAGCCCGGAGCGGCGCATCTCCCGCCGGACGGTACCCAGAAGGTCGTTGCCCCGATCGGGCTGAAGCAGACAGGCCTGGGTGTCGAGCACCTTGTGAAACGTCCCCGGCACGTGGAGTCCGAGCGCAAAGCCGATGTCCACATCCTCGCGGTGCATCTCCGCGGGCAAAAGCCAGCGGCGGTCCGCGCAGGAGAATTCCATTTTATTGCGGTAGCCGAAAATCGGATCGGCCGGCAGGGTCGAATGAACGTTCACGCCCTCAAGCCCGCCGATATGCTTAAGCGACTCGGCCACGTGGCGGCGCTTGTAAGCCAACTGGCACTCGTAGCGCAGGAACTGCCATTTGCAGCCCCCGCAGAATCCGCTGTAGGGACAGGGCGCGGGGACCCGGTCGGGCGAAGGACTGACCAGGCGCATCACGCGGGCTTCGGCGTATTGCTTGCGCTTGCGCACGATCCGCGCCTCGACCCGGTCGCCGGTCACGGCCTGATCCACGAAGACCGCCAGCCCGTCGATGCGGGCGATCCCCTTGCCCCCGAACGCCACGTCCTGGATCTCGACCTCGACGATTTGGCCTTTTTTAACACGCATTGGGGTTTTCCATCTCCCTGTGCACAGCCAGGCGTCCGGTCCGTGGTTTGGCGAGGAGGACGGGCATGCCTGATATTCGGGGCCATGACAAACCGAACGGATTTGTATATACTCCCCGCAGCATTAAATCAATTCCCGCGGGCCCGGCGGGGGTGCGGCGCTCAGACGGAGCGGAAAAGCGCTTCCCGACCGGTGCCCGGACGGCCATGCCTGCGATTTCGTCCCAATCTGATTTCAGCGAGCGCCGCCTCGCGTTCACCTGTGACGGGCTGCGCATCGAGGCGGTTCTGCACCGGCCGCACACCGACGCAGCGCCGGTGGTCATCGGCTCCCACGGTCTTTTCAGCGACGGCGATTCACCCAAACAGCTCGCTCTGGCCCATGCGCTGAACGAACAGGGGATCGCTTTTCTGCGGCTGGATCACCGCGGCTGCGGCCGCAGCGCGGGCGCGTTCGATGCCGTCACCACCCTCGATGGCCGCGTGAATGACCTGGTCGCCGCCGTTGGCGTTCTCAAGGGTGCGCTGGGCGACCCCCTTTGCCTGGGACTTTTCGGCAGCAGCCTGGGCGGCAGCACCTGCCTGGCGGCCGCTTGCGAATTAAAACCGGCCCGGATGGTCACACTGGCCGCCCCTGCGGACAGCCGCTCCCTCCTGGCCAGGGCCCGACAGGCCCCCTCCGCTGACCTGCCGCCCGTGTTCGCAAGCGACGCCCTCCAGTTCGACCTGTCCGACCGGCTCGCGGCAATCGATAACCTGCTCGTTATCCACGGCGAGGCGGACGAAGTCGTTCCGGTGGCTCACGCCCGCCGGATTTACGCGGCCAGCCGCGAACCCAAACGCTTGCTCATCAACCCGGGCGGAGACCACCGGGTCACCGATCCCAATCACCAGCAAGCATTCATTCAAGCCTGCCGGGACTGGTTTGCGCACCTGCTGACCGCCCCCGCGAGGAAACCGCCGTCATGCTGAACGTCAAAGTCGCCCTGTTGAGCCCCGAAGATCTGGAAGCGATCCGCCATTTTGAAAAAACCCTGAAGGGCAACGTCTGCCTGCTGGCCGTCGAAAAGAGCGAGGCCCTTTACGTGCTGGAAGCCAAACTGGCGCCCAACCGCTGGCAGCGGGTGGACCGGACCTATCCGCAAATCAAGGAACTCCGGGCCTACTTCGACAGCCACCAGGATGCCCACGACGCCAAAGCCGCCCTCAAGGCCTACCTCAACTCGGCCGGGGCCCGGCACCTGACCAAACGCCCCGTCCGCATCCGCCTGAGTGTTCCCATCATCGACGACTGAA
>CAYMAR010000387.1:0-3434 GCA_964388465.1 uncultured Desulfobacteraceae bacterium
GAGGCGATCCGTTCCCGAGCAGCGACGACGACAAAGGCTACTTTCTGCCCGGCGACGGGGTTCGCCTGGACAACAGCGTCGTGATCCACGGAAACGACTTGACGCCGCCCACCAACGGGCGGGGGCGCGAGGAACCCGGTGTCTGGACACGTGCCGCTCGCTGGGCGCCCGCCAACGCTTTGACGTTGGTTGAGAAAAGCGCTATGAAGCCGGTGTTGGAAAACCGCCCCGCACGCACGCCACGTCTGGAACTGACCGCCGAATTCGTGGACAAAACCCGCTATGCGATGTTCGATTCCGGCGAAAAAGTGCGCATCTGGGTGGAGGTGTCAGGCCGTCGTCTGATTGACGAGATTCTGGAGTGGAGCGTGCTGGACTGGCGCGGAGAACTGGTTGACCGGGGGGAGATACAGATTCCCATGCCGGAGCAGGCCAGGGAAGTCGGGTTTTACTCGATGACGTACAAAGACCAGTACCGGGACTGGATCATGAGCCGTCCGGCGCGCAAAATCCCGCCGTGGGAAACCGTGCTGGAAATGCCGGACTACGGGTCGGGATATTTCGCCGTGCATATCAAACTGAAAAAGAGCGGCGTCACGCTGCCGCGGCTCGGGACCCGGCCCGAGGGCATGATCTCGTACGCGGTCAAGCCCGCCATCCGGCCGGTGCCGCTTGAGCATGTGGACGATTCCCGTTTCGGCGCCCAGGGCTTTGCCTTTGTCGATACCGGCGAAGTCGGCCGCGGCAACATGGTCGCGCCGTTGTATCCGGAAACCGGACTCAAATGGATCTATGGCTACCGGCGGCCGGCGGACATCCGCCTGGGCGACTATCATCCGGACCTGAATGAAGCGAAGACGCTATTCCGAGACGAGAGCGATGCCGGGCTCTGCCTCCTGCTGACCTGCACCGGTTTCCCCGCTCCTTTGATGGACGCCCCGGAGGGCGTGACCAGCTTTCCCGGCGGATCCTATCCGCCCAAAGATTTCAACTATTATGAAAGCGTGCTCGGAAAGATTGCGAAAGAACGGGCGCTGGTCAAGCAAAGCGGCGGTTTTCCGACCCAGAAGAAGAACTATTACGAGATTACCTGGGAGCCGGACTGGCATTGGCGCGGCACCGACGAGCAGTTCATCAAGATCTACGAGCATGCCTACCGCGGCATCCATGCCAACGACCCGGACGGCATGTTGCTGGGCGCCAAGTACGGCGTCCTGCCGCGCGGTGTCGCGCACCTGGAGCGTCTGCTTCCCAAGGGGCTGGCGAATTACCTGGACGGCATTTCGACCCACGCCTATTGCTCCTGGCCGGACCGGGTGTTGCGCCGCGATATCCGCAAAGTGGTCTCGCTGGCGCGGCAGTACCTCAAGCCCGGTGCGCCGGTCATCCAGTCGGAAGTCGGTTCCCGCGACACGGTGGACTGGCCCGGCAGCCCGGACCCATACCGGACGCAAATGGCCTACGACCTGCGCGCACATTTGATTATCCTGGGCGAAGGGGTCGATACCAGCCTGTTCTTCTACCTCACCGATCACGGGGCGGGGGGAGCTTACGGACTCTACTACAACTTGAACGATCCGAACCCGACCTTTGGTCCCACCCACGTTTCGCCGAAACCGGTGGGTGCGGCCTTCGCGGCAATGATACATTTGCTCGAGGGAACGGAAACCCTGCGCCCGCTCGACTATCTGGGCGAAGAAATCTTCTGCTACACCTTCAAACGCGATGACCAGATACTGTCCGCTATCTGGGCGGCGGACATGGCCGGTTCCTGCGAGGAGTCGCAACGACAGGTGCGCATTCCCGTCGGGACTGGTGAAGTAAGCCTGTTCGATCCGATGGGCAATGAAACAGCCGTGCAAAGCGAAAACGGCTTCGTGAACCTGACAATAGGCGCCGAACCGGTCTATCTGCTGGGGCTCTCTGACGCGGTCGTTCCGGATACGGCCCTGAACCTTTCCCCCGGCCAGGTCATTCCCGGGATGCGGAATCCGCAAAACATAAGCCTCAGTCTCTTCGCCGAAGGGAAAGAACGACCGCTCAAGCCGAAGGGGGATTCGTTCGTTCTGCCCGGCGATATCGGCAACGGCCAATCGCTGCTGATCGCGCGGGACAACGAGACGGGCGCCTGGATCCAGGCCGCCACGGTCGACGTGATACCGACGTTCACACTTGCCAAGGACGACGCGGAAGCGGACTTGGGCGCGTTCACCGTGAGCAATAACGGCGACGACATCCTCGAGGGCACGTTCGAAATCCTCCCGGCCAAGCCGAAATTCAAACACAACGCCGGCGAGGCGTTGCAGGTGCCGGAGAAGGGGGCCAAGCCCCTTTTCGCAAAGAGCTTGCGCTTGCCTGCGGGAGAAAAGACACGCGTGGTGGTTGACGCCGCCGATCTGACGCCTTATCGCGGCGAGGCCAATGCGATGCTCGCCCAGTTCACGGATACGGCGGGGCGCTTGCTGCGGATCAAGGCCGGCGAACTCAAAGGTGCGGCCGAGAGCTACACCGCGTTGCCCGTCACCCAGCCGCCAACCATAGACGGCCAACTGCGCGACTGGAAACTGGAGCTGTTCAAGCCCGTCACCATGACCGACGAGGAACAGGCCAGCCGCGTCAAATGGCAGGGAGATGCCGACCTTTCCTACCGTTGGGCCGTGCAGTATGATGAAGAGGCGCTTTACCTGGCGGTCAAGGTCTATGATCAGTCCCACGTGCAGGAAGTGGAGCACTGGCGTTCCTCCTGGCGGGAGGATTGCTTGCAGTTTGCCATCGGCGTTCATCCCTATGAGGAAGGAACAACCGAAAATGTGACCGCGCCGGGCTTGAACGCAACCGCGCTGCCCGCGAAACTTGGCTACCGCTTCTTCCACGAATTCTGCCTGGCGCTCAAGGGCGCGGAAGACAACGGCCTGCCGATGCTGTGGCGCTTCGAGGGACCGGCCCCCTTCCCGAAAGGCGACATTCGCGGCAAGGCCCAATTCGCCATCAAACGCATGGGCGCCGAGACCAACTACGAGCTTGCACTGCCCTGGAGCGAGCTGGATGCGGAACTGAAAAGCTTCCCGGAATCGAAACAGCTTGGCTTTACTATATCCGTCAATGACATCGACATCATCAAGGGCTTCAAAAACCAACGCAAAGCCATCCAGGACATGGGCTGGCTGGCAGCAGTCCCGAAGCTGGGAACATTGAAACTGGAATAAGGATTTGCATATGAAAAAATATATCGGCATCGGTCGCGGTTCGACCATGGTTCTGCGCCTTGATCCCGAAGACGTCCGGATCGAGGCAGGAACGGACAACCGCTTGGCAGTTCGGCTTTCCGGCGTGACCCGGAATCAGGTCGGAGAAGTCCTCACCTTCTGTTTTCCCGGCGGCGAGCTCGAGCTGCGCACCTGCGACTGGATGCGCCAGCTCCTGGGTCTGCCCGA
>CAYMAR010000388.1:0-3415 GCA_964388465.1 uncultured Desulfobacteraceae bacterium
CCTCGGCCCCTCGGACCCTTGAATCCTTCTCCTTAGTGGCACGGCCTCTGTCCAATCAACCGATCTACCGAACTTGAGGAGAAGATTATGGACATCAAAATCTTCGGCGTCGTGGGCGCCGGTCAAATGGGCAACGGCATCGCCCAGGTTGCCGCGGCCAGCGGGCTCGATGTGATCATGAACGACATCGAGGAAGCATTCGTACACAAAGGCCTGGGGACCATCGATGCCAACCTCGAACGCGGCGTGTCCAAGGGCCGGCTTAGCACCACAGACAAGGCCGCGGTCCTGGGCCGCATCCGGACCAGCACCGATATAAACGATATGGCCGGAGCCGATTTCGTCGTGGAAGCCGCCACCGAGCGCGAAGACCTCAAGTTCGCGATCTTCCGCAATCTCGACGCCGTCTGCCCCCCGGAGGCCGTCCTGGCCACGAACACCTCTTCGATCCCCATCGGCCGGATCGCCGCCCGGACCGGCCGCCCGGAGAAGGTGATCGGCATGCACTTCATGAACCCGGTGCCGGTGATGAAGCTGGTGGAGGTCATCCGCGGGCTGGCCACCTCGGATGCGACCTTCGATCTGACCTGGTCGCTCGCCGAGCGCTTCGGCAAAACCCCGGCCCAGGCCAACGACTACCCCGGATTCATCGCCAACCGCATCCTCATGCCCATGATCAACGAGGCCGTCTACTGCCTCTACCACGGGGTCGGCACGGCCGGGGATATCGACACCGTCATGAAGCTGGGCATGAATCATCCCATGGGCCCTTTGGCGCTGGCCGATCTGATCGGCCTGGACACCTGCCTGGCCATCATGGAAACCCTCAACGACGGGTTTCGCGATTCCAAATACCGGCCCTGCCCGCTGCTGCGCCAATACGTGGAAGCCGGGTGGCTCGGCCGCAAATCCGGGAGAGGGTTCTACCGCTACGACCGGAAGTAGGCCCACCGGGGGGGCAACCACACCAAACCATGCGCCTGATGGCCCCGGGTCGTGGCGCGGAGCAAAACATGCGGCAGGAGGCATTATGGCGGCGAAAAAGAAAGGCGGGCTCGAACCGGTCGGCAAGAAGATCAAAAAAGTCCGCACCAAAAAAAAGATGACGCTGGACGGCATGGCCAATGAAACCGGTTTTTCGATCGATTATCTCAAACAGATCGAGGCCGGGAAGAAAATTCCGCCGGTGGGCGCGCTGCTGCAGATCGCCCGGGCGCTCGAGATCGACACGGGCTTCTTTCTGCGGGAACAGGAAACCGCATTGCAGACCCGGGTGCAGGCCTACTCCGAACGCACGGACAACTACGCCTATACCACCCTGACGCCCGGGGCCGAAAACAAGCATCTCAAGGCGTTCAAGGTGACCGTCGATCCCAAGAAGGACCACGAGGGCGTGGGCTACCAACACGAGGGCGAGGAATTTGTCTATGTCCTCAAAGGCCGCATGGAAATCACGGTGGGCGAGCATGTCAACCTGCTGGACGAGGGCGACTCGCTGCACTTCAACTCCGGCATCCGCCACCGCATGCGCAACGTCAGCGACCAGACGGCCGAAATGCTGGTGGTCGTCTACGGCCCCTAAACGCGGGAGGAGAGCATGCTTTTCAGCCTGACCGACGAACAGTTGATGATCCAGTCCATGGTCCGCGAATTCTCCCGCAAGGTCCTTGCGGCCACTGCCGCCGAGCGCGATCGCACCAAGGCCTTTCCGGCCGACAACCTGCAGAAGATGGCCGAGCTGGGCCTGATGGGCATGATGGTCCCCCCGGAATACGGCGGCGAAGGGGCCGACACGGTAAGCTATTTTTTGGCGCTGGCGGAAATCGCCTACTCCTGTGCCGCCACCGCCGTGGTCATGTCGGTGCACAATTCGATTGTCTGCGAGAGCATCCTGCGCTGGGGGTCCGAAGATCTCAAACAGCGGTACCTGCCCGTGCTGGCCGACGGCGCGAAAATCGGCGCGTTCGCCCTTACCGAACCGGAGGCCGGATCCGACCCGGTCAGCCAAGTCACGACCGCCGTGCGCGACGGCGCGCATTACGTGATCAGCGGCACCAAGCGTTTCACCACGACCGGGAAAAACTGCGGACTGGTGATCGTTACCGCCAAAACGGATGAAACACAGCGCCACAAGGGCATCAGCGCCTTCGTGGTGGACAAGGGCACCCCCGGCTTCAAGGTCGGCCACACCGAGGACAAGATGGGCCTGCGGGCCTCGGACACCACCGATCTCCTATTCGATAACTGCCGGGTGCCGGCCGCCAACCTGCTGGGCGAAGAGGGCCAGGGGTTCAAGATCGCCATGACGGCCCTGGACGGCGGTCGCATCGGGATTGCGGCCCAGTCCATCGGCGTGGCCCAGGCCGCCCTGGACGCTTCGGTCAAATACGCCAAACAGCGCGAACAGTTCGGCCAGAAGATCTCCAAGTTCCAGGGGCTGCGCTGGATGATCGCCGACATGGCCACCGAACTGGAAGCCGCGCGCCAGCTGGCCCTGTCGGCCGCCGCCATGAAAGACCGGGGCGAAAAATTCACCCAGCGCGCGTCCATGGCCAAGCTGTTCGCCTCCGAAATGGTCAACCGCCTGACGGCCCAGGCCATCCAGATCCACGGCGGCTACGGCTTCACCAAAGACTACAACGTGGAGCGTTTTTATCGCGATGCACGCGTCTTCACGATTTATGAAGGCACCTCCGAAATTCAGCGTGTGGTCATTTCCAACCACATCCTGAAAGACAAGCGTCGGCCCTGAGAACCTTACGTCGGGGATTTGCCGCAGCGTTTGTCGGGAGGGGGGGTAATACCGCTTTTAGTCAAACGTGAAACGCCCGCTCTTGAAGAGCGAAATGCAGGCCCGGGCCAATTCGGGGTCATAGAACTTGCCCTTGTTCTTGTCGATCTCACCCAGGGCCACGTCCACGCCCAATCCGGGCCGGTACGGACGGTGGGATGCCATGGCTTCGACCACGTCGGCCACGGTGAGCACCCGGGATTCGGGCAGGATTTCGTCCCCGGCCACCCCCAGCGGATAGCCGCTGCCGTCGAGCTTTTCGTGGTGCTGGTAGACCATGGTGGAGACGTCCCACGGGAACTCGATATCCTTGACGATATCGTATCCCACCTGGGGATGCTCTTTGATCAGATTGAATTCGTTGACGGTCAGGCGGCTGGGTTTGCTCAGGATCTCGGCCGGCACACTGATCTTACCCAAGTCGTGGATGATGGCGGCCACGCGCACGGCCTCGATCCGGTCGCGGTCGAAGCCCACCTCCCGGGCAATCGCCGCCGCCAGGTCGGCCACCCGCCGCTGGTGCCCGGCCGTGTAGGGATCGCGGGTCTCCACCGTGTGGGCGATGGCCCGCACGATACCGTTCATGGCGTTTTCCAACTTGCTCATGCTGCGCTGCAGGGAATC
>CAYMAR010000389.1:0-3380 GCA_964388465.1 uncultured Desulfobacteraceae bacterium
GGTCCTCGACGGCCTCGTCCCAGTTGACTTTCTTGCGGCTGTGACAGTTGAGGCAGTTGATCCCGCTCTCGAGCGATGTGCCCCATCCGGGATGGCAGGACAGGCAGCTTTGGTCCTCGTTCCGGTTGGCCGATATGCAGAAATTGTTCAACGACTGGGCCGCCTTGCCGAATTTGGCTTCCTCGCCTTGCGGGGACGCCTGCCAAGTCCAGTGGATCGTCTGATGGAACTGGGTGGCGGCCTCCGAGTGGCAGGAGAGGCAGGCGTCGGTGATGTCCTGGCCGTTTTTGAACGCCTGCTTCAGGGCGGCGTGTTTGCTGTGGTCGGTGGTGTTCCAGGGCGGCAGTGCCTTGGTGGCCTGGTGGGCCATGGTAAGCCCCGGCGCTTCCCCGGCCGTGGCCGTGGCGGTCGCCCAGGCGGGAGCGACTCCCAGGGCCCACAGCGTGGCCGCGGTGATCGCCAGAAAGCGTGTCGTTCGCATTGTTCGGTTCATGCCCTAATCCCCAAAAGTGCGGCCCGCCGGCGGAACGGCCGGTCGGCCTGAGCGGCCGCCGCCCTTATCACCGGGCGGCGGCCAGGGTAAAGACCTTTTTGGTCTACGATTGCGGTGGAACGATCTTGTAGGAGCCGTCCTGGCTGAACGTAATCTCTGCCTCGAGATAGTAGACGTTCTTCAGCTCGGGACGCAGGTCCTGGACCATGTAATAGGACTCGCCGCTGCGGGCCCCGGTGCTGCAGACAAACACCACCGGTTTGTCGGCGGGCAGCGATTCGATCCGGGCTTCCAGGTTTTCCACCGGAATGTTGACGGCGCCCTGGAAGCTGCCCAGGACAAATTCGTCGGCATCGCGCACGTCCACCAGATAGATGCTGTCGGGATTGTCCTTCATGATCGTCTCGAAAGCCGCGATTTCGATGCTGCCCTCTTCCTCGCCTGCCTTGATGTTGGCCGCTTGGCCGCTTTGACCGACGTAGGCTTTCCAGGAGGGATAACCGGTTGAGAACACCTTGACGTTGGTGTAGCCCAACGCGATGGCCTTCCGGGCACCCTTGTGGCTGAGCTTGCATTTCAGCCCGCCGCAGTAGAACACCAGCGGTTTGTCCTTTTCCTGGGGCAGTTCAGCGGTCATGCTGTCGAATTGGGTGGTCGGAATGCTGACGGCCCCGGGGATATGCCCCTTGTCATATTTCTTGCGCTTGGGGCGGGAGTCGATCACGACCATATCGGCCTGTTTGTCGATCTGCGCCTTGACCCACTCCACCGACACCGAGGCGTAATTGCCGGGGACTTCCAGCCAGCCCGGATAGCCCTTGGCAAACACCTTGACATTGGTATAGCCCAGCGCCTCGGCCTTGAAAGCCGATTTGTGGCTCAGCGGGCACTTCAGCCCCCCGCAGTAGAAGATCAGAAGGGCATCCTTGTTTTCCGGCAGGAGGTGGGTCAGCTTGTCGAACTGGGTGTTGGGGATGCTCACGGCCATGGGGATATGCCCCTTGACGTACTTGGGCTTGAAAGGCCGCGAATCGATGATCATCACGTCTTCCTGCATCGGCACCTTGGCGTACTGGCCCACAAAGGCCGCATCGACGATCTGCGGGTACTGCAAGCTGGTGTCGGCCGCCGCCGCGTCCTGGCTTTTCTGGTTGCTGGCGCACCCGAAGGTCATCAGGGCGACAAGTGACAATGCAAGGCCGAGGGTCAATTTTTGCTTAATTTTCATGTCTCCATCCTTCAATTATGGTTGGCAATGCCGGCGGCCGCCGACGAGCCCTGGGTTGAGGCTTACTTGCACTTGAGCGGTGTCGGCGAATCCGACGCGTGGGCGTGCAGGTAGGTAAAGATATCCGTAACGGCCTCATCCGAAAGCTGGCCCCATTCCTCTTCGCAGCCGAAAGCCTTGTAGTCGCGATTGTCAAACAGCGCCTCCCACTCGGCCTGGGTATGGGCATCGGGGTTTAGCGGCGGCTTGGCCGTATCAACGGCGCCGCGCTCATGGCATGCCTTGTAGACCTTGCGGTAGACATACTTACCCTTGCGTTTGTTGCCCTGCTCCATCGCCAGGGCGCTGCCCACGACCGTCAGGACGAAGATGGCCGCCATTGTCGAGAAAATCATTTTGCGAATCATGGTTCCTCCCTCATTGACTGATAGGATTTTATTATTCACCGCCGAGGCGGTTTTGATCATGGGGCCTCGAATGAACGCTAAGCCCGCCAACGATGACGCTTCACCAGCGTAAGTGGCAATTCCTGTGCCAAAAGCCCGCTTGGCTTTGAAACCATATAACAATCTGTATCTTTTAAATATATATTGACTCTACCCGTTCGGCTGGACAGGTGATTGCTAACAAACTGCTAACGTTTGCTAACTTAACATGTTAACGTTGCGGCGGATGTTAACAGAGCGGCAACATTCGGGTGCAGATGGAACGGTGGCGGGCAATGAAAACGCGAGCAACACCTTCGCAGGCCCCGATTTTTTCAACGTCGCCAAGCACCCTGCAATTCGACGCTAACCTGCCGTTCGAACCCTCACAGGACGATCAAGCGCCGGCATGAACCTTTATCGGATGAATTAGTCGTAATAATCGTGGGCACGCAGCGATAATAGCACTTCCTGATAGGCGGACCGGTTCTGTGCCAGATCATCGTCAAGGCAGGTCAGGATGATGATCGACTCACACGAACGGGTATTGCGGCAGGGAAACAGAAAAGAGTCGAAATTAAGGTGGACGCGCTGTGCGTCGATCTGGAAGCTGGTTTCGATTCGGTAGACTCGCTCCGGCTTGTAGGCGTATTGATTGACAAAATAATTCTGCTGGGTGGTGTAGAGGTTTTCGGTCCGAACTTCGTGCTTGAATGCGACATTCTCGAGGTCCTCCTCTAGAGCCCCTCTCATTCGCGATAAGATTGTTTCCCACTGCTTAGCACTGATCTCGAAATATTCCTCATAGGCAACCCGGTTGATGCTGTTCATAATGGCAATCAGTCCGCCGGATTCCTCGTTGTAAAGCAGAAGACTGCACTTTTCGGCGTCGGTCAGCGAGCCCAAATATTTCATCTGCTCGGGGAAGGCTTCGACCGGCGCCCACCCTTTCGGAATTTTCAGGGAATATTCATATTGAATGTTGGTGTAGGTATCCCCGACAATAATCGGGGCCGGGGTCGAGCGGCAACCGCCGAGGACGGCCACCACCATTAAAACCCCATAGAAACAAGCCAAGCGCACCCAGCCGCTTTGCACAAACATTGAGCAACCCTTAAGGACGGCGTAATCACGACCGGACGCGGCCGAGCTCACCGCACGTAAATTTTATCTGAAGATTATTTTTTAGCCCAAATCAAACCCCAAGAAAAGTCGATTCGTGAAAATCACCGGG
>CAYMAR010000390.1:0-3378 GCA_964388465.1 uncultured Desulfobacteraceae bacterium
GTCTCGCAGTTCGAGGACATTATCGTGCGCGCCAACCCGGACGGGTCCGTGGTGCGCATCCGGGACGTGGCCCGGGTGGAACTGGGGGCCGAGGAATACGACTGGGACACCAAGATCAGCGGCCAGCCCACGGCCACCATCATCGTCTTTCAGCTGGCCGAGGCCAACGGGCTTCAGATCAAACAGGCCGTTACCGAGACCATGGACGGCCTGGCCAAGCATTTCCCCGAGGACATGCAGTGGGTCATGCGCTACGACACCACCCTGTTTATCACCGAGTCGATCAAGGAGGTCATCGTTACCCTGGTGGAGGCGGTGCTCCTGGTGGTGCTGGTGGTCTATATCTTCCTGCAAAACTTCCGGGCCGTGCTGATCCCGACGATCGCCGTGCCGGTCTCCCTGATCGGGGCTTTCGCCTTCATGAAGGTCTTCGGGTTTTCGATCAACTCGCTCAGCATGCTGGGCATGGTCCTGGCGGTGGCCCTGGTGGTGGACGACGCCATCGTGGTGGTCGAAAACGTGATGCGCAAGCTGGAGGAGGGCGGGGAACGCGACATCAGGGAGATTACGGCCGAGGCCGTCAATGAGGTGCGCGGCCCGATTATCGCCACCACACTCGTGCTGATGGCGGTCTTCGTGCCGGTGGCCTTCATCCCCGGCATGACCGGCATGCTCTACAACCAGTTTGCCCTCACGATTGCCATGGCCGTGGGCCTCTCCGGTTTCAACTCCCTGACCCTGAGTCCGGCCCTCTGCGCGGTTTTCCTCAAATCGGGAACCGGCCAGACCAACCGCTTTTTTAAAGCGTTCAACCAGGGCTTCGACAAACTGGCCAAGGGCTACGCCACCAGTGTCAAGTTCATGGCCGGCAAGTGGGTGCTGGTGATGGGCGCTTTTGCCGGGCTTTGCGTGCTGACCGTTTTCCTGTTCGGCGCTATTCCCGGGGGATTCGTTCCCGAGGAAGACCAAGGTTATTTCCTGGCCCTGGTGGAACTGCCCGATGCCGCCACCGTCGAGCGCACCCAGAAAGTCATGAAACAGGTCAGCGATCTGGCGCTCAAGACCCCGGGCGTGGCGGACGTGGTCGAAGTGGCCGGCTACAACGTGATCGACCAGATCAAGCAGCCTTTTGCCGGGTTTGCCTTCGTCATTTTAAAACCCTGGGACGAGCGCCAGACGCCCGAAACCCGGCTGGAAGGCATCCTGGCCAGCATGCGGGCCCAGGTCAGGAATATCCCCGAAGCCGTGGTGCGGATTGCCAACGCCCCCCCCATTCCGGGCCTGGGGGCCACCGGCGGCTTCAAGTACGAGATCCAGGACCTCAACGCCCAGGGGATCGATGCTCTTTCACGGGTGGTGGACAACTATATGGACGAGGCCCGCAAACGCCCGGAGCTGACCGGCGTCTACACCACCTTCACGGGGGCCGTGCCCCAGCGCTTCCTGGACGTGGACCGCACCAAGGCCAAGACGCGCAAGGTGTCACTGAACGATATCTTCGACACCCTGCAGATCAACCTGGGCTCGCTCTACGTGAACGAGTTCAACCGCTACGGGCGGGTCTACCGGGTCTACCTCCAGGCCGAGGCGGCCGCCCGCGCCGACGAGATCGACATCAGCAACCTGCGGGTGCGCAATGCCGACGGCGAGATGATCGAGATGAGCGCCTTTCTGCGCACCGAACCCATGTTCGGCCCCTACAACATCCCGCACTACAACATGTACAAGGCCATCGCCGTCAACGGCGCCAACGCGCCGGGCTACAGCAGCGGCCAGGCCATCCAGGCCATGGAGGAACTGGCGGAGACGGTGCTGCCCGAGGGCTTCGGCACGGAATGGACCGATGTGACCTACCAGCAGCTCAAGGCCGGCAACCTGGCCCCGATCATTTTCGGCCTTTCGCTGGTGTTCGTCTTCCTGGTGCTCTCCGCCCAGTATGAGAGTTGGTCCATGCCGCTGATGGTGCTCCTGGGGGTTCCGTTGGGACTGATGGGGGCGGTGGCGGCCCTTCTGCTTCGCAGTCTGGACCTGGACGTCTACGGGCAGATCGGGCTGGTGATGCTGATCGGTCTGACCGCCAAGAACGGCATCCTGATCGTGGAGTTCGCGGCCGAACGGCGCCGCGCGGGGGCCACGATCCTGGAGGCCGCCATGCAGGCCGCCGAAATCCGCCTGCGGCCGATCCTGATGACGGCCCTGGCCTTTATCATCGGCCTGATCCCCCTGGTGATCGCCAGCGGGGCGGGGGCCAATGCGAGGCGTTCCCTGGGGACCACCGTGGTCGGCGGGCTGACCATCGCCACGATCCTGATCATCTTCGTGCCCGTCTTCTACTACGTGATCGCGAAATTCACGGGGCCCAAGGATGCTAATGAATCGGGGAGCAAAACGGCGGCACCGGAAGAAAAGCCGGTGAATACGTAGAGCAGGTTCAGGTCTTCCGTCCTGGTGGAGGAGACGGCATGCTTCTTGCCATGCAAAGTAAAGGCACTGCCGCTGCACGAATAAGCTTATGAAAGGACCTATTGATGAAGATCAATCCACAAGCAATTTGCGTCCGCAGATGGTTCCGGCACGCGGCCTTCATCGGATTTCTGCTTTTGGCCGGCGGCTGTGGCGGCCAGGATCAGAAGAAGGCCGTCGCGCCGCCGCCGGTACCGGTCACGGTGGCCGAGGTCAAACAGGCCAAGGTGCCGATCGTGATGGAATTCAGCGGGACCATCAAAGCCATCCGCACGGTGGACATCATCCCAAGGGTGTCGGGCTACATCGACAAACGCTACTTCGAGGAAGGCACCTTCGTCGAGAAAGGCGCCCCCCTCTACCTGATCGATCCGCGCCCCTATAAGGCCCGCCTGGACGCGGCGGCGGCCCAGCTCGAGTTGGACGAAGCCAACCTGGCCTTCTGGCGCACCGAGGTGGTACGCTACCAGAAGGCGGCCAAGGCGGGGGCGGTTTCCAAGGAAAAGCTCGACGAAGCCATGACCCAGCGGAGCCGGTCGGTGGCCACCGTGGCCAAAACCAAAGCCGATCTGGAAAACGCGCAGCTCGATCTGAGCTTCACGCGCATCCAGGCCCCCTTCGACGGCCGCGTCCAGGAGACCCGGATCAACATCGGCAACCTGGTGCAGCAGCAGCGCGACGTGCTGACGACGCTGATACAGATGGATCCCATCTACGTGGTCTTCAATATCAGCCGCGCCTGGGTCTACGAGATTCAACTCATGAAGCGCGAGGGTAAAGTGTTTCCGGTGAGCGGGATGCGGGCTGAGGTCACGCTGCCCGACGGCAGCCGCTATCCTGAGCAGGGCAAGATCGATTTTATCAGCTTCCAGATCGACCCCACCACCGACTCCGTCCTGGTGCGGGCCGTCTTCT
>CAYMAR010000391.1:0-3345 GCA_964388465.1 uncultured Desulfobacteraceae bacterium
GCCCACTATAACCATCCCTCGATCATTATCTGGGGGTTCCTGAACGAAGTCCGCAGCGAGTACGAGGAGCTGCGTCCTGTCTTCGAGGCAGTCACCGGGCGCTTCCGGGAGCTCGATCCGCACCGTCCCATCACCTACGCGACCAACCGACTGCTGCACAATCCCGACCGGATGCTTGATCTGGTGGACATCCTGGCGCCCAACCTTTACAACGGCTGGTACCTGGGGGAATACGGTGAAGCGTTTCCCAAACACCCGGCAGAGTATCTCGAACAGTTGATGAAATGGTTTGACGATCAGGGACTGGGACAGAAGCCGGTCATCATCGGCGAATTCGGCGGCGGCGGCGTCTCCGGCACACACCGGCTTGATCGGCGAAGATGGAGCGAGGAGAACCAAGTGGATCTCCTGGCAGAAGCGCTGGAGGCTTACCACGGACACCCCAGCCTTGCCGGTTACGCCCTCTGGTTGTTTGCGGACACCGCCTGCTGCGAAAGCGAAGAGATGAAACGCCCCAATTCGCACAACTGCAAAGGCGTGCTGGACGAATATCGAAATCCGAAGGCAGCATACTTCGCCGTCAGGGATCGGATCAACAGTCTGAATCAGGAGTGAATCTACACATGTGGTATCGCGTACCTACCAAAATTATGCTGCCAATGCTGCTTGCGATGGCGGCTATACTTGTCCAGCCGGGTGTGGCTCGTGCAGAAGAGATGGTGCTGGCCGAGGGCGGGCAGGCGCGGGCGGTCATCGTGCAGCCCGTCGGCAAGCTGACGACATCGGAAGTCATCGCCGTGCGCGATTTGCAGGAATACCTCGGCCGTATCAGCGGCGCGGAATTCTCCGCGGTCGTTGCGGGCGGGGAGCCTGCCGACCGGCCGTGCATCCGGGTCGGACGCGCCGGTGCCGACCGGCTCGGGCTCGATCCCGCCACACTGGATCCCGGCGCCTGGTTCGTGGCGACCCGCGGCGGCGACCTGTGCCTGGTCGGCGGCCCCTGGTATGGCGTGGAGTACGCCGCCTACCATTTTCTCGAAGACGTGCTGGGCGTGCACTGGTGGACCCCCTGGGACGAGACCGTTCCGTCGCAGCCGGAACTGACCATTGGTGAGCTCGATCTGTCGGGCGTGCCCGCCTTTCCGCATAGCCGTCGGCACGACGGCAAGCATTTTGAGCGGGGTGTGTTCAATTCCCGCAACGGCGTCAGCCGGGACGCATTCGTCGATCCGGAGGGCGGCTTCAGTTGGAAGGATCAAATCTATGCCATAGGCTATGTGCACAACCTGCCGCGGCAGATTTCATGGAAGGAATATGGCGAAGCGCATCCCGATTGGTTCGCCCGTCGCGACGGCGAGGTGATCCGGGTCGGCGGCAAGATGATCGGCCACTGTTTCACGCACCCAGGGCTGGAAGCGGAACTGGAGCGGAAGCTCAGAGAGACTATCCGCAACAAGGTTGCATCATCGACCGAGGGCGCGATCCTGCATCCGGCAGCCTTTGATTACCACCTCTCCGCCGGCGATCATGGACCGGCGTGCTCATGTCCGCGCTGCCGCGAGCTCACCCGTGACGAAGGGACGGCCGCGGCCCCCCTGATCCGCATGCTGAACCGGCTGGCCGACGACCTGCGCGTCGACTACCCGTGGGTTACCATAAGCACCATTGCCTACGAGTTCTCGCGACGTCCGCCCAAGAATCTGAAGGCCAACAGCGGGGTGCTGGTGCGGGTCGCCACCGAGCCGATGAACATCGCCGCATCGATTTATGACGACAGCAACCGACGGGCGCGCGAGGAACTGGAAGGCTGGGAAAAGCAGGCCGAGAAGCTGGGGATCTGGTCGTATGAGAGCGATTTCGCGCCGCATCGCGGGTTCGGCGGCTACGGCGTGACCTGGGACCTGCCGCTGCCCAACGTGCACCTGCTGGCCGAACGCTATCGCTACTGGCGCGATCACGGCGTCGTCAGCCTGTTTCAGCAGAATCTGACCGGCGATTCGATCCAGGGGGACATGCGCCCGCTCAAGCTGTGGCTCTCCTGTAAGCTGATGGAGAATCCCGACCGCGACTGGCGCGAACTGCTGCAGATCTTCACCGACGGGTTTTACGGCCCGGCCGGCCCCCACGTGCGGCACTACCTGGACCGGCTGTACGATGTGTCAAGGGAACACCCTTCCCACATCCCGTTTTTCGCCGGGCTGGGCCGATATGCCTATCTGACGGTCGACTTTCTGAGCGAGGCAGATCAGATCTTCGATCAAGCGCAGCAAGCCGTCGCCGGAGACCCGGTGCTCGAGCGGCGGGTGCGCCGCGCACGGCTCGGGGTGGATCGCTCGGTGATGTTCCTGTGGCCCAAACTGGCGGCGGCATGGGTGCAGAGAGGCCAGTCGCTCGACAGCCTGGCCCTCGACCGCGACGAGGCCGTGCAGCGCTACCGGCAGACCTTCGGCGAGCAATTGAAGAAGCGCTCGCTGCCCGAGGCGGACTGGCCGTACGATGATTACGGCAAGCACTGGGCGCGGATACGGCGCGATCACGAGAAGCGGTTCAAGGCCGTGCTGGCGGCCGTGGAACACAACGAGTACATCCCGGTGCCGGTACCGCCGCGCTTCGTCGGCCGGACGATCTACGACTACCCGGTGGGCGGCGCCCAGTACAAGGCCAAGACCAACGAATGGCTGGAGCTGGTGGACGATCCGCAGGCCGCTGCCGGCAAGGCCTACCGCCTGCGCGGCGAGGGCTTGTCGCTTCCGGTCGCCTGCGGCGCGCGCGGCGGCGGCTTGGCCCCCAGGATGAAGATCGCCCCGGCGGATGTGCCCGGGCCGGGCTATCACTGGTACCGGGTCGGGAAAGTGCCCTTTGGATTCAACGCCGGCGCCTTTGTGTTCGCGGCGAATACCGTCACCTCCTATGCCTTCGAATACGGCAGCTACGAGGTGTGGGTCAGCATGAAGTTCGAAGGCCCGGCGTTCGCCTTCGGCCCCGAGGACGGAACCAATACCGCCTGGCTCGAGCGCATGATCCTGGTGCAGCCGGGCCAGGACCACGTCAAGGGAGCCCTGAGCCTGCCGCAGCAGTGGACCGCGTTCGGGCCGCTGGAGCGCAGTGACCCGATTCTGCCGCCCAACCTGCTGCGTCAAGTTCCCGCCCAACTTGCTGTCGGCGACAGGAAATTGCCACCGAAGACTGTGACCGCAGAAGACGGCCAGCTCGATCTGGCGCCGCTGCTGGGCGGAACGGCCGAGGGACGCACGGCCTACGTGTTCATCCCTTTTGACCTGGAGCGCACGCAGAAGGTCAGCTTCGGTTTCGGCGCGGACTGGTGGTTCCAGGCATGGATTGACG
>CAYMAR010000392.1:0-3328 GCA_964388465.1 uncultured Desulfobacteraceae bacterium
CGTAGACGAAAAGACGTCGTGTGGTCGCGTCGCTTTGTCGCCAGAACTGGCCGTCGAAGCGCTTGTCTTCGGCATACGCGGGCAGATTTCCGGTTAAAAGGCCGATAAGCAGGGCCGCCGTGACGGCGTGGTTGATGCGCATGATCAATCCTTTCGGATTCCTTACATAAAGGAGGGCGGTGGCGCCTGCGTTTTCGGCCGATCCGTCCGCAAGCTGAAGGTCACCATATGACAAGGCGGTGGGGCTTCAAGCAATCCCCGCCGGCAAGGGCGATTCCGGTTCCGGCGCCGTTTCGGGCCTCGATCCGTGAGCGTAGGCCGCATGCGGCGCAGCCGGGCCGCGGAGGCCTGCGGTACACAGTGCAGCGGCGCGCTGCCGCCGTCCGTTAGCCGCAACCCCGCTTCAAGCAGAACCGGAGATATTGCCGTTCAGCCGACTGATAGTCATCTTCGGAATAATGGTCGTAATTTTCGGGGATCCTGAATTGGCGCCGGTATTTTTCCACGAGACGATCCATTCCGGAATGTTCCCGTGGTGACGTTCGGTCGATACGTGTCGTCATGCCCGTGCGCTCCGTGATGCGAACCAAACGGTCCGCAATATCTTGATGCCCGGCGGTCGGGATGGTGCCGTCGCGTCTGGCCGATTGTTCCTGCAGGGAGTGTGCCACAGGGCTTGTGGGCTGGACAGCCGCCACCGGCAAGGGTTGCGGGCCGTGCGGCGGTGGTTTTCCGTATCGAATTGGGAAGCGCCGTATCTAAAACTGGGTAATCGGGGTGACGATTACCGGTGGCGTGACCCCATGGCCGCGGGGATATCGCGGCGGGTGCCGTCTAAGCGGGGAGGTGACCCGGCGCGGTCGATCCTCGCCGGGTCACTCCAAGAAACTAGATGAGATCCTGTAATTTTTTCCCGGCCTTGAATTTGACGACGTTGCGGGCTTTGATTTTAATGGCTTCGCCGGTCTGCGGGTTGCGGCCCTTGCGCGCTTTGCGCCGCACCTTGGAGAATGTGCCGAAGCCAACCAGGGTCACCTTGCCGTCCTTTTTTTTGAGCGCTTTGCTGACATTGGTGACGAAAGAGTCAAGGGCTGCTCCGGCGGCCGCTTTGGTGATGCCTGCGTCACTGGCCATTTTTTCAATCAAATCTGCTTTGGTCATGTGTGGTTCTCCTCCTAAACTAGTAAATGTTGGTTAATTCTTCACCGGCAATAGGCATCTACTGGATGAAACGCTGATTGTCAATACATCACGCACATTCGCTTGATAAAAAATTAGAACTGGCGCAGGTTTGCGGCGATGATCGCGCGGAAAAACCGCGTGCGCGTGTTATTTAACATCCAACCGCTGTGCACGGTTTTATTTGATCCGCGGCGACGTACGATTGACGAAAAAGGGGCGGATCGTTTAAGTAAAAATACATCCCTCTGGATTTTAATACAAATCGGTTTCACCACGGCGCTGTTCATCGGCGGTCGGGCGCTGTCCAGCGCCCTGCTGGATGCGGCCAAGGTCGGGGTGATGATCGGATCGGCGCTCAGTGCCGTGGTCGGTATGGTGCTCATTTTGGGATTGCGGCGCCAGAATTCCGCGGGGGTCACCCGTGCGCCCGACGGGGTCGAAACAGACTAGTGCCGGCCGCCTGGGTCCTGGCGCGGCCTGGGATTGCCCCACCGCATCCGCCGGGCCACCAAAGGCGCCGCCGATGAAGGCGCGCGACGCTAATCCAGGCGTTTTCCCAGGCTGACGACGTTGTCCTCCCCGAATCCCAGGCGGCGGTAAAAGGCAATGACTTCCGTGTTGGACCGACGGACCTGAAGGTTGATCTTGGGGCAGCCCAACGCGCGCAGGCGTGCCTCGGCCGCGGCCAGCATCCGGCGCCCAAGCCCCCTGCGGCGCATGGCCGGCGACACGGCCAGGTAGTTGATCCAGCCGCGATGGCCGTCGTATCCGGCCATGACCGTGGCCACGAGGTGGTCGTCTTGGTCAGATGCCACCAGGAACAGGTCGGGTTGAAAGCGGATTTTGTGTCGGATATCGGCATGGGCGTCATTCGGCGGCACGACCAGGCCGCAAGCCTGCCAGAGGTCGATGACCTGAACGGTGTCCGCCGTACGAAAGGGCCGGATGGTCAAAGACATGAACGCTCCGTGCGGCCGCTAGAATTTTGGTTGGCCGCTTCCTCATCTTTGTCTCCGCCTGCGCCGAGCCCGCGGCGCATGAACAAGACCTCGAAGGGCAGGTGGGCCAAGCGGCGCTTCGCGACGGGCTCGAATCCCTGGCGGCGATACCAGGCGGCCAACGCCGTTTGGGCCGCAATCAGACTGACGCTCAATTCGGCGGCGCATGCCCGGCGAGCCTGCCGGCAGATGTGCTGCGTGAGGCGGCCTCCGATACCCTGGCCACGAAAAAGCGGCAGAACGGCCAGGCGCATGAGATAGCAAAGATCCGGCGAAGCGGCTTTGATGGCCGCACAGCCGACGATCATCATCCCCTGCGAAGCCAGATAATACCGCACCCCATCACGAAAATCCGCCTGGACCCACGCGGCCGTGCATGCGGACGGGTGCGTCGGTGCGTTTCGTGGCGAGAGGCCGAAGCGCCGGGCGACATCAGCATATGACTGGCGAATCAGAAGCGCCAAAAGCGCGGCTTGATCAGGAGCGGCCGTGGCGATGGTCGGCGCATGGGCGGCGGTGACGGCGGACCGGGGGTTCATGGGCGTGTGTTCATCGCCTCCAGCACCTGGGGCAACAACCTTCGGGTCGTGGCCAGCCCCTCGCTGGCATAGATGGTCTCATTGCCGGACCAGTCGCCGAAATAGCCGCCGGCCTCCCGCAGGATGGGCGGAAACGGTGCGCAATCGTATGGGTTGAGCACCGGGTCCAGCATGATTTCGACGCGCCCGGTGGCCACCAGGGCGTAGCCGTAGGCATCGGACCAGCCGACACAATGATAGCAGTTCTGGAGCAGCCGCTGCCAGACTTCCAAGCGTCCGAAACGGGCGAAATTCTCTGCCCCGGTAAAGGCCAGATAGCTGCGGTCCAGGCGCTCCGTGGGGGCCACATGCGCCGGACGCCCGTTCCAGTAGCAACCCTCGCCGCTGGCGGCGTAGATCATGTCGTTCAGGGCCGGGAAATAGACCGCTCCGACCTCGCAGCGGCCCTCGATTTCAAGCCCGATGAGCACGGCATACAGCGGCACACCGCGGACAAAGGCCTTGGTGCCGTCGATGGGATCGACGATCCAGCGGAAGTCGCTGTCACGATCGGTCTGACCGTATTCCTCGCCAATGATGGCGTGGTCCGGGTAGCGTGTTTCGATGCGC
>CAYMAR010000393.1:0-3326 GCA_964388465.1 uncultured Desulfobacteraceae bacterium
TCCCACCACTGCTCGACGGTGGCGATGACATGGATGGCGTTGATGTCCTCGAGGCTGCCCAGCGGCGTAAGGCTCTGCTCGTTCATGCGGACGAAGCTCATCTCGGCACGCAGATCGCCGGCCGCCTTGCCGCAACGGATGTGCGGGTCGGGCCAGGCGGTCGGCAGGGCGCCGGCACCGTAGTACTCGCCGTCCACGGTGTCGATGGAGAGTCCGAAGCGTCCCTTCTCCACGTCTTCCCGGAGGTCGTCGGCCAAGTGCCCCATGACCGGCGCGGCAGGCCAGAGGTTGTTGGGCCAGGCGTGGTCCTCGACCACCATCACTTCCGGAAACGTTGCCAGCAGTCGGTGCTGGAGCCGGATCTGGCGCGCCGAGACGCCGTGGACATGCGTCCAATACATCAGGTCCTTGCCGTGGCTCCGGCAGGCCTGGCTCATGCCGCGCAGATAGGCCTCGAATGCGCCACCCGCGGCCTTGTAGTCCGCGCAGGGGAAGATGCTCACCGCGTCCCCCCACATCCATTCGCACTCGAGGGAGTGATGCAGCAGCCCATCGACCTGCGGAAGGTGCGTAAAAATCGCCTCGGCCAGCTCGCGGCTGCTCGTCTCGACGGCGATCTCGAAGCCGGGCAGTTCGCGTTTGCCGTTGTAGTACTCGCGCACCTTCTCCGGCGTGAACGGCGGCGGCGTAAAGGCCTGGTGGAAGAGGTGGATATCCAATCCGTAGCTCTTCAGTTCGTCCATGAGGTCGCGGAATGCGGCCAGTTTGTGGCGGTCCACTGCCACACCGTCTTCGGTCAGCGTAAAGGGGATGGTCTCGCGGCCGTAGTGGGTGCCGTGGGTCGGGGTGAAGATGAGCAGGACGCCGTTGATGCCCAGGCCGGGCAGCTCCTCGATTGCGTGCTTGAACTGGTCAGGCCGGAAAACCGGACTCCAGACATTCCCCGCCGACGGCCAGGCATAGCGTTTCGGCACGACCGGCCGCCGCTCGATTGCCCAATCGACCGTGGGCCTGCCCGCAGCCAGGCACTCGGCGACGTGATAGAGCGCGAACAGCCGGGCCCGGTCGCTGCCCGCTCGCAGCGTGACATGTGCCGGCGTGCAGTCCGCAACCTCCACCGCCCAGGCATCGGCGGCCAGTTGCGCGGCACGATCGGTCGATGCGGATGCCTCTGTCAACTCGCCGATCTCCAGAACCCAGGCGTCGGGCGAGGTCAGCGCGAGCGCCGCCGTCTCGCCATGCAGCACATCCAGCGGCATGGGCGACCGGTCGCGAAGGCGATCCAGTCCACGTTTCAAGAGCGGCGTATACGGCGTGTTCAGGAGTATCGTACCGGACGTCATAATTGGCCTCCGAACACGTTCCGCACCGCTTGGAGGTAACGATATCCCCAGCGCATGTCAGGCAGAAGATAGCTGGTTTCGGTCCACTCGTTCCAACTGTTGATGGTCACCAGCGACGCCTGCTGTGGACCACAGTCCCTGTCTGTAATCAGATGCATCATTTCGTCTCCTTAAATTCGTTCCTTGTCGTGATGGCTGTCCACAGCGCGTCAGCAATGGCCGCCATGCCGGTGTCTCCCGGATGGGCCGCCACGCCATCGTGTGCGAACCGGCGCTCGGCACGGGCATAGTTCTTCTCGTCGGCGGCCAGACTGCTGATATCCACGAACGTGCCGCCGGCGTCCGCGCAGGCCTGCCGCAGGGCCGCGTCCTTGGCGGGATCGGGCCAGAAACAGCTGCGCACAACCAGTGCCGGGGAGGCGTTCTTCATCACATGCGCAAGCAAGGTGCTCACGGCATCACGGAACCGGGCCTGATCCTGTTCCGTGGCCAGGGCGGCGACATTCTCGCCGATCGCAAGGATGACCGTGTCCGGCCTGAAATCGGCGAGTTCCGCGAACCGCGCGGTAAAATCCCTGAGGGCGTATTCCTGCTCGAAGTCGACAATGTTCTCGATGCGCGCCACGGGTGGCGTGCCGCCCGCGGCCGCGGTCATGCGGCGCAGGAGCACATGCACATAGTCCTGCTCGCGCGTCGTGGCGGCCATGCCCCAGTTGGGCATCCAGCCGATGTCTTCCTTGGGCGGATGCCGCGTGATGCTGTTGCCGAGGAACAGCACGCGGCGACCGGCCTTCGCCGGCGCGGGTTGCAGCGTCACGTCGCGGACAAACTCGTTAAGGGTGAAGCAACCGGCCTCCAGGTTGGCCACGGGCAAGCCATTGAGCCGCAGGTTCGTGATGGTCACGCCCTCGACGGCATGTTCGGCGTCGCAACCGGTCAGGCGCGAGGGCGGCATGGCGGGGGCCGTCACCGCGATGTTCTCGAAGCGGACGTCCCGGATCCGGCCGCGCTCGACGTCGAAGGAGCAGTATCCCTTCTTGTTTTCCAGCACGATCAGCGCGGGCAGATGGCCGTCGGACGAAGCGGTGTAGCGCTGATCCGGCTGCGTTTGCATCATGAGGCGGCGGGGACCGTCGTCCATTTCGACGCGAATGTCGCGAAAGACAATGTTCCGGACCAGGGCGCGATCGCAGTTCTGCACATCCATGGCCACGTCCGAGACGTGGATGATGTCGCAGTCCTCAAAGAGGATGTCGCGAATTTCGTCCACTGCGGTTTCCGCGCCTAGTTCGAGCGCCCGCCCCCAGTCGTTCCAGAGCACGCAACTCTGGATCCGGATGTCGTGAATGGATGCCGTCGCGCACTGATAAACACATTCGCTTCGCACCAGGTCGGTAAAGGTGCGGCGCGTGACACCGTCCAACGTGAAGCTGCCGTCCCACTGGCCGTCAACTAGTTGCAGCCGATAGAAAACCGGACCGAAGGCCTCATAGCCCTTCAGGCAGATGCAGTCGTCGAAGGTGCGGATAAAACTGTCTTCCACATGACAGTCGTGGCAACTGATGAAATTGATACCGTCGCTGTTATAGCGCCAGTTGCCGATGATCTTGACATTGCGGATCCGCACCTGGCTGCTGGCAAGCGGCACCAACGTGAAGAGGGGCGAATCGCGGAGCGTGATGCCTTCGATCCGGACGTTCCGACATGCGTAGAGGCAGGTTAGCGCCGTCAGGCCGTCGAGGCGATCTATCTTGCTCCCGTCCAGGATGCCGCGCCCGCGGATTACGATATTTTCCGCCTTTTCGGCCAGGATAGCGCCATAGACCACGGCGCCGGCGGCGAGGTACAGCGTCTGTCCGCTTTCGAGCCGGATCAGTCCAGGGCAATGCACACCGGGGCCAAAATACCGCACGGCGGGATCGCCGGGATCGGGAATGTTCTCCTCCGGTGGATTGGCGAAGAGATGCAGCGCCTGCGCGGAGC
>CAYMAR010000394.1:0-3307 GCA_964388465.1 uncultured Desulfobacteraceae bacterium
CTCTGAGACAAGGCTCATAATCACACATTTAGAGCACCGGAATTAGCCCAACAACACCTCAAATTATCTCAAAGCAAGCTATAATGTAATTTTGATTCGTAAATCTTAATTTTGAAAGGCCCGAATGCCAAATGAGCGGTTCCCCTCAATCCTTAGTTGCGACATATACGGTCAGAACATTATCCGTATTGACAATTGGTATATACTCAATTTAAAGTTTTTAGTCAGCGCGAACCTGACAATTCGAGTTGAATCATCGACTGTCGAATCGGCCATTCAGCGCCTCACGCCTTGAGCCGGCACCATCCGTAATTCTTTTCGCAAAGCTGGATTGGGTTTTGAGAGATCGTCTGTGAACAGCTGAAGGGTCGTATTTGTTCGCCGAATACGGTTTGTTAGGATTTTGGTCGGCTGGTCTTTTGCGCTAAAAACCCTTTATCATTGGGCATTCAATATCGGTGTGATGGAGAAGGTCGGCGAAATATTCAGTGACGAACAATTTTCTTGCAGTAGACAATCCGCATTTCAACCCTGGTCGTTATCGAAGACGCGACAGGCCTATTGCCAGGAGCAAGCACCCTATGTGTGACACCCGTTCCAGCTTAGTACCAAGCAGTTGCCTGGTTCCTAAAGCTTTGTGAGAGACATTGTATGGCATTTGGAGTGTGATATGAGCGCAAGACGCGTTGGAATCGCGATTGTGGCCGCCTTGGTAATGGTGTTTGCTGGAATTACCGGCGCACATGCGACGAAAGCAGTGGACGACGCGGGCATTACATCCGACGCCCCGATAATACCGGCGCCATCCGGGCAGATCAATTCCTCGGTCAAAGGTGCGGAGAAATATACACGCCGGGGAAGATTCAAGGATTTCAATGCGCGTTACAACAACAGATGGAGAGCCAATGTAAACAAAAAGGACGGCAAGGTTCGTATCCTTTATGGGTACCAGTCGCGGCGCTATGCGGGCGATCCAAGCACGGCGGCGCGTGGTTTTTTGAAAGACGCCCATGCGGCTTTCGGAATGAAACCCGACCTTGCGAACCTCAAAACATTGCGCGCCGATCAAACCTTAAATCGCTACCATGTCAAACTCCAGCAGACCTACAATGATATTCCGGTAAGAGGGGCCGTGGTCCTGGTGCACGCCAACCATGATGGGCAGGTTACCATGGTCCAAAACGACTACCGCGATGCACTTCAGGTGGCCAACCAAAATCGTATTGCCCGGGACGCAGCCGTCAAGATCGCCCTGGACGATCTCGAGGCCGAAATTGGCCCCGAAGCGTTCATCGCGGCTGAAAATGCGAAGGAGGTCGTTGTGCCCGTTGGCGCCCAGCATCTTTTTGTCTGGGAAATCACCATTCCGACGGAAAATCCATTCGGCTACTGGGTTTATCATATCGATGCCGATAGTGCCGCCATCATATACAAAGCAAACGAGATTGTCGCCCTGCTGAAGGGCAAAGGAAAAACCTACAATAGCAACAGTGCCTGGCATAAGGAAAAAACCAAAAAAGTCGGGCTGAGGCACATGTTCACCTATGCGGAGGGGGTAGCCCAGGGTTATCTTTTTGGCCTGCATGCGGATATCTATGACTACAACGGGAACGATCCTTTCTCCCCGAATTTGAATTTTAATTACAATCCCAACCTGCCGGAAGAGAAGCCCTGGTTCGATGCCACAACTGCTTATTACCAGTTGAATGCCAATTGGCAGTGGTGGAACAACTTGGTTCGTCAATATTGGGGACCTATGGGGCTGATCGGGAATCTTAACAACCTGCCCATAACGGCCGTCGTCAATGTGGATGACCTGTGCAACGCCTTCTACACCCCGGAATTAGCCGAAGGTCTGCCAGGATTCGTATTCGGCAATGAGGGCGCCTGTGCGGCCACGTCCGAAGACCTGGTTCTGGACCAGAGTGTCGTTGCCCACGAATACGCCCATGCCGCGATGGACGCGTTAGGTTTTAATGAGCAGTTCGGCGGGCCGGTGGACAACTACGGAAGGGCCATGGGCGAAGGTAATGCAGACTGGTTTGCCCATTTGGTAACCAAGTCGCCGCTTTCCGGCGATGTGGCCTGGGCCTGGTCTGGGGCGGGTTATCTGCGGCGACTCGATAATACTCGGGTTTACCCTGACGACGTGGATCACCCCTCGACAGGGGTCCCTCAAGAACACTACACGGGCGAGATTTGGGGCGGCTATCTCTATGACCTGAGCCGAGTGTTGAATGCCAAGGCTAAAAAATTTGTCTACGAGGGCCTTTTTTACTTTACGGCGGAAGGCGGACACCGCCCCATGCAGCCCGATTTTATGGATGCGATCTATGCCCAGATTCTGGCCGAGCAGGATATGAGCAACAGAAACGGAAAGTCGCATAAAAATTCGTATAAAAATGCCGCCAAAGCCTGGGGGTGTATGGCCAGTCGGGGTATCAACGCCGTCCTGCGCGCACCCTACGCACATTCCAGCGACTATTTCGGATCCGGGCTGCCGGGCAGCGACCAGGTGGCTTATTTCAGCTGGAGTTTTCCCCAGGTGAAAAAATTAAAGACCAAGGGGCAAATCCTCAAGGCCTTCGATACCAACGAATATCCGATCACGGTGACCGAGGCGGGCTGGACCTTGAAGGTCAAGGTAAAAGCCAAGGCCGCGAACATGGCGCCGGTTGTCCAAATCTACACGACCGATTCCGCCTTCGTGGCAAAAGGTAAATCGTCATCCGATAGGGCTTCGCTCGATTTTCCTGATATTCCGCCCAATGAGTATGTCGTTGTGCTGAGTGCCAACAAAGGTGCGTATGAGATCGAAATCAAGGTCTGGTAACCCGATAGGTTTCAGGGTAGGCTTAATCCTGAGTATCTCTCCGGCGGTGCCACGGCGGTCAGTATCTGAAAGCCGGATGCTTAGCAGGCTGGTCAATATTGCCAGTGTCCTTGCTTAGGGGGTTCAATTTCCTGGCCTTGGTCCCAGGGCACGATACGAGCGTTCCAAGCTTCAAGCAATTCGCCATCGAGTCTTTATAAAGCTCTCTCCTTAATTTGGCCACAATCGTGGGTCGCGGTGGCAGCCTTAAACAGCGGCTTAAAAACTTACCGAGAAGAGCGTTGTTAGATCATGTCCCGCTGTCAGGCGTTATCCCTTTCTCCACCATAGTTTTCATCATCACGGCATCTTCAAAAGGCACGGGCGACTCGCAGATGATGGTGGCCTGTTTGCGGTGCTTGCGGAGGGCGTCGAGCAGCGGCCGGAAATCCTCCGGCTGCAGGCGGAGGTGTTTCTTTTCGCCCTTGGCCGTGT
>CAYMAR010000395.1:0-1778 GCA_964388465.1 uncultured Desulfobacteraceae bacterium
TGTTCAACGAGATCCTGGGGTTTTATGGGCTGGCCTACTGGTACACCTGGCAGGTGACCATCCTGGGGCTGGGGCCGATCTGGATGAGCCCCAACGAAGCCATCAAAAAACGCACCGCCAAACTGCTCGAGGACGGCGGGATCTTCGGGTTCGGGCTATCGGAGAAGGCCCACGGGGCCGATCTGTATTCCTCGGAAATGGCGCTGACGCCGTTGGGGGAGGGGCGCTACGTGGCCGACGGCGGCAAGTATTATATCGGCAACGGCAACGAGGCCGCATTGTTGTCCACCTTCGGCAAGAACTCGGAGGATGGGTCCTATGTGTGGTTCGCCGTGGAAACCGGTCATGACAATTACGAGCTCGTTAAAAACATCGTCGACTCCCAGATGTACGTGGCCGAGTATGCCCTGAACGGCTATCCCATCACGGTTGACGAGATCCTCTCCACCGGGGATGCCGCCTGGGATGCGGCCCTGAACACGGTCAACGTGGGCAAGTTCAACCTGGGCTGGGCCTCGATCGGCATCTGCACCCACGCCTTCTACGAGGCCATCAACCACGCGGCCCACCGCAACCTCTACGGTAAATTCGTGACCGAATTCCCGCATATCCAGCAGATGTTCACCGACGCCTACGCCCGCCTGGCGGCCATGCGGATCTTCTCGGCGCGCGCCACCGACTATATGCGCTCGGCCTCCCCGGAGGATCGCCGCTATCTCCTCTTCAACCCCATGGTCAAGATGAAGGTCACCACCCAGGGCGAGGAGGTGATCAATCTGCTCTGGGACATCATCGCCGCCCGCGGTTTCGAAAAGGACATGTACTTCGAGATGGCCGCGCGCGACATCCGGGCGCTGCCCAAACTGGAGGGCACGGTGCACGTCAACATGGCCCTGATCGTCAAGTTCATGGCCAACTACCTGTTCAACCCGGGCGAATTCCCCGAGATTCCGGTTTGCACCGAAGCCGTCCACGACACCTTTCTCTTCGATCAGGGCCCCACGCGGGGCCTTGGCCAGATCCAGTTCCACGACTACATGGCGGCCTACAACGGCGTGGACCGGCCCAACGTGAACATCTTCAAGGAACAGATCGAAGCCCTGAAAGCGCTCCTCATGACCGCCCCGCCCAGCAAAGAGCAGACCCGCGACATCGATTTCCTGCTCTGCCTGGGCGAGCTCATGACCCTGGTGGCCTACGGCCAGCTGATCATCGAGAAGCAGAACATGGACGGGCGTTCCGACGACCTGCTGGAGCAGATCTTCGATTTCATGATCCGCGACTTTTCCAAGTTTGCGCTGCAGCTCTATTCCAAGACCAGCAGCACCGAGGCCCAGATGGCGGGCTGCCTCAAGATGATCAAAAAACCGGTGGTCGATGAAGACCGCTTCCAGCGGGTCTGGCAGAACGACGTCCTGGCCCTGACCGATGTGTACGAAATGAACCCTTGAGCGTGCCTATCCATCCCGCGATGTTGGCGAAAGCCCCCTGGAAATCACTTCCCCGGGGGCTTTTTTTTATCGATGGCGGCATCGGGCGCAGCGGTGGATGGCACCTTCGTGATCGTCAGGGGCATGGACGTCCTTCGAAAAGGTCTTAGCATATCCACTCAGACAAGATGGTTCATGAAATTTGGTCTACATATTGAACAGTTCCATTAAAGTATAATCACCTCAAATTTGTGAAAGATCCAGGCTGAGAGACACGGCCGGAACAACGGTTCTGCCTATTGAGGGAGATGAGCGCTGAATGCCAGCGGCAAGCTTGAAAGACGCGTT
>CAYMAR010000395.1:1878-3294 GCA_964388465.1 uncultured Desulfobacteraceae bacterium
GTGGTCGCCGTGGTGATCGAAGCACTGCTGCGCATCGGCAAGAAGGCCCTCCGGCATTCCACGCTATACGGGTTTGCCGCCCTGGCCTTCGTCGCCATCTATTTTCTCCGCCTCCCGTTTCCCTTGATCGTGGCCGCCGCCGGGATAGGGGGGGTGCTCATGCAGCGCCGGCTGCCGGGTGTATTCTGTGTCGGCGACTTCAATCCCCAAACCAACGAATGCGTCGTTGAATCGGATCCATCCGGGCCCAATAAACGAACAAGGCCGTCCCTGGCGCATGTGGCGAAGATATTCGCGGTTTGCCTCGTGTTGTGGTCCCTGCCGGTGGGCGCCCTCTGGATGGGCTTGGGCTTTGACGCTACGCTGACCCAGATCGGGCTGTTCTTCACCAAAGCCGCCTTCGTGACCTTTGGCGGCGCCTATGCGGTTTTGGCCTATATCACGGATGTCGCGGTGGCCAGCGGCTGGCTCTCCACCGAGCAGATGCTGGTGGGGCTTGGACTGGCCGAATCCACTCCCGGCCCGCTGATCATGGTGACCCAGTACGCTGGTTTTCTGGCGGCCTGGAACCTACCGGGCGCGATGTCGCCCCTGGCGGCGGCCCTGTGCGGTGCCCTGGTCACGACCTACGTGACGTTCCTGCCCTGCTTTTTCTTCATCTTCGCCGGCGCCCCCTTCATCGAGGCCATGGCGGGCAACCAGCGGCTGCAGGCGGCCCTGACCGGGATCACGGCCGCCGTGGTGGGCGTGATCCTCAATCTTGCGGTCTGGTTCGGGCACAAGATCATCTGGCCCCCGTCGGGGGTGGACGGGTTCGCGCTGGCCGCGGCGATCGTCTCCTTAACACTTCTGCTTCGATTTCATCTGCCGATCCACTGGCTGGTGCCTGCCGGCGCCCTGGTCGGCATCGTCCGGCCGTTCCTGTACTAGCCGGATCCTCAGGGGAACGGCGATGCAAACCACAAGCGCCGCAAACACCTGAAAAGTACAGGAACCCAAACCCCTCCCGCCATCGCCTCTGCTGTGGTGTCCTGTGAACCGATGGGTCGATCCGAGGATGCCAACGGCGCAGGGGGTGATTTCCGGACAACCGCCATTACGGATATCATCGGCGCGGCGGTCGTATGCCGCAGGCCTAACCGTAAGAGCGCTGAATAGGAATGAACGAAAGCCGGCGATAACCCGTCAAAGGGGGATTGATCGCACGCATAGCGCGCGGGCCGCTTTCGGCAGCGCGTCGGTTGCCGCCGATTTAAATATTGATTATTCCGTTGGCTTTCAATTAGATTGGAACGTTATCCGTTTCGGCATTCTCAACCGTCACCCAAAAATTTATCATGAGGGGTGGACAACCGGCTTAGGCACCGGTTGGCCTCCCGCTCCACCCAGGTGTTGACCCGATGGCCGGAAAGCGCT
>CAYMAR010000396.1:0-1608 GCA_964388465.1 uncultured Desulfobacteraceae bacterium
CCCGCCGTTTGGGGCCTGGGGCAAAAACACAATGATCCCGGCTGGACGCGGAAGGTCTCCGATACACCCGGTCCTATAAATCAGAAGGCCAGCAAAAGATCAAGGTACGGATCCCCGCCGTCGGCAGGCTGCTTCTCAAGAGAGATCCAGCGTCTCGCCGGGTTTGAGGAGCGCCACCCGGGCCGCCGTTTCGTCCTCGACCCGGGTCTTCCAGGCGGCCGCATCCTGCTGAATCACATCAAACGTATCGTAATGGATGGGCAGCACCTGGCGGGGAGCGATCAACTGCACCGCCCGCAGGCTGTCCTCGGGCCCCATCGTGAAGTTGTCGCCGATGGGCAGGACCGCCAGGTCGATGCCCTCCTCCCCGATCAGCTTCATGTCGTAGAACAGGCCCGTGTCACAGGCATGATAGATCTTGCGTCCCTGGATATAGAAGAGAAAACCGCAGGGATTGCCGCCGTAGGATCCGTCCGGCAGCGAGGAGCCGTGGTGCGCGATGGTCAGTTTGACGCGTCCCCAGGGAAAGTCGAAACCGCCGCCGATGTGCTGAGGGTGGGCCTTTTCCAGGCCCTGGCCCACCAGCCAGTTGTGGATTTCGAAATTCGATATGACCGTCGCCCCGGTGCGCTGGGCAATGGCGACCGTATCGCCCACGTGGTCGCCGTGTCCGTGGGAAACCAGAATGTAATCCGCCTGCACCTCGTCGGCCGAAACCGGGGCCAGCGGGTTGCCGGTCAGAAAGGGGTCCACGATCAGTTTGGCGTCGCCGGTGTCGATCATCAGACAGGCGTGACTGTACCAAGTGACTTGGAGTGTCATGCGATTCCCTCCTTTCAGCGGAAATAAGCTTTGGTGTGGAAATGCCTTCGCGCCGAGCATCAGCCGGTTCAGGGGCCGCCCCTGCCGCTCGGCATGCGGGCCGTCGGGGGAGAGCCGGATATCGCCGCCGACCGTGGGCGCATGCACCCAGACGATGTCGCTGTGACCCATGCCCTCGGCGGCCTGATCGTTGTGATCGGATAAATAAACATCCCCCTTGAAGCCGACCGCTTCGGTTAGCGGTCACATGCGGATTTCCGTCCAGATGGGTTCGGGGTCCCCGCATGCCGCCGTTGCCGGTCGGGAAGCGCGCGATAGAGCGCCGACGGCTACCGCTGCGAACGTCATCATCTTAAGACCAACCCGCGCCGATGACAACCTAAAATACGGGCCGAACCAATCCCCCTGGACTTCATCGCGGGGATGGCATAAGGTCCTGGAGTAATCAGCCGACCACCTGTTTGCGGGCCGACTGCGAATCGCCATCTCAGGAGCCCCTATGGAAACCATGATGCCCTTTCCCGATTTCGCCGGCAAGATCGTCCTGATCTATCTCATGGGCCGGTCGCCCGACGACGGCGTCCTGCTGGAGCACGCCGTATTCGAGGTGCAGGGCGGCCGGGCTTTCCTGATCGGCGATTTTGCCGAGGGGGCGTCCGCGAACGACTGGGTGGCCGGCGTACGCACGGCTCTGGCCTGGGACAGCGTCCAGCAGTACTTTATTTTCGATTCCATGGAAGACTACATGGCGCGCGCTTCGCGGGCCTTTACCAACGAACAGTACCA
>CAYMAR010000396.1:1708-3288 GCA_964388465.1 uncultured Desulfobacteraceae bacterium
GTTTACGACGCCACCGCCCGCGGCATGCTGGGCCCCATCGGCGTGGCGCCTTCATATCAGCGCCAGGGGCTTGGTCGGGCTCTGCTGCTGGCCGCCCTGGAAGCCATGCATGCCGTCGGCTATGCCTACGCCGTCGTGGGCTGGGTGCGATCGGAAACCTTCTTCCAGCACACGGTCGGGGCGCTGCCGATTCCGGGTTCGGATCCGGGCCTCTACACCGGACTGATCCCTGCGCCGCCGGATTGAGACGGGGAAACCGGCATCTCAGAAGCCGACCCCTTTTCCCCGGCCCGTGCCGTCGGTCAGACCCCGGCCGTTGCCGTGCCATCCAGGCGGTTAAAAGCGTGCTCTCGCAGCCCGGTGGACCATGACCGCACCCTTGAAAACAATTCCACTGGTGGCCGGCGTGATGCCCAGGCGCAGCGTCCGTTCATACGAAAACCCGGACGGCGGGGCATCGTCAACCGCGCCTTCCCCCCCCCGCCGCATCACCGCTCTGGATGAATGGCGGGGAACGATCATGGTCTTGATGGCGCTCGACCATGCCAGCTATTTTTTCGCCCGCACACATTCGCGTGAATTCTGGGGGACCTCGCTGCCGGACTATGCCGCTGCGCTGCCCTTCGTCCTGCGGGCGGCATCCCACATCTGTGCGCCGGGCTTCTTTCTGCTGATGGGCGCCGGCATGGCCATGCTGGCCGAAGCCCGCCGGGCATCCGGCTGGTCGTCCGCGCGTCTGCGCCGTTTTTTTCTGCTGCGCGGCCTGATCCTGATCGCCGCCCAGCTTGCGATCGAAAACCCGGCCTGGGGCCTGGCGTTCGTCCGCGGTGTCCCCGGATCCTTCGTGAGCCGCGGCGGTCCGATACCGGGCAGCGGCGAGGGTCTGGCCATTTACCTGGGCGTGCTCTTCGCGCTGGGTGCGGCCATGCTTTTCTGGTCGCTGGCGATCCGCCTGCCCACCGTCGCCGTGGCCGGCATCAGCCTGGCCGCCCTGGTGGCGACCGCTTGGGCCACCCCCGGGCCGGCGGCCTTCGGCGTCGACTATCCGGCCTGGGTACGCGTGCTGCAGATACCGGGAAGAAGCGGATTCATCGTGGTTTTCTATCCCGTCATCCCCTGGCTGGGCATCACGGGCCTGGGCATCCTTTTAGGGCGCCGGGTGCGGTCGCGCCCGGAGGATCTGTCCGCCCAGGCCCTGGTGACCGCCGGAGTGCTTCTCGCCGGGTTCGTGATCCTCCGCGGCCTGGGGGGATTCGGCAATTTCCATCCAGCGCCGGCGGGCTGGATCGGTTTTCTGAACGTCACCAAATATCCGCCCAGCCTGACCTTCGTTCTCCTGACCCTGGGCGTCAATGCCCTGCTTCTGGGACTCTACAGCCGTTGGGGCGGCCAGGGGCTGGCCTGGCTGGCGGTGTTCGGGCGCACCCCGTTCTTCTTCTACGTCGTGCATCTCTACCTCTACGGCCTGATGGGGTGGATCGTGCCGGCCGGCGTCTCCCAGGTCAAGATGCTGTTTTTCTGGCTGGCGGGTCTGGTGTTGCTCTACCCGCTGTGCCGCGGGTACGGCCGCTTCAAAACCA
>CAYMAR010000397.1:0-3246 GCA_964388465.1 uncultured Desulfobacteraceae bacterium
AACCACACTTGAGCAGACCTATAAGATCAACTACATCTCCCATGCCCAGGTGGAACCCATCAACTGCACCGCATCCGTTGAAAAGGAGCGGTGCCGGATCTGGGCGCCCACCCAGGGCCCCACCACGTTCCAGACGGTTGCGGCCCAACTGACCGGCCTTCCCGTTGAAAAAGTGGAAGTGAATATTCTGCCGGCCGGCGGAGGATTCGGCCTGCGGGGGGATGCATCGCATGTGACGGACGCGGTATTGCTTTCCAAGGCGTTGCAGCGCCCGGTCAAGGTCATCTACACCCGTGAAGATGATTTTGCCAACGACTTCTTCCGTCCGGCCAGCCGGAGCCGCATTAAGGCCGGATTGGACGAGGACGGTCGGCTGGTCGGCTGGTCGCACAAGGTCGCCGCACCATCCGTTTGGGCCAGGGTAGCGCCCCAGATGGTGAAGAACGGCGTCTGCCCGGATGCCGTTTCGGGCATCCGCGATATGCCCTATTCGATCCCGAACCAGCGTGTGGACTATGTCATGGTCGATCTCCCCATCCCCGTGGGGTTCTGGCGCGCGGTGGGGTTCTCCGTCAATGGTTTCGCCGTCGAATCCTTCATGGACGAGCTGGCCCATGCCGCCGGAAAGGATCCGGTTCAATTCCGTCTGGCGCACATGGAGAAGGGATCCCGGCCCTACAATATTCTGTCACTGCTGGCAGAAAAGAGCGGCTGGGACCGTCCGGTGCCTGCTGGCCGGGCCCGAGGGGTGGCCGTCAATGCGTGTTTCGAATCTTTTGCGGCCCACATGGCCGAACTATCGGTGGCGGCCAATGGGGCGGTCACCGTTCACAAGATCGTGTGTGCCATCGATTGCGGCACGGCCGTGTACCCGGATGCGATCCGGGCCCAGGCCGAAGGCGGTGCCATCATGGGATTGAGTACGGCCTTGCACGAAAGGGTTCGTTTTGAAAACGGGGGCGTGAAGACACTCAATTATGACGATTACCCCGTTGTGACCATGTCGGAAGTGCCCGCGATCGAAGTCCATATTGCCGATAGCCGTCTCAAGGCCGGCGGCGTGGGTGAACCCGTTCTTCCGTCGGTCGCCCCGGCCGTGGCCAATGCCATATTCAAAGCAACCGGTGTGCGGCTGAGAGAGATGCCCTTTCAAAGAGAATTGTTGGTCAAGGGGTAGAAATCGTGAAGCGAATACCGGTCGATCATGCCGTGGGGATGGTATTGGTCCACGACGTAACCGAGATCGTGCCGGGCCGGTTCAAAGGCCCGGCCTTTAAACGCGGCCATGTCATTCGGCCGCAGGATGTGGACCGGCTGCGGGATCTGGGCAAGGAGAACATCGCCGCCTTGGATCTCGCAGCGGGTTGGCTGCATGAAGACGAAGCCGCGCAACGGCTGGCCGCCGCTGCCGCCGGCGCGGGTATCGCGCTCAGCGCCCCATCCGAAGGCAAAGTGAATCTGATAGCATCGCGCGACGGCTTGTTGAAGATCGATGTCGATCGACTCAACGGCATCAACGCCATTCCCGACATCATGATGGCCACCCGGCACACCCATCAGCTGGTGACGGCGGGCCAGGTGGTGGCCGGCACACGCATCATTCCCCTGACCATCCAAGCGGAAAGGCTTCAGGCGGCCGAGGCCCGTTGCGGGCCGGCGGCCCCGGTCGTCGCCGTAAAGTCGCTGAACCCCCACCGGGTGGGGCTGATCACGACCGGCAGCGAGGTCTATCACCACAGAATCGAAGATCGGTTCGGTCCCGTGGTCACGGAAAAGATCGCCGCCCTCGGCAGCCGTGTGCTGCGGCAGATTTGCGTGCCCGACGACATTCCCATGACCGTCGCCGCCATCGAGGCCCTGATCGCGGAGGGCGCCCAGATCGTCTTGATCACCGGCGGCATGTCGGTCGATCCGGATGACCTCACCCCCGGCAGCATCCGCGCGACCGGGGCCGAAGTGATTACCTACGGCGCCCCTGTCCTGCCGGGCGCTATGTTCATGCTGGCCTATCTGGACGATCGGCCCGTCATCGGTCTGCCCGGGTGCGTCATGTACCATAAATCGAGCATATTCGACCTGCTTTTGCCGCGCATTCTGACGGGTGAGCGCCTGACGCGCGAGGATATCGTCGTGCTGGGCCACGGCGGGATGTGTCTGGGGTGTGCGGACTGCCGCTACCCATCCTGCAGCTTCGGAAAGTAAACCCCGATGGGAATGTTCCAAGAAATTGATCAAGCCCTCCGCAAGGGCCAGGAACTGGCCGTTGCGACGATCATCGTCGACAGCGGTTCCACCCCCCGCAGCGCCGGGTCAAGGATGATTGTCTTCGCTGATGGCCGCACTTCCGGGACGATCGGCGGCGGGGCGGTGGAAGGCGATGTCATTCAGCGCGCGCTGCAGCAGTTTGAATCCCGCGGAGCTGAAATCGTTTCCTATGATTTGTCGCAGGAGGCCGCCATCGACCGGATGGATTTGATCTGCGGGGGACGGATTCGGGTCCTGATCGAACATGTGCCCGCCAGCGAACACAACATCGGTCTCTACCATACCGCCCGGGAAGCCTTGATCAAAGGCCGGCCGTTCGGGTGGATCGCCAAGATCACCGGCGATGACGAAGAATTACGGGTGGAACGTGCCTTGAAAACGTCCTCCGGTGAATTCTGCGGATCGCATCGAGTCCAGGAGGAATACCAAAAACAGCTTGCATCGGACCCGCGCGTTTCCAGCGGATCGTGTTGGATCGAATTGGAGCGCAGCGCCTATGTCATCGAATCCATTACACCTCCGCCAAGGCTCTTTCTGTTCGGCGCCGGCCATGTATCCCGGGAAATCGGCGCTTTGAGCTCGAGGCTCGGTTTTCGTGCCATCGTCTTTGATGACCGGGCGGCCTTTGCCAACGCCGAGCGTTTTCCGGATGCCGACGCGATCCGGGTTTGCCCGGGCTTTGTCGAAGTATTCAATGGCTTCGATCCCCTTCCGGACGACTTCATCGTCATCATGACCCGGGGTCACCGTTTCGACAAGGAGGTTCTGGCACAGGCCTTGAAGACCGAGGCGGGCTACATCGGCATGATCGGCAGTCGCCGGAAGAAAGCAGCGATTTACAAGCAATTGACCGAGCAGGGGGTTGCGCCAAGCGCCCTCGAACAGGTGCGCTGCCCGATCGGCCTGGCCATCGACGCCGAGACCCCGGCGGAAATCGCGGTCAGCGTCATGGCCCAGTTGATTCAGCACCGCGCCCGCCGC
>CAYMAR010000398.1:0-1402 GCA_964388465.1 uncultured Desulfobacteraceae bacterium
GGGCGCCCGGGGCCATCCGTTTAGATCACGTCCAGATTCGAGGGGCGCCAGAACATCGGCAAGGCCTCCCTGAATGCGGCGGGCAATCCGTCTTCAATGCGGGGATACGCGGGTTCCATCCCCAGGACGGATTTCACCGTGCCGGGAACGACCGGCAGGTTGAGATTCCACATTTGAATGGCGCGATAGGGCCACGGGGTCGGGCGACCGATGGTCTTTAAGCCAGCCTCCACCAGACAGGCCCCCAGCATCGCAAATGCCCGCGGCAGGTAGGTCATGCGCATGCGCGGATAACATCGGCGCGCGGTTTCGAAAAACGTTTTCCATGAACACGACCGGTTATCGCCCAAGACATAGGTGCCGCAGAGGTCTGAACGCGCGGCTTGGACGAGAGCCCGTGCGGCGTCGCGCACGTGCAAATGGGCAAAATGATTGGTGCCGCTCCCGGGAAAAATGACGCGGCCCCGGCGTATTTGGTCAAAGAGAAGGCTGTAGGCGCCGTACACATGCGGCAGGCGCAGGGAAACAAAACGTATACCGGCGCGGTCGGCCATTTGACCGAGAAGATGCTCGGCCTGATGCTTGACTTGGCCATAGGCGGATTGGGGGTGGGCCGGTGTCTGCTGGTCCACGGGTGACGGGCCACCCGAATAGGCCAGAAGCGTGCCGGCGAAGATGAAATGACGAACGCCGGCCTCGAGGCCGGCCCGCATGAGATTGACGGAACCTTTGACGATGGAGGGATAGAGCGCACGATACCTTTGGAAGGCCGCCCGGGCCCCGAGGTGAATGACCGTGTCCACATCGCGGAGCGTGCTTGTCAGGCTGTGCGGGTTTTCGAGATCGGCCGGGACGGTTTCGGCCTCGACGCCGTCCAAAAAGACTCGGCGTTCGGCGCGCCGAACCATCAGACGGCAAGGGATTTTCGCCGCGTCAAGTTGGCGGGCGACTTCGATACCGATGAATCCACTCGCGCCGGTGACCAGAATCTTACGCATGGGCGGCTACCACCGTCTGGGTTAAATCCCCGCCCCGTTTGGTGTCGGCAGGGTGCCCGTCAAAGAAATCGCTCGACCAATTCAGCGGACGAGGCGCAAAGATGCCCACCGGCGGCTTCGATGCCATCCTTGTAGGCGCTGCTGGCCGCGCCCCCCACGACGAACGGGCAACGGTCGGCGTGCCGATCCGCGAATCGCATCAGTTCGCTGTCGATGCTGTGGGTTTCCAGGCGGCAGGTAAGACTGAGCGCGATGATCTGCGCGTCGATCGACATGCCGGCGGATGCGATTTCTTCCACCGGGAGATTGGCCCCGATCGGCACGGGGTGCCAGCCGCAATCCTGGGCAATGACAGCGATCGCCAGCCCGCCCAAGGGGCAATATTGGCCGGAGGGCGCTGCTAT
>CAYMAR010000398.1:1502-3232 GCA_964388465.1 uncultured Desulfobacteraceae bacterium
TCATCGGGGGAAAGAAGCCGGCCAATCCAGCGAGTTCCGCATCGTCAAGCCCAGCAATTTGAGATATGCTGTGCCCTTTCGCAACTGCTTTTCTGAGCAGCACGAGACGGTCTATATCCTCCTGTGAATACAGGCGTCTTCCGCTGGATGACCGGCTAGGCCGGACGGCTGTGTAGCGCTTTTCCCATGCACGTAAGACGTGGGCTGATAATCCGGTGTTCAAGCTGACGTAGCCTATCGGATATACAGCCCTTGCGGCCATATAAGTACTCCCGCTTATCTTTAGCCGAACATCATCGACTTCACTACATGTTGTCAACGAGGTTGGCGATGGCCAGCGCACAGGCTTCCACCGATTCGTCTGGACCATCCAAGTTCAATACATGATTTTCCAAATCTACATCTACGATGGTACAGCCGTGTTTTTCAACCGTTGTTTTGACCATATTAAGAAAAATTGTGTCATCCATGATGGGTATAGTCCCCTCTCCGCCAGCGATCCTCTCAGCGATTCAGTTCCGTTTCCAGAATGGACTCGAGGTGCATGTGATTAGAGCGCCAGACGTTGTTTTCATTGGCAAATGTCTCGATGTTCTGCTGCGTGAGATGGGTCACCATACGGATATCCTCGGCCGCATCGTCCATCTGTCCCATTTTGGTGTGGAGGGTGGCGCGGCTGTGGTAGGCCGCACCATAATCGGGTTTGAGGGCGATCGCCCGGTCAAAATCATTTAAAGCACCCTTGTCATCACCTTCAATCTCACGGGCCAAACCGCGTAAGTGATAGGCGCGAGCATAATTCGGGTCGATGGCGATAACCCGATCGAAATCGACGATAGCCGTTTTGTGGTTTCCCGTGCGCATAAACGCTGCGCCTCGTGAGACCAAGGCCAATTTGTGCGTGTTGTCGCATCTTAAGACTTCAGTTAAATGATCGATGCAGACATTGTAGTCCTGCCCCACAAACGCTGCCATGCCGTCGCTGTAGAGTTCATTAATATTTGTATTCATATCAACCTCCCATGTGTATTGTTGTCTAAATAAACTTAGACAACAATACAGCGCTGGTTCGCTTTGTCAATAGGGGTAGCGATGGACATGGCGATGATAGGTCCGGTTTCGCCTTGGCCCTCGAACAGTGCCGGCGTGCTTAGGCGGAGATCAATTCGGCTCACTGTGACGTCAAGACCCGCAGTCGAACAGCGCGGCCCTTGTCGACGACGACAGATCGCCGGCTGCGGACGATCCGATGAGTATGGCGCCGGCGAAAGGATTGGTGCGGAGCGGTGCCGAGGGGCGGGAAATCGTTTCCGGCGTCAACCCCGTGTCAATTCCCCTCGAGGATGCGGACCACTTGTTCATGCCCTTCGGCGGCGGCGACATCGAGGGCGGTTCGACCGGATTTGTTGGTCAGCGAGGCTTTGGCGCCCTTGGCCAGAAGCTGCTCGACGATGGCGGCATGGCCTTCCGACGCCGCCAGAAGAAGAGCGCTGCGTCCCAGGCGATCCTGGAGGTTCACTTCGGCATTTTGACTCAGGAGGAAAGAAACGACTTGGTCATGTCCGTTGAGCGCGGCGAACATGAGGCCGGTGGAGCCGTTGACGCTTTGATCATCCAGGTGAGCGCCCTTGGCGACCAGCATCTTGACGATTTTTAAATGGCCAAATTGCGCCGCCTGCATCAACGCCGTCCATCCGGCACGCTCTTTGATGTTGACATCGGCGCCGCGC
>CAYMAR010000399.1:0-3217 GCA_964388465.1 uncultured Desulfobacteraceae bacterium
GCCCCCAGCGCCACGGGTTGACTGTCCTCGTCGGCGATGATCCATCCGCGGGCGCTGATCAGGACGCGGGCGCCGTTTTGGTTGACGTACTCGATTTCCAGCGGGGCGTCGTTCACCAGGCCGCGCATCAAGTCTTCGATATTCTGCTCGATCAGGGCATGGTAGCGGGCATTGACGAGCGAATGGTAGGGTTTGCCCTGCAATTCTTCCAGCGGGTAGCCGGTCAATTTCAACAAGCTCTGGTTGGCGTCCAGGATGCGGCCCTCCAGATCGACGAGGATGATCCCCTCCGGATTGGTGTCGAAAAAGGAGCGGAAGCGGTGCTCGTTTTCACGCAGGGCTTTCTCGGCAAGTTTCCGTTCGGTGATGTTGCGGCCCACGGACTGGATTTCCGTCAAACGGCCCGACGGGTCGAATATCCCGCGATCGGTCCATTTTTCCCAAATCGGCCGGCCGTCGGGCCCCTGGGTCATAACTTCGTTGGCTTCGATGGGGCGGTCGGGGCCCAGCCGGGCGATAATCTCCAGGGCCTGGTCATAGGCCGGTCGGGAAAAGAGGGCTTCGATGCTGCGGCCGATGACGCCGGATTTGCTTTGGCCCTTGTAGCGGCAGTAGGCTTCGTTGGCGAAGATGACGCGGCCCTCCGGTTTCCAGCGCAGAATGAATTCGGCCAGGTCCTCGACCACGGAGCGGTAGCGCTCCTCGCTTTTGACGAGGGCTTCTTCGGCCTGCCGGCGCTCGGCCAGCTCGGCTTGGAGCAGGGCGTCCACCTTGGCCTTGTCCAGGGCGATGGCCGCCAGTTCGGCAAAGCGATTCAGCAGTTCAAACTCGTGGTCCGCGATCTGCCGGCCCTCCGCGGTGTGCAGGAATCCGATGACGCCGAGCAGCGAATCCTTGGACTTGAGCGGTACACCGGCCACCGAATAGACGGCGTCCCAGGCCGCGTCGGGATGGCGTCCCGGCCATTGGGGATAATCGTTGATGAGGATCGGGGTTTGGTCCTGCCACACCTTGCCCACCAATCCGTCGCCCTTTTGGATGGCAAACCCGACGATCGGGCGGTAGATTCCCAGGCCGATCTTGAGCACGAGGGTATCGGTTTGCGCGACATACTGGAAAAAGAAGCCGTGGCGGGTGTGCATCAAAGCCAGGGTGTACTTCAAGATGATTTTCAGGACTTCCAGCGGCGCCACCCGGTCGGCCACGGCCTGCATGATATCCTGAAGCGCGCGCATATAACTGGTTTGCCGGCGTTGGTCGGCCTTGCTCAGCGGATGCTCTCGGATGGGCACCATGGTCCCGTCGATCGACAGGATTCGGCCATCGGCATCGCGAACGGCCCTGGCCGTAACGGTGCACGGCACGCGCGACCCGTCGCGGTGCTGGAAGCATAATTCGACCGGCGCTGGCCCCTTTTCGATCCGTGCCATAAAGGACGGCCAGTTCGAGGGGTCGGCCAGATACGTGCGCTCGGAAAGCGCCACCGCCGCCCGGGGCGTTGCCACGCCAAGAATTTCGGCGGCGGCCGGATTGAGTTCGACGAAGCGGCCTTGCGGGGTCATGCGGAAAACGCCCACGGGGATGTTTTCCAGGAGCTCGCGTGCGATGGGGTTGGCTTCCATGAGTGCGGCGTTCAGGATCCTAAGGGTCAAGCGGTTTGGGGTTCAGCCGTATCGACCTGGCAGGCAAAGGGCCATCGGGCTTCATGCCGTCAGCGGGAACGCCTCTATTTTTGCTAAGCGCCTTTTGCAAGCCTATGGTTCATTGTACGACACTGTATTTAAATTACAAATAAATTCAAAACGTTAAGATTTAATTTTTTTTAGCTTGAAAAATTATATGATGATTTCAAAAGGTTGTCGCATTTTGTCGACCGGGATCGGGGCTTTCGGCGGTACGGCGGGCGTCTGGTTGTCGTCGGCGGACCAATGCTTACGCTTTCATCATACTATTTACAAAAATACCTTTGCACCAAGAGGGCAAGAGGAACGACAATATGCTCGATCTCATCAACACGGTACTGTTCGAAAGCTGGCGAATCCTGTCGGAAGCGTCCGTTTTCATTTTAATCGGCCTGGCCACCGCCGGTCTGATCCGGGTTTTTCTCAGCGCAGATGCCGTGGCCCGGCATCTCGGCCGGGGGCGTTTCCTACCGGTGATCAAGGCGGCGCTGCTGGGCATCCCCCTGCCATTGTGAAGCTGCGGCGTTTTGCCGGCAGCCGTGTCGCTGCACCAGCAAGGGGCCAACAAGGGGGCCGTCACCTCATTCTTGATTTCAACCCCCGAGTCGGGGGCTGATTCCATCGCCATCACTTACGCGCTTCTGGATCCGATTATGACTCTGGTGCGTCCCGTGGCGGCGTTCCTGACCGCTTTCACCGCCGGCGTTGCGGTCAATCGGGCGGAACCGGAAGGCGCGGTGGGGCCGGCCGCCAATACGCCCGGTCCCACCCGGAGGCGCACGAAAGGAGGGTCCGCACCCCGGCCCTCTTGGTCCGAAACCGGAAAAAAAATGGTTCAGGAACTACGGTTTGCCTTCACGGATTTCTGGGCGGATATGGCTTCGGCGTTCTTCGTCGGTGTATTGATTGCCGGTGTAATCTCCGCCCTGGTCCCGGCGCGTTTTTTGACGGAATACCTCGGTGGCGGGCTGGCGGCCATGTTGATCATGCTGGCGGCGGGGATCCCGCTTTATATCTGCGCCAGCGCGTCCACGCCGATCGCCGCCGCCCTGATTTTGAAGGGGGTCAGCCCGGGGGCCGCCCTGGTCTTTCTCCTGGCCGGACCGGCCACCAATGCGGCGGCCATGGCGGTGGTGCTGCGCACCCTCGGCCGGCGCACGACGATCATCTACCTCGTGTCCATCGCCGGATGCGCGTTGCTGTTCGGCCTGCTGGTGGACGCCCTCTACGCGGCTATGGGCTTTAGCGCCAGGGCCGTGGCCGGGCAGGCGGCCGAGGCGATCCCTCCGGGGGTGGCCCGGGCGGCTGCGATCAGCCTGCTGGGGCTAACCCTGTACGGCCTTTGGCGCAGGTACGTCCTAAAAATACAGACAGGCCGAATGCCTTCCAACGAGCAGACGGCGGGCCATTCGATTCTGCCCCACCCCCCGGCGGCGGGGAGGCCTCCCGAAGGCCCCACCTGAGAATGCCCCTGACGGGATCGGTCGATCGCGTTCAACTGCAAAAAACCCACCGACAATCGAAAGATTGATGCG
>CAYMAR010000400.1:0-3217 GCA_964388465.1 uncultured Desulfobacteraceae bacterium
TGTATCCGTCCCGATTTTCAGGCCGTTACACAACGTTCGGATGATGCAGTTGGTCACCGCGATCTGCCCCATGGTGGTATCGGGCTGCGTGTTCTTCAGACAGATGGCGTCATCCGTGCAATGAATCTTGCAGTCCGAAATCGTGGCGAAGGATGTGTTGACCAGGTCGATCCCGTCGGAGTTGATAACGTCGGTGGAACGGATGTCAATTCCGTGCACCGCCACGTGCTCGCAATTGTCGAAGACGAGCGTCCACGCCGGCGTGTCGAGAATACGTATGCCTTCGATCCGCACCCGCCGGCAGCGGTGGAATATCAGCGTGTCGGTCGGTCGCTCCTTGAACCAGTCGTCCGGCTTGGAATTCAGCCACGGGATGATCCACCTGGGGGATTGCCCGCTGATCAACCCCATGCCGGTGATCGCGACATCTTCGGCGTCCTCGGCGTGCACGAGGCGTATTTTGCCCGCACCGCTCAGGCCGTTGTCTTTGCGCCCGAAGCCCTCATCAACCGAGCTGACGATTACATCGCCGTCGCTGAAGTAGTCTTCGAGATATGGGCTGCCCCAAAGATGCGCTCCCGGCGCGAGGTGCAGGTTGACGCGGCTGCGGAGTCTTATCGGTGCGATGAGATAATCGCCCGCGGGGACGTATACGGTTCCGCCGCCGGCGGCGTGCGCGGCGTCGATTGCCTTTTGAATGCCCACCGAATCGTAGTCGCAGCCTTTCGTGGGGTGATAGATCGCGACCGTTTCGCCGGCAGTCAGTTTCACCAGGCCGCCGAATTGCGGATTTTCGACCGTCAGTGTTTCCGACGGCTGTGCAATGGCCTCGGCGCCGTGGTCTCTTGCGTTGAAGAAGCACTCTGACATCGTTGTTCCAATCTGTTTAGTTGGTCTTGTCTGTTATTTGCCGGGCAATGAGGTCCCGGTAGTAGTAATAGCTGTCCTTCGGATAACGCTTGAGCGAGTTGTAGTCGCAATACACGATGCCAAACCGCTGCGAATAGCCGTAAGCCCACTCGAAATTGTCGATGAAGCTCCAGAGGAAGTACCCGCGCAGGTCGATGCCGTTGCCTATGGCCTTGGCGCAATCGCCGATGTACCCTTTGAGGAATTCGACGCGGCCGGTGTCGTGACAGGTGCCGTCCGGTTCGAGCGTATCGTCCATCGCGCAGCCGTTCTCCGTGATGTACAGCGGCTGATCGCCGTATTCGCTGACGACCCATTGCAGCATCTGGCTGACGCATTCCGGGGTGACATCCCAGCCCAGCCCGGTTTTGGGCTTGTCCGTTGGCACGACCTCCACCCCCTCGGGATCTTCATCGGAGTGTCTGACCACCTGGTTGAAATAGGCATTCAGAGAAAGGAAGTCCGTGGGTGTAGCGATCACATCGAGATCGCCTTTCTCCACGGGGATGGGGCGGTCGGGATAGAACTCCGCCAGCCGCCTGGGGTAGCCTTTGCCATACATCGGATCGAGGAATATCCTGGCGTGCTTATCCAGTTTGCGTTGCGCCGCGAGGTGGTCCCGCTCGCTATCGGTTGCCGGGATGGGAACCGGCGGGTTCAGGTTGCCGCCGATCCGGCCGGACATGCCCATGTCGCGGAAGGCCTTGACCGCCAGGCCGTGCGCGAAATTGACGTGATGCGCGGCACGGAAGGCGAGGGCGCCGTCGGTCAGTCCCGGAGCGTGGGCGCCCATTTCGTAGCCGATAAACACGGCACACGGAGGTTCGTTGATCGTGACCCACATGTCGACCTTGTCGCCGAATTCCGCGAAGCAGGCCCTGGCGTAGTCGGCAAAAGCGAACGCGGTTTCGCGATTGGCCCAGCCGCCTCTATCCTGCAATGCCTGCGGCAGGTCCCAATGGTAGAGCGTGACGACCGGCTGAATGCCGGCGGCCAACAGTGTGTCGATAAGCTTGTGGTAGTAGCGCCACCCGGCCGGATTCACCTCGCCGCGTCCCAGGGGAAAGATCCGCGGCCAGGCAATGCTGAATCGGTATGCCTCGACGCCCAGTTGCTGCATGAGGGCGACGTCTTCTTCATAGCGATGATACTGATCGCAGGCGATGTCGCCATTGTCGCCGTTGAGCACCTTGCCCGGCGTCTTCGAGAACGTGTCCCAGATACTCACGCCGCGACCATCTTCGTTTGCGGCGCCTTCAACCTGATATGACGCGGTTGCAACACCCCACAGAAAATTGCGGGGGAACTGGGGATGCTGGTTGGTTGTATTCATCATGATAGGCCCTCTATTTCTTTTTCCATGTTGTTTGGTCGGGCCCAAAGGGGAACAGGGCGATGCTGGGATAGCTGAGATTCAGGAAGTCATGACTGGCCTCATGACAGGTCCAGTAACGCTCCTGCATATCGTTCAGCACGCTGCGATGTGCCGGGTCGCCGGCGAGGTTGCGCCGTTCATGAGGGTCGTTCTTCAGATCGTACAGCTCGTCTTCGTCAAAGGAGTTAAAGACGAGTTTGTGATCCCGAGCCCACAAGACGCGCTGTGCGTAGTAGTACTCGCCGCCGTGGAATTCACCATAGAACGATTGACGCTCTTCCGGCGTCGGCTGGTCGATCAAGTCCTGCAGCGGCGCGCCGTCGGCATCGTCCCACACGGGCAGACCGGCCGCCGTCAGGATGGTTGGCGCAATATCAAGCAGGCTCACGTAGGCGTCGCTTTCCTTTCGGCCCGCCGGGAAACGCCCCGGCCAGCGCATGATGAGCGGGATGCGCCATCCCGCTTCGTAAGGATAGATGCCTTTGAGGAACATGCCATGACTGGCCATCATGTCGGGATGATCGGACGTGAAGATCACGAGTGTGTTGTCGGCCTGGCCGGTCTCGTCGAGAATCCGCATCAGGCGGCCGACATAGTCGTCGACCATTGCGCACGATGCCCAATAGCGGGAGATAGCCTTGGCTTGATCGGGCCAGTCGATCCGGTCCCACAATTCCCGGCGGTGCCGCCGATAGAGCGCGGGCCGGTCATCCAGCGGATCCTGCCGGTTGGGCGGTTCGGAAATGGATCGCGGGTCGTACCGTTCGGTATACTCGCTCGGCGCGGAATAGGGGTCGTGCGGGCCAAAGAAGCCGACCGCAAGATGCCACGGCTGGTCCTGCCGCGTCAGGTTGTTGAGCGTCTTGACCGCTTGCTCGCCCACCGCGCCGTCAACCGTCATCTCTTTCGGATCCGTCAACTCGGCGCTCATCA
>CAYMAR010000401.1:0-1458 GCA_964388465.1 uncultured Desulfobacteraceae bacterium
GTTTTTTTGAATAGTTGCCGTTTCTCAGACGGATGTTACGCCAATTGGAGCCCTTGACGGTCAGCTATGCCCCAACATCACCGCAAACCTAAAACCTCCCGCGCGCCTGCAAGGCTTCTAACGGCCGTGGTGGCCAATGCCGCGGGGGAGATCTTCGACCTGGAGGGATATGCCGCCGTGGGCATGACGGGTCCGGTGCTGACACCCCTCACCACCCGCCTGGCCCGGCCCATCCCCCACGGCAGCGAGCTCATGTTCCTGCCGGACCGTCTTCCGGTGGTGTTCGATATCGCCTCGGGCGAATGGGTGGCGCTGCGGGAAAACCCCTATGCACCGGGTGAGCCGCTCTTTGCGGTGGCGGCCTTCAATTCACCGGGTTACGTGATCACCCAGCTCTGCTGCTACGAGGAGATGGACGGCGCGGGCATCCTGCCGCTGTTTTCCTACGGGGCGGTGGGCTGGCACGGGGAGGGCTTCTACACCGCGGTGATGCCGGTGGATCGGGAGCGTCGGCAGGACCTGCGCCTGATGCCGCGCGCGAAGGTGGCCGCCGGCGTCCGGCACTTCCAAAAGCAAATGCCGCGCAACCGGCTGCGGCGCCACCTGGAAAAGTGCGCCCTGCAATATGGCTGCCCGGCGGCCAAGAATTTTTTCATCGGCCGCTGCGAGGCGCCCCTGCCAACCTCGCCGGCCTGCAATGCGCGCTGTCTGGGCTGCCTCTCGCTGCAGCAGGGCTCTCCGATTCCCTGCAGCCAGGACCGGATCGATTTCACCCCCGCGCCCGAGGAAATCGCCGAGGTGGCATTGGCCCACATCGAACGGGTACCCGATGGCGTGGTGAGCTTCGGGCAGGGCTGCGAAGGCGATCCTCTGCTGGCGGCCGGGGCCATCGAGCCGGCCATCCGCCTGATCCGCAGGCAAACGGATCGCGGCACCGTCAACCTGAATACCAACGCCAGCCTGCCGGACACCGTGGGACGCCTCTTCGACGCCGGCCTGGACAGCATGCGGGTGAGCATCAACAGCCTGCGCGCCGACTGCTACCGGGCCTATTTCCGACCCCGGGGCTATACCTTTGCCGACGTGATGCTTAGCATTGAGAAAAGCTTGGCGGGCGGCGGCCATGTAGCCCTCAACTACCTCAACCTGCCCGGATTCACGGACACCCCGGAAGAATTCGCCGCCTTGACGGCGTTCCTGGATGAACGGCCGATCCATCTGATCCAGTGGCGCAACCTGAACTACGACCCTATGCGCTACTACGCCGCCATGAACGCGGCGGCGGAACACGGCACGCCCATGGGGATGGCCAACCTGCTGAAGCAGGTCAAAAAGCGTTTCCCGAATCTGAAACACGGGTACTTCAATCCAGCCCTGACCAAGTGAGACGGATACGGAATAGGACCGATAGCGGCGTTACGCGGCGCCCCTCGTCACTGCGACGTACGATACGTACGC
>CAYMAR010000401.1:1558-3202 GCA_964388465.1 uncultured Desulfobacteraceae bacterium
CTCAAACACGTTTGCCAGCCTTATTCGCTGGATCCGTCGATGCTCGGCATGGAACAGAGGCAAATTAACAGCCCCTGTTCCTTAAATCTCAGCCCGTCCGTATTAGTATTTACCATTGTCTCAAGACATTGCGGTGTTGGATGACAGGGATGCATTAAATATGGAATGGATCGAAGCCAAGATCGAGTTCGACATCGCGGCGGATGCGGCGGCCGAGGAGCTGATCGCCGATGTCTTCTACGCCTTCGGGGTGCGGGGCGTCGTGCTGGAGGATCCGGAAACGGAGGTGCCGCCCGACGCGCTGATGGACAAGGAGGTAAGGCCCCCCGTCAACAGCGTGAGCGCCTACTTCCCGGCGAAGGCTTTCGACCAGGCCCGGCGGCGGGCCTTCGAGCAGGCCGTGGGGGTGCTGGTCGAACGCCTGGCCATGAATCACCGGGTGCTTTACCGCTCGCTGGCCGAGGAGGACTGGGCCGAATCCTGGAAAGCTTTTTTCTGGCCGGAAAAAATCTCGGAGCACTTCGTGGTCAAACCCACCTGGCGGGACTATACCGCCCAACCCGATGAGCTCGTGATCGACATCGACCCGGGCATGGCCTTCGGCACGGGGAGCCACCCCTCCACGGCGCTCTGCCTGGGGCTGATGGAGCGCCTGCTCACGCCGGAGGACCGCTTTCTGGACGTGGGCACCGGTTCCGGCATCCTGATGGTGGCCGCCGCCCACCTCGGCGCCACGGCCCTGCACGGCGTGGACAACGACCCTCTGGCCGTGGAGATCGCCCGGCAAAACCTGCGGCGCAACCATGTGGCCGAGGCCCACTGGCGGGTCTGGACCGGCGATTTGGCCCGGGAGGCCGGGGAGGGCTACACTTTCGTGGCCGCCAACATCTACGCCGCCGTGATCGTGAACCTCCTGGGCCACCTGGGGGACGCGATGGCGCCGGGCGGCCGCTTCATCTGTTCCGGGATCACGGCGGACCAGGGTGAAACGGTTGAAAAGGCCTTGCGCGACAAGGGCTTTGAAATTCTGGCGGTTGAAGAGCGTGAGACCTGGTTGGCCATGGCGGCCCGCCGTGGCCGTTCGTAAGGGCGTCTGGCCTTCGAAGCCCGCCAAGGGTTGTGCTCGGCGACCGGTTGCGGTAGAACCACGCACCGATCCGCATCGAAGTCCCCGTTGGGAAAATAAACACAGATGGCAAGGAGCGGCGTTTGTCGGGTCTTCAGGAAATTCTGGTTCTCGTCCTCATCGTGATCGTGCTCTTCTTCCTGCCCCGCATGGTGTCCCGACCGTCACCGGCTGCCAAGCCGCCCGTCCGGGTCAAGCCGATTCCCGGGATATGGCGCCTGGCGCTGTTCATATCGGCGGTCTGGCTGATCGTCGCGGCGCTGTGGCTCAAACCCTGGCGGGGGGAGCTGACCCTGTTCGCGGGTGTGGGCGCCCTGCCGGTTCTGCTTTTCTGGGGGGGCGTTTGGGTGCTGTCGGGCTACATGCGGCGCAAACCCTGACACTGCCCTCAGGGGTCCAATATCCCGGCCCCCCGGCGGGCGTCATTGAACTGATCTCAAATCCCTCGTGAAACCGCCCCGGCCGTATCCTTGCACCAGACCCTCCGGCAATGGCTTGCCTGTACATCGGCAGGCCCA
>CAYMAR010000402.1:0-3171 GCA_964388465.1 uncultured Desulfobacteraceae bacterium
AAAGCGGTGTGGTCCAGCCCTCTGATTGCACGGTGGCCCAGCCGTCGGACAACCAGAGCTCGGGCTTTCGGTAGCCGCCGTCCCGAATGAATTCCAGATATTCGCCGTTGGTGACCGGGCGCTCCGCGATCTCGAAGTCCTCTATCCATGTCCGATGCCGGGGCGTCTCGTTGTCATAGCAGAACGAGTCGCCGTCGTGGCCGATTTCCGTGATTCCGCCCGGAAACTCCTGCCATCCCTGGGGTCCGCACGCAGCCCCCGATGGAATACCGGCATTCTCCCGGAAGACCGGATAGAGGGGATTCTGCGCCAACACGTGCTTGATATCGGTGAGGATCAGTTCCTGATGCTGTTGTTCGTGGTTCAGGCCCAACGTGACCAGGAACGCCAGTCGCTCGTCCGCCTCTTCCACGAGCCGGGACATGTGAGCGTCCACGTGCTTTCTGTAGGTGATGATGTCTTCTACCGTGGGGCGACTGATCAGTCCGCGGCGCGGCCGCAGGTACATGTCGCCGGCGGTGTAGTAATAGCTGTTGAAAAGGTGGTGATAGCGCTCATCGATGGGTCGATATCCCTCGACCCTGTTCTTAAGGATGAAATGCTCAAAAAACCAGGTGACGTGCGCCAGGTGCCATTTCGCAGGGCTCACGTCCGGCATGCTCTGGACCGTCATGTCCTCGGGCCCGAGGGTGCTGCACAATTCCAGTGAGAAGGCCCGTACACGCCGGTAGAACTCGGCAAGAGAGCCGGCGGGCGCGGAGATCGGCGAGCTTGTGGCGGAAGAGGAAGTCATTGGTATCCCGTCAAAAAATGCCACACTAGGGTAACGAAACGATGACGAGGCTTCCAAAAACGCGCCTGTCGTGAGCTTGACGGGGCCCGGGCGCGGAGGCTTAAATACGCCACCTTCCCACAGGGGCCAGGTAGCTCAGTTGGTAGAGCAGCGGACTGAAAATCCGCGTGTCGGCAGTTCGATTCTGCCCCTGGCCACCATCTCTCTCCTCACCGGGTCTGGTTGCCGTCGTACCCAGAGCCCCCGGCACCTGCGCGGGCAGAATCGATATTGTGCATGTGCAGTTCGATATGCTCGGCCCGTGCCGGGCCTCGGCCCTTCGGGCCCGGCCTTTGGCCGTCCTGTCGCCGCTGACGCGGCTCGGTCTGCCCCTGGCCACCATCTCTCTCCTCACCGGGTCTGGTTGCCGTCGTACCCAGAGCCCCCGGCACCTGCGCGGGCAGAATCGATATTGTGCATGTGCAGTTCGATATGCTCGGCCCGTGCCGGGCCTCGGCCCTTCGGGCCCGGCCTGCGGCCGTCCTGTCGCCGCTGACGCGGCTCGGTCTGCCCCTGGCCACCATTTTTCTCCTTATCGGTTTCGGCCGCCGCGGTATTACGCAATCGCCGGCGTCTGCGCGGGCAGAATCGATATTGTTCATGTGCAGTTCGATATGCTCGGCCCGTACCGGGTCTCGGCCCTTCGGGCCCGGCCTGCGGCCGTCCTCTCGCCGCTAATGCGGCTCGGTCTGCCCCTGGCCACCATCTCCTCATGCTCAGTAACGCCGATGTAAATCGGCGAGCGACCACGGCGTCGGCGATATGGGGGAGGGATAACGCCGTGGCCGCCGCCGGCTTGCCTAGTCCCGGTTGAAGCGATGCTGCAACCGCTTTTTCATGCGTTCCTTGCCGCGTTCGAGCTTGGCAATCTGCTCGTCGGTCAGCACGGCGTGTACCTGGCTACGAACCCTCACCATAAGCAGTGTGCCGGTGGTCGCGAGTTCGCCGTTCGACAGCGCGATGTTGTTGAGAACAGTGTCATACGAGGGGTCAGCGGGGTCGAGCGCCTGAATCGCCTCGCGATTGGCTCTCGCCTGGTCGCGAATGGCCTCGATCTCCGGCTTCGCCGCCTGCAGGATGTTCTCGACGCTGTCGCGCTGTTCGTCCGTCAGGTCGAGGTGGTCGGCCATGTGCTCGAGCATGAGGGCCGGGTCCCCGGGACCGCCCGGAAATAGTCCAGGGCCGAAGCCCGTCGCAGCGTAAGCGCTAGTCAACGGTGCGGCCATCGCGAACACGGCCAGTAACAGTACGGTCTTTTGTTTCATTGCAGATCTCCTTCGTCGTTTCGGGGGCACCACGTTCGGTGTGAGTGTGAGATTAGGGACTCGAACGTCGAGACAGGTCCGCGATGTGCAAAGGAGTGTCAAGAACTGTCAGGATCGCGGCTTTCCGCGTTGCGGCAGGAAGCCGATTGTTCCACGATGACCACTGGATGTTGGTGCGAAGAACGAACCGGTGACGACAGCCAGGATACTTATCATCGATGACGACCGGGCACTGGGCGAGATGCTCAAGGAGTATCTCCAGCCGGACCACCTGGCTGTCGTCGCGTGCCTGAGCGGCGAAGAGGGTATCGAAACGCTGAGGGCCGGCGACTTCGACCTCGTCATACTCGATATCATGCTGCCAGGTATGAGCGGGCTCGATGTCCTGAAGCAGATCCGTGGCATGAGCGATATCCCGACCATCATGCTGACGGCCAAAGGCGACGACGTCGACCGGATCCTCGGCCTGGAGCTTGGCGCCGACGATTACCTCGCAAAGCCTTTTAACCCCCGCGAACTGCTGGCTCGCCTGAAGGCGATCCTGCGGCGCGCGCCGGCGGCGGCTGCAACGGCGGGGCGGCTGGTCGTTGGCGGTATCGAGCTCGATGCAAAAGCGCACAAGGTCACGGCCGGCAGCGAGTCGGTTCGGCTGACCGGCACGGAGTTCGAACTGCTGCGCTGCCTGGCCGAGTCGCGGGGCGTCATTGTGTCGAAAGACGAACTGTCAAAGAAAGCGCTCGGGCGCCGGTACATGCCGTACGACCGCAGCATCGACACGCACGTGAGCAACGTGCGTCGCAAACTCAACGATGCCGGCGTGTCCAGTCCGTCGATACAGAGTCGCCGCGGTGTCGGCTATTGCCTGCTGGTGGACGAGTAGTCATGCGCAGCCTGCACTTGCGTATCTTCCTGTCGTTCTGGCTCATTATCGTGCTGACCATATTCACGGCAGCAACGCTGGGGTTCGTGTATGCCGAGCGCGCGCGTTCGTCGCTGCAGAGCTTCGAGGTCAGCGAGGCGATGATCGAGGCGAGTGACGCACTGCGCGAACGAGGGCGAGATGGCCTCGTGACC
>CAYMAR010000403.1:0-1736 GCA_964388465.1 uncultured Desulfobacteraceae bacterium
CTTACCCTCCTCCCCGCAATTATTTTTGTCATTCTTATTACGTTATTTATGACACATCACAAAAAGCGCGGCTTAAGAAAAATCGAAAAATGGGCCCAAAACGAGGGGTTGGAATTATTATCATCTGAATATCGCTGGGTCAAAAGGGGCCCGGACTTCATTAGCAGCAGTAACCATCAACGAATATTCTATGTGACGGTCAAAGATGAATCGGGGAACACAAGAAGATGCTGGATAAAAGTTGGCGGATTTTTATTTGGATTACTCTCGGATAAAATGGATGTCCGTTGGGAACCATAACGACAGGCGTGTCTATATACAAGGCCGGTGGCGGAGTATAAGCCATTCGAAAAGCCGCCAATGTCGTCCTGCCGGATGACTTGACGGGTCAAGGGTCGAGCCCGGGCGTTCGCTGATGCGCCCATGCGCAGGGCCGCTATCCATTTTTCACGAGCCCCACTCATCGAAAAGGTGCCTGAGAATCGACGCGCAAACGCCAACCAGAGCGGCCCGGGGAAGAACGACCGACCCCTCCGGTTCAGGCCTTGAGCGCCGCGATGATCGCCCGCAGAAAGGCGGGCAGATCGTCCGGCTGACGGCTGGTGACGAGGTTGCCGTCCACGGCCACTTCCTGGTCCACCCAGTCGGCCCCGGCGTTGACGATGTCATCGCGGATGGCAAAAAACGCGGTGGCCGTCCGGCCCTCGAGGACGCCGGCCGAAACGAGCATCCAACCGGCGTGGCAGATGGCGGCCACCACCTTGCCGCCGGCCGCCATGCCGCGTACGAGATCCACCATGGCCGGGTCGCGCCGCATGTGGTCGGGCGCGTATCCGCCCGGAATAACGAGGCCGTCGTATTCGGCCGGGTCTACCTCGCCGGCCGCCGCATCGGACTGAATCTCGATGCCGGCGGCACCCGGATAGCTCGCCCCGGCCTTGGGCGCCACCACCCGCACCTGCGCGCCGGCCTCCTTCAGGCGATAGTACGGATACCAGAATTCACGGTCGTTAACCATTTTTTCGACAAGAATAATGACCTTCCGGCCTTCAAGTTCCATTACCCCTCCATAATTTTGATAACCGCCGGCCGCCCCTTTAAAGGCTGCCCGCAGGGTCGTTGTGCCGCCGATAAGAATTCACGGACGGAACGGATGAAAAAGGGTCGGCCCACCGATATGGTGTGCAATGCGTAAGGAGGTGCTGGAAGGACCCGGCTCCGTCCTGGATGCAGGACCGTTCCTGACGGCTAGAACCACGCGCCTACCCCCCGTTGACACCCTGGCCGCCGGCCCCCCTCTGCCGCATTTCCCGGCGGCGCATGGGCATGGTGTCGATCAGATCGAAAACCGCCTGAAGCGATACCCGCTCTTCCTGAACGAGTTTCACCCCCCCGTCCTTGCCGATCAGGATCACGCTGAACCCGCCCGGTTTAGCCCCGTAGCGTTGCCGCAGGGTTTGGACTTCCGCCCGTGACAAGGGACGATCGGCCCGGCCTGAAAACCCGGTTTCCAGCAGTCTGATGGTCAGCAGGTCCCGATCCCGGACGTCATCCGCCCTCGCGGACAGGCGCTTTTCCATTGCAACCAGCCGCGGGTCGCTGTCATTGTGCGCCATGACAAGCAGGAGGCGATTCTTCCACTGATAGAACTCGAGACCCGACCCCCAGGCAGGCATGGCCAATGCAGTGGTCACGACCAGAAGCAATCCGGCCGCCGGTCGAAAAGAAATCAGATC
>CAYMAR010000403.1:1836-3168 GCA_964388465.1 uncultured Desulfobacteraceae bacterium
TCACGGGCATGTTCTCTTTGCCTTTCTCTCCATCCAGCCTTTACGGATCGGCATCAGAGTTGCAACACCATATAAAGCCAGAAACTGTCGTCGCCGTATTCGTCTTGGTGACGCTCTCATGACCCGAACAAAAGGAGGAGATGGTTTTGGAAAAGTATGTAGCATTCGTCAAAGAACTGGTGGACAAGGGCGGCCCGGCGGCCGGAGATTTCGAAACCCTCGACCAGGCCTGGCGCCGCGCCGCCGGGGAGATCCGAAAGTCAAAGCGCTCCGTGCCACTGGCCCAATTGATACGCGAGGCCTTAGGTGATGCCATGTCGGCGGAAACCATCCAGGGCTACGGTTTTCTCAAGCCCCACGGATATTCGGGCGATTTTCACATGATCGACAAGATCTACCAGCGGCAGGTGAGCTCGCGGGCCGACCTCAAAAACTGGGACCTTTACTTTCATGCCCAGAAAGCGCCCATGGCCGTGCGCAACCGCAAAACGTATTTTATCGATCTGGTCACCAAGCTTCGGCGCCGCCGGCCCAACGGGCAACTGCATGTTCTCGATGTCGCCAGCGGCCCCTGTCGCGACGTGCGCGAATACCTGGATCGGTCCGCTGATCGCGCGATCCATTTTCACTGCGTCGATTCGGACCGGCGCGCCATCGCCTAAGCACACGAAACCTGCCGGCCCTACATCGACCAGATCACGTTCTACCCCAAAAACGCCCTGCGGTTTCGATCGGACCGGCGCTTCGACCTGATCTGGTCGGCCGGCCTGCTGGACTACTTCTCGGACCGGCCGTTCGTTTTGCTGATAAAAAATCTCTATCGCCAGCTGGGGGCGGAAGCCGAACTGGTGGTGGGCAACTTCCATCCCGACAATCCTTCCCGCGACTATATGGAAATCATCGGGGACTGGCACCTGGTCTATCGCTCCGAGCACGACCTGATCGCCCTCGCCCGTCAGGCCGGCTTTTGCCTGAACGATATCCGTATCGGCGTGGAGCCGGCGCACGTGAATCTCTTTCTGCACCTCAAGCGTGGGACCTCCTTTCTCTAAAGCTGAATTGCAGCTCGTCCCGGGGGTGCTTCTCTCCCCCCGGACGGCTGCCGCCGGTGCAGTGATCCGGTTTCTACCGGAAATCCGTCAACAAACAGGCTGCCAGGAGCGCATCGGCACCCCTGGCAGCCGACCGGCATCGATCTGGCCGCGGCATGCGCCGGCGGGCTGAAAGTCCACCCCCGGGCGGACCTTCGGCCGCCGGCGGCCAAGGGTAAGGCCGTTTGCTTTGCATCAATCGTGATTATCATCGTCTTCAATGCAGCCATCGGCTTGACAA
>CAYMAR010000404.1:0-3126 GCA_964388465.1 uncultured Desulfobacteraceae bacterium
CGCGACCATTGGGAAAACACCCAGGAGAACGTTATCGTGCTCAACGCGCTCGCGGCCTTTAGCCGGATCTACGAAACCGAAACGCCCGCCATGACGGTCCGCGCCTTTCTGGGCCCACGGCCGATCGGCGCGACGCGGTTCAGCGGCCTGAGCGACGATGCCGTGACATTCAGCGACCCCGAACAGCAGGTCACGCCGGGTCTCAAAACCGCGGTGCGGCTGGAAAAAGAAGGCCCCGGCCGACTGTACTACGCTACCCGAATGCAGTATGCCCCCACCGAGGATAGCACCCGGCGCATCAACGCCGGCATCGACGTGCGTCGCGAGTATGCGGTCGCGCGGGACGGCCGTTGGGTCCGCCTGCAGAGCCCCATGGCCATTCGGCGCGGCGAAATGGTGCGGGTGGATCTTTTCGTTTCGCTGCCAACCCTGCGGCATTTCGTGGTGGTGGACGATCCGGTGCCCGGCGGCCTGGAGCCGGTGAACCGCGATTTGGCCACCGCCTCGTCCGTGGATGCGGCCCCGGGCGACTTCAAAGCCGCCGACGGCTCGTGGTGGTTCACCTACAGCGACTGGTCCTACTACGGGCGCTTCGGCTACAGCTTCTACCACCGGGAGCTGCGCCACCACGCGGCGCGATTTTTTGCCGACTACCTGCCGGCCGGCCGCTATCATCTCGCCTACACCGCCCAGGCCATTGCCGCCGGCCGTTTCGCGGTCATGCCGGTGCACGCCGAAGAGATGTACGATCCGGACGTCTTTGGCCAAGGCCTGCCGGCGACGCTGACGGTGGAGCCCTGAACCCATGTGGACACCGCGACGCAGCATGATTTGGTGCGGCCTGCTCCTGGGGGCGCTGGTGCCGATGGTTTTTACACTCGTGGCGAACGACAGCGTCCTTGCGCCGCCGCCCGATCTCACCGCCGGCCAGATCGTCAAGCCCCAGCTCCTGGACCGCCACGGCCGCCCGCTGACCGTCACCTACCAGAACCCGAGGAACGAACATGCCCGGGTCGCCTATCACGAGATCCCGGCGCTGCTGCGCGCCGCATTCATCGTATCCGAGGATAAACGCTTCTTTGCCCACGGCGGCGTGGACTGGCGCGCCCGGCTGCATGCGGTCTGGCAGAACCTGAAAGCCGGGCGGGTGGTGCGCGGGGCCAGCACCATCAGCGAGCAGGTGGTGCGCATCCTGCATCCGCGCCCGCGGACCCTCTGGTCGCGATGGCTGGAGGGCATCGAGGCCCGGCGCCTGGAGGCGCGCTATTCCAAGGCCGCCATCCTGGAATACTATCTCAACCAGGTCCCCTACACCGCCCGGCGGCGCGGCGTGCGCATGGCGGCCCAGTATTACTTCGGACGCGACCTGGACACCCTGAGCGTTCGGGAGACGCTGGCGCTGGCCGTGATGGTGCGGGCCCCGGCGCGCCTGAACGTACACACCGCCCCGGGGGTCGTGGACCGGGCGCTGAGGCGCCTGGCGCGGCGCATGCGGGCGGCCGGCGTGCTGTCCGCCGCGCAGTGGACCGCGGTGAACCGGGAAGGGTTCCGTTTTACCGCGGCCCCGCCAACAGCGGATGCCAGCCACTTCGCCCGCTTCGTCTACCCTCAAGCGACGGCCGCCGCCAGCCGGGTGACGACCACCCTGGATCTCGATATCCAGCGCGCCGGGCAGCAGATTCTCGACCAGCAGCTGCGCCACCTCCGTCGTCGGCAGGCCGCCAACGGCGCCCTTCTGGTGGTGGACCACCGCCGCAACGAAGTCCTCGCCTGGGTCGTCGGCCGCGCCGGAGATCCCCCGGCCCCGGCCAATGCCTACGATGCCGTCCGCACACCGCGGCAGCCGGGCTCCACGCTAAAACCCTTTGTCTATGCGCTGGCCATGAGCCGCGGCTGGACACCGGCCACCATGATCGACGACCGCCCGCTGAGCGAATCCGTGGGCCAGGGACTGCACACCTACCAGAATTACAGCCGCCGGCATTACGGCCCGCTCTCCCTGCGTGAAGCCCTGGGCAACTCCCTGAACATCCCCGCGGTCAGGGCCATTCAATACGTGGGCGCCGGGGATTTTCTCGACACCCTTCACGCCCTGGGCGTCCGGAGCCTCGATCGTCACCCGGATGTCTATGGGGACGGTCTGGCCCTCGGAAACGGCGCGATCACGTTGTTCGAGCTGGTGCAGGCCTATGCCGTCCTGGCCCGCGGCGGGGTGTTTGCGCCCCTGCAGGTCCTGGCGGAGCCTACGACCGACGATTTCGCCCGGCGTGTTTTCAGCCCCGAGGTCGCCTCGCTGACGGGTCATATCCTGTCGGATGCGGACGCCCGGCGCCTGGAATTCAATGCGGACGGCATCCTGGACATGCCCGTCCAGACGGCGGTCAAAACGGGCACCTCCAGCGACTACCGCGATGCCTGGGCGGTGGGCTACAACTATGGCTACACGGTGGGCGTCTGGATGGGCAACCTTGATCATCGCCCCATGAAGGCGGTCACCGGTTCAGTGGGTCCGGCCCTGGTGCTGCGGTCGGTCATGGCGGAGCTGGTACGCGGCGCAGCGGCGCGGCCGCTCCATTTCAGCCGCCGGCTGGTGCAAGCCGAGGTCTGCATCGCTGACGGCCGCCTGGCCGACGGCGATTGCGACCGCCGCGAGGAGTGGTTCGTGCCGGGCAAGCTGCCGGCGGCCCCCGACGTTCCGTCCGGACCGTTTCGCATCCGGCGGCCGAGCAACGGGCTGCAGATGGCGATGGACCCCCGCATCCCGGACCATCTGGAGGCGTTTGAATTCGCGCTGGCACCCCGTGGGGCGGTCGGGCGCGTCGAGTGGTTTTTGGACGGCCGCCTGCTGGCCCGCACCCGGGAGGCCCGCTATCTGTGGTCCGTCGCACCGGGCGCCCACCGGCTGATGGCCAGGATCTGGCCGGCGGGAAAGACGCGTCCCCTCGAAACCCGGCCGGTGACCTTCGTCGTCAAGTGACGCCCGATGGCCGGGCCCCCCCCTTATGGGCGCCCCTTGCGCCTGTCCAGCACCCGGCGGATGTTCAGGGCCAGGTCGCTCAGGTTGAGGGGTTTCATCAGCAGGGCGCTGATGCCCATTTTTTCGGCCCGGGGGCCGTCGATGCGGCT
>CAYMAR010000405.1:0-1514 GCA_964388465.1 uncultured Desulfobacteraceae bacterium
CGGTGGACGAACAGATCCTGCGCACCGCCAAAGAAATCGTGGTCAAGTTCATCGAGACCGGCCGCGTTTCCCCGACCGGATTTCCAGAAACCTTCCAATCCATCTACCGCACGATCGAAAAAACCGTAAAGCACGCGCAACGCCCGCCCGCGGACGATGCCGGTTCGAAGGAATAGCCCCAGCGGACATCGGACGATCGAGGCCCGCGGCCGGATGGGCCCAGCGGGCCGCTTGCCGCCGGTCATGAAAAACAAAAGGGCTGCCCTGCGGCAGCCCTCGATCGGTTTTGAGCCCTCGCCGGCGTTTAGTCGCAGCGCTCGAACAGGGCCGCCGCGCCCATGCCGCCGCCGATGCACATGGATTCCACGCCGTATTTCACGCCGCGATCCTGCATGTTGCGCAGGAGGGTGGCGCACAGCTTGGCCCCGGTGCAGCCCAGGGGGTGGCCCAGCGCAATCGCGCCGCCGTTGACGTTGATCTTGTCCATGTCGTTTTCGAGGCCCAGTTCGCGGATGCAGTAGATGGCCTGCGAGGCGAAGGCCTCGTTGATCTCGAACAGGCCCACGTCCTTGATGTCCACCCCGGCCATCTGGAGCAACTTGGGGATGGCGTAAGCCGGTCCGACGCCCATCTCGTCCGGTTTGCAGCCCACCGTGGTGTAGCACTTGAGCTTGGCGATCGGTTTGAGCCCCAGTTTCTGCACCGCCGCCTCGCTGGCGATGACGGAGGCCGCCGCGCCGTCCGTGGTCTGGGAGGAATTGCCCGCCGTGACGGAGCCGTTCACGGCAAACACCGGCCGCAGTTTGGCCAGGCCCTCGACGGTGGTCGTGGCCCGCACCCCGTCGTCGAATTCCTGCAGGAAGGTTTCCCTTTTGTAGGTGCCGTCGGCGGTCTGCACGTAGCGCGCCGCCGGCGTGGGCACGATCTCGGTATACTTCCCGTCTTTCTGCGCCGCGGCCGCCTTCATCTGGGAATGGCAGGCGAATTCGTCCTGGGCTTCGCGGGAAACGTCGTAGCGTTTGGCCACGTTTTCGGCCGTGATCCCCATGGAGGCGTAAAGGTCGGCCTGCATGCGGGTGTATTCCGGATGCGGGCGCGGCAGGTTGCCGCCCATGGGCACGTAGGTCATGGATTCGACCCCGCCGCCGATGGTCACTTCGGACCAGCCGGCCATCACGCGCAGCGAGGCCTGGGCGATGGCTTCAAGACCTGAAGAGCAGAAACGGTTGATGGTGGCCCCGCTGACGGCGTCGGGGAATCCGGCGATCTGGCCGGCGATGCGGCCGATATTGAGTCCCTGCTCGGCCTCGGGAAACGAGCAGCCGATCATGAGGTCTTCCACGTCCTTTTTCTCCAGGCCGGGCGTCTTGTCGACCGCAGCGCCCAGAATGAAAGCGAGCAGGTCCTCGGGACGGGTATCCTTGAAAGCCCCCTTGACCCGACGGCAGCCGGGGGTACGGACGGATGTGACAATATAGGCATCTCTCATCGGTTTTCTCCTTGGATGACAGCGT
>CAYMAR010000405.1:1614-3123 GCA_964388465.1 uncultured Desulfobacteraceae bacterium
GCCAGGGTTTTCTCCTCTTTGAGGAAGTCAACGAAAGCCGCGCGCTCCAGGCGCAGAATCACCTCCTCGTCGACCTCGCTGTTGGTGCGCACATCCCCGCCGGCGATGACGGTGGCGATGCGCCGGGCCAGAAAGGCGTCGTGCGCGGTGACGTAGCCGGCACTGAGCATATTGAAGATCTCGCCGTTGACCATGCCTTCGGCGGCCGCCCCCAGCACCTTAAGCGGGCGCTTGACCGGCGGGGCGTAGCCCTGGTCGGCCATGCGCAGGACTTCCTTCTTGGCCTCGCCGATCAGGAGGTCGCGGTTGAAGACGATCCGGTCGTTGGGGCCCAGGAAGCCGTTGGCCCGGGCCTCGGCGGCCGACATGGAGACCTTGGCCGTGGCGATGCTCATGAAGGTCGGAATGAAGAACTTGGCCAGGTCGATATCGGTGACATTCGCGGGGATGTTGGCCACGGCCCGTTTCCAGAGGTTTTTGCAGCCGCCGCCAGCCGGCAGAAGCCCCACCCCGATCTCCACCAGGCCCATGTAGAGTTCGGCATGGGCCACGATCCGATCGGCGGCCAGGCAGACCTCGCAGCCGCCGCCCAGCGCCAGCCCGTAGGGGGCGGCCACCACCGGGAAGGGGCTGTAGGTTTCGCGCTGCACCACCGCGTGCAGGGACGCGATCATGGCGTCGACTTCCTCGAGGCGGTTTTCGCGCGCCGCCGTGCCCACCTGAACCAAGTCCGCGCCGGCGGAGAAGGCCCCTGGCATGCCGCCGGCCTGGTTGCCAATCACCAGGCCCACGCCGTTTTCCTCGACGTAGTCCATGGATTCGTCCAGAAACTGGATGATCTCGGCGTTGAGGGCGTTCATCTTGGTCTGGAACTCGCAGCAGAAGACGCCGTCGCCCAAGTCCACCAGCGAGGCCGAGCCACAGCGCTGGACCAACCCGCCCGCGCCCTTGAGGGCGGCCAGCGAAATGTTGCTGGCGCTGACCGCGATCGCTTTATAGGCCTGGGTGTCGAAGTCGTAGTAATAGCGTCGGCCGTCCTCGGTCTTGTAGAAATTCTCGACGCCGGCGTCCAGCATCTGCTTGACTTTCGCCGGCACCGTCAGGCCGTCGGCTTCCATCTTGGCCACCGATGGCTGGACGCCGATGGCATCCCAGGTCTCGAAGGGGCCCATCTCGAAGTTGTAGCCCCACTTCATGGCGTTGTCGATCTCGACCACCGTGTCGGAGATCTCGGGGATGCGATTGGCGGAGTAGATCAACTGGTCGGCCACGGCCTTCCAGGCAAAGACCGCGCCCTTGTCGTCGCCGTAGACGATGGCTTTCAGCTTGTCGCCCAGGGTCTTGGCCTTTTTGGCCTCGACCAGGCAGGGAAACTCCACCTTCTGCCAGTCTTCGTATGCCATCGTGTCCGGGTTGAGCACCTTGCGGATCTTCTTCCACTCCGGCGTCAGCTCCGTCTTGTAGAAACCGCCCTGGGTCTTTTTGCCCAGCATTTTCTTTTCGATCATC
>CAYMAR010000406.1:0-3107 GCA_964388465.1 uncultured Desulfobacteraceae bacterium
CGCCTGGACTGGGTGCTGACCCTGGCACCCGACATCGTCATCCTGGAAACCGGCGCCAACGACGGCCTGCGTGGGGTCGACCCGGCGCTGACCCGCCGCAATATCGACGCCATGGTCACGCGCCTCAAGTCCGAGGGCGTCGTCGTGGTCCTTGCCGGCATGGAAATGGTCCGCAACCTGGGGCCGGTCTTCACGGAAGCCTTCCGTGCCATCTATCCCGACATCGCCGCGTCCCACGGGTTGATCCGGATGCCCTTCTTCCTCGAGGGTGTGGCCGGCAACCCCCGGCTCAATCAGCCCGACGGCATCCATCCCACGGCTGAAGGCTATCGCATCGTTGCGGCCAATCTCTACCCCTACGTGCGCCAGGCCATCGCGCGTTACGAAAAACACAATAGCGGATGACCGCCGCGACCGACCGCAACGGGGATAGCACCCGGGAGCGCCGCATCCTTCTTGGCCTGGCCTGCGAGTGGGAACTGGCGGCCGGCGATTTGGATGCCTGCTACCGTGAGCGCCTGCGGCGCCCCCTCTTCCGGCTGTCCGACACCCCCGGCCGTCTGGGGCAGTGGGATGCGGACCAACGTGAAATCTGCCTGAACCGTCAGTTGGCACAAAAGCATCCCTGGGACGAGGTGCGCGACGTGCTCCGGCACGAAATGGCCCACCAGCTCGCCCAGACGGTGCTGGCCGCCGACGGCCAGCCCCCGCATGGCCCCGCCTTTCAGCAGGCCTGCCTCATGCTGCGGGCCGATCCGGCGGCCACGGCCCAACGGCCGCTGCACGAACGCCTGGCCGTATCGGCTTCCAACGACGGCACCGGGTGTCATGGGCGCATCCGCAAGCTGCTGGCACTGGCCCGCAGCCCCAACGCCAACGAGGCCGAGGCCGCCATGCTCAAGGCCCACGAACTCATGGCCCGTCACCACATCTTTACCGTCACGGAGGATCCCGGCCGCCAATTCGTCAGCATCTTCATGGGCCGTCCGGCCCTGCGCCATTTCAGGGAAGCCTACGTTCTGGCCAATCTGATCCAGGATTTCTATTTCGTGCAGGGTATCTGGGTTCCCGCTTTCGTGGTCGCCAAAGGCAAAATGGGCCGCGTGCTCGAAATCGCGGGCACACCGGCCAACGTGACCCAAGCCGGCTATGTCCACGCCTTCGTGGTGGCGCACATCGATCGCCGCTGGGTCGAATGGCGACCCCGCCGGCGGACGACGCGCCGTCAGAAGAGCGACTTTGCCGTCGGACTTATCGAAGGGTTCCGCGACAAGCTGAAGCGGGAGCAGCGGCCCAAGACCGATGCGACGGAACGGGCCCTGATCCGCCAGCCCGACTTCCGGCTAACGGCCTATTTGCGACAGCGTTATCCGCAGACCAGAAGAATTCAACGCGGCGGCGGCCGGCAGGACCCCGAGGCCTACGATCGCGGCCGCCGCGTCGGGGAGAAGATGATCCTGCACCGCGGCGTTACCCACGCGTCGCCACAGGCCGGACGCCGATTGCCGCCCGCCTGAGACTGGCGGACGAGCCACCCCGTCCGGTCACAAGAGGGCCGCCACGAGGGCCGCACGAGCCCGGATTCGGCGCCATTGACGCCAGCCGCTATCGCAGAATGTGAACGGTCACGATATCACCGGCCGCAAAACCGTCCCGGCCCTCGGGGATCAACAACAGCGCGCGCGCCCGGGCCATCCGTTTGAGGCGGCTGCCGCGGCGCCGGTGGGGATGGAAGAGGTGACCCGTTTCCGTTGCTTCAAGATCGCCGAACAGGGCCTGGGTCCAATGTCGCGTGCCCGCAACCGGGGCGGCCAGTTTCGCGTTGATCCGGGGCAGCCCGGGCTGGACGCAGCCGCTTAGCCTGAGCAGACCGGGCAGGGCCAGCACGAGAAAGGCCACCAGATTGGACGGCGGTCCGCCGGGAAGCAGAAACACCGGCTTGGCCTGAAGGGATCCAAAACCAGCCGCTTTGCCGGGTCCCAGGCGCAGGCGGTGAAAATGCGGCTGCCAACCCAGTTCGGCCAGCGCTTGGGCCACCAGGTCCTTGTCACCGGTCCAGGCCCCGCCACTGGTCACGATTGCATCCTGCTCCCGAACCGCCCGCTCCAGGCGACCGGCCAGGGCCTCGGTTCGATCGCCCACCACATCCATCGCCGCCGGCATACCGAATCGTCGACACCAGGCATTGATCGTCATCAGATTGCTGGCATAGAGTTTACCGGCGGCAAGGGGCTGTCCGGGCAGCAGAACCTCGTCCCCCGTGGCGATGATCGCCACCCGCGGTTTGGGATGCACCCGGGCTTCGGCATGACCGGCTGCGGCCAGCAGACCGATCGCTCCCGGTGTCAGCGACTGCCCCGCGGCAAGCAGTTGCTCGCCCGCCGCCGTATCGCTTCCCCGCCGTCGAATGTTGCGGCCTTTCTCCGTCGGACGCGTCACCTCAAGGTACCCGTCGGCCACGCGGACAAACTCTTCGGCCACGATGGTGTCCGCGCCCGGGGGCAGAGCGCCGCCGGTCAGAATCCGCAGCGCCGTATAGGGTTTGAGAGGACGGGAGGGTGCACCGCCGGCCGCGATCCGGCCGGCGATTTCAAGCGGCCTGGGTGCACGCTTGCCGCCGGGAGACACATCCTCAGCCCGCAGGGCATAGCCGTCTTTCATCGATGTGTCCACCGAGGGCGCGTCCACCCGGGCGCGGACGTTTTCGGCCAGACGGAAGCCCTCGCAGCGGTCGAGCGGCAGTTTCGTCGGCGGCAGCGGACGAAGCCGCGTTCGAATCAGCTCTAACGCCTCGGCGTAGCCGATTTCCGGATCGGGCATCGTATTCGCTTTCGAAGGAATAGGGACTATTGGGTTGAGATCAGGTTTGGCGCGCCTCGGGATATGCCGCGGGCGTCGGGAGCCCACCCGGGGTCACCCGGCCGCCTTGACCGTCTGCAGACCGGCATGCTGCTCCAAAAGATCGGCCAGGCCTTCGGCATCGTTCGGCGCGAAACAGGGAACACCCCAATCGGTGGCGGCGGCACTCACGACCGCCAGCAGGCGAACGTCGCCCTTGCAGGCCGGTTGCTTGCCGGTTTCGGGCCGGTAGACTTCGATCTTGGGCA
>CAYMAR010000407.1:0-3092 GCA_964388465.1 uncultured Desulfobacteraceae bacterium
ACGGCCGCCGCCGATTTCGGTTCGTGGTTCCTGCGCAACAGTCTTCGGACGGACCATCCCCATCTGGGGGCCCGTTTGGAACTGCGAACACCGCTGATCGGCATCGGTGCGCCGGCGAAAAACTTTTTGGGCGCGGTGGCCGACAGTCTTCACACCGAACTGATACTGCCCGAGCATTACCGGGTCGCCAACGCCGTCGGGGCGGTGGTGGGCAGCATCATGGTGACCGAAGAGCTGATCGTGTATCCGCACGTGGCGGCGGACGGGCAGGAGCCGAGCGGCTACTACGTGCAGACCCAGGAGGCGCGTCGGTTTTGCGACGGCCTGCCGGACGCCTTGGCAATTGCCCGTGAGCTGTGCCGCGAACGGGCCCTCGGCGCGGCCCTGCGCTCCGGTGCGGACAGTCCGGAAATCACCGTGGAGACGCATCCGGACGGATTGGATAGCTTCCGGATCAAGGCCACCGCCATGGGAAATCCGCGCCTGGCCCGCGGCGCGAGATTTGATTCGCCCTCGTTCGGCCGCGATGTCCACCGGCCCCGGCACCAGGCGCCCGTTCGTCGTCACACCACCGCCGCAGGCAGCGCCCAATGACCGCGGCGACCGTCGAAGGAGGCATTCGGCATGGATCTGACGGACATCGACACCCGGCATGCCTATGAATATGTGCGGGAGAAAATCATCACCCTGGCACTGGCGCCCGGCACACTTCTCAACGAGCAGGCCCTGGCGGACGCGAGCGCCAGCGGTGTCGGGTCCGTGCGCGAGGCCTTCCAGTGGCTGGCCTACGAGGGCCTGGTGGAGATCACCCCGCGCCATGGACTCTACGTGGCGGAAATCAACCGCGCCGATTTGGAGCAACTTGGCGAGATCCGTCTGACCCTGGAGCCTCTCTGTGCGCGACTGGCCGCGCAGCGCTGGGACCAGGATGACTGGGCCGTTTTGGTGGCTTTGCGCCAGCAGCAGCTAGCCGCCGATCCGGCCGACAGTGAACGGATGCTCGCGATCGACCACAAGTTTCATCAGGCCCTCGTCCGGGCCGCCCGCAACCGGTATCTGGCGCGCTGTCTGGATCACCTTCTCGGCCTGTCCCGACGCTTGTGGTACGTAGCCCTCCCGCAGCTGGACTTCCTGGCCGATGCGGTCGCCGAACACCTGGAGATCATGGAGGCTATCCGGGCCAAGGATGCCAACCGCGCGGAAGCGATCATGGGCGCGCATGTCGAGGCTTTCCATGACCGGGTGCGCCGTCTGCTCTAAACCGAAGAGGCAGCGGGGGACGGCGGCCATGCGGTCAGGCGGAAGCAGGGCGGATGGAGTTTTGACGGGGTATCGACGTAAACGGACACCAGACACCAAGGGGGCGGCATGTCAAGAAAAGGATTCGACCCCAGGATGAAACCGAGGCTCGACGTGCTTCAAGCGGACCAGGTCGAGGACGTCTACCTGGCGGCCATGGAAGTTCTGGAACACACCGGTGTCAAGGTTTCCCATCCGCAAGCGCTGGAACGGCTGGATGCGGCCGGGGCCCGGGTCGATGGTGACCGGGTGCGTGTGCCGGACTGGCTGGTCAAGGAAGCCTTGAACCGGGCGCCGTCGCGGGTGGTCCTCGGGACGCGCGATGGCGAACGGACCGTGAAACTCGAACGCAACCGCAGCTGGTTCGGCCCCAGTCTGGACTGTCTCGACTACCTGGAGCCCATCGTCAGCGAACGACGCAAGTTTGAAATCGACAACTGCCGCACCATGGCATCCCTGCTCGACAACTTGCCCAACTACGACTGGGGCATGACGTTCGGTCTGGCCAGCGATGTGCCGCCCGAGCTGGCCGACCGCCTGGTGCTGAAGGAGGCCCTGACCTATTGCCAAAAACCAATGGTTTTCTGCTGCCGGGACATCAACAGCCTCAAGGACATTCATGAAATGGCGATCCTGATTGCCGGCGACGAGAAGCAATTCCTGAACGCTCCCACGATCGTCATGCTCGCCGATCCCGTCTCGCCGCTGGTGCTCAACGAAGACACGCTGGAGAAGATGATCTTCTGCGCCGAAAAGCGGATCCCGCAGATCTGCTACGGGGCGCCGCAGGCGGGCAGCACCGGCCCGGCGACATTCGCCGGATCCATCGTCCAGGGAACCGCCGAATCGCTGATCGGACTGGTGATAACCCAGTTGGTCCGCCAGGGCGCCCCTTTCATCTACGGCGCCTTTGCCACCATCATGGACATGCGCACGACGGTTTTCTCCTACGGCGCCCCGGAGATGACGCTGATGGGCGCCGCCCTGGCCCAGATGTCCCGCTATCTCAAGCTGCCCTACTTCGGCACCGCCGGGTGCTCCGACGCCAAATTGCCGGATGCCCAGGCGGCCGCCGAGGCGACCCTGTCGTGCATGGCGGCCGCCCTCAGCGGGGCCAACCTGATTCACGACTGCGGCCTGCTCGATCACGGCTGCCTGGCCTCGCCGGCCTTCATGATCCTGGTGCACGAGGTGCTCGATATGCTCAATCAGATATTCAAAGGGGTCCCGATCGACGATGAGAATCTGGCGCTGGACGTGATTCACAACGTCGGTCCCGGGGGCCATTTCATGGATACCGATCACACCGGCGCTCACTTCCGCGCCGTGTGGTATTCCAACATGTTCGACCGCAGCAATTATGCTTCCTGGCTCGAAAACGGCGGCCTGCGCTTCGAGGAGCGCCTGCGCCAGCAAACGCTGGAACGAATGGAAATACAGCCCGCCATTCTGCCGGAAGATAAGCGCCGGGAATTGGATCGTCTCGCCAAACACTGGCATTAAGCTGCGGGCCGCTTGCCTTCGCGGAGGGGGGCGACACATGCCCAACACCGATCCCATGGTGATCTTTCAACCCTCAGGCCGACGGGGGCGCGTGCCGGCCGGCACGACCGCTATGGCGGCCGCCCGTATGCTGGGGGTGGGCATCGAAGCGCTCTGCGGCGGGGAACAGGTCTGCGGCAAGTGCCGGGTGCGCATCGAATCCGGCCTGTTTCCCAAATTCGGCATCGAATCCGATCGTGCCAACGCCGGCCGCTGGCGGAATGCGGAAGACGAGCACCTCACCCCGGAAG
>CAYMAR010000408.1:0-3091 GCA_964388465.1 uncultured Desulfobacteraceae bacterium
TCCGAGGTTGCCGCGCACCAGGCAGATGTTGCCTACGGTGTCGTTCACCCTGGCGACGCCGCAGATCTTCAGACCGCCGATCAGCAGGCCGGGCTTGGGCATGGTGGCATTGTGCGAGCCATGCACGCTGGGATACGGATTGGGATAGGACCAGAGGATCTTGCCGGAATTCTCATCGATTCCCAGCATGCCGGTCGTCGGGCCGGGATAGCCGGTGAAGCTGAGGCAGAGGAGTTTGTTCTCTGCTGTAACCGGAACGAAGTCGCCGCTCTCCTTTGCCGCCAGTTCGGTCAGACCTTCCGGACCATAGACCGGCGCGCCGTCGTCCAGGAAACGTGTCGGCTTGTAGCGCACAATGCCGCCGGCGTAGATGGAGAGGTCTGCACCCAGGCGTTTGCCCCAGTCGGTCATGGAGCGTCCCAGCGGGATGCCGCCTTTGACGATGGTGCATTCGTCGCGGGTGACTTTGCCGTCTTTGTTCAGATCGTTCCAGTAGAACCCGTCTTTCTCGTCACAGTCCTTGAATGCGCCTTGGCGCAGGAACGGCGGTAGATCGCGAATGTGGCCGAGCACTGCCACGGGCTGCCAGCAATCGCCGCGTTCCATGTAGACGGCGTTGTAGGAGTCGTTGAAGAAGAGATAACGGCGGTCTTTGCCGCTCGCCGCGGAACGAGTGAAACTGGCGTTGGGGAACCAGTGTGCGGTGTGCGTCCAGATCGGGAAGGCCTCACCGGCGGATTCGTCCGGCACCCAGAGAATGCGGGTGACGCTGTAAGTCCGATTCTTCCGGTCAAGCTTCATCTCGATGGGGCCGACGTAGGCGAGGTCCGGGTCCGACTCGTGCAGATAGGCGCCGGTGCCGGAGTAGCCGGTATTGCCGATGTAGTCGCGGACCAGCTTGCCGTCGCGCCCCCAGACAGAGACGCGGCGCGGCGTGTCGCATTCTTCGGTGACCCAGATGTTGTCCTGGGCATCTACGGCGACGGCGCTCATCTGGCGCATCGCCTGGGCGTCCCATACGCCGCGCAATGCACGGCCGCCTTTGCGCCCACAGGTGTAGGCCGGCTTGCCTGCGGGAGTGAATGCCTTGACCTGACAGTCCGGGCCGAGATCGGCAGTGACAAGATTGCCGGAGGAATCAACCGCCAACCCGACGGCCTGGGACAGGCCCTCGGCTGCAATGGGCGTGACGTTGCCGGACGTAAGATCGATGGCGATGAGTTTGCCTTTCTGCACGGCGTAGAGCGCGCCCTGTGCACTGAAGGCAAGCGCGGAGAGATCGGTGACATCGAAGCTGCCTTCCGGTGCGGCGGAGGCGGCGTTGAGGATGAAGAGCTTGCCGTCTTCGCGAGCCAGGATCAGGCGTTGGTCATGCACGGCCATGGCGGATATCGGGGCCTCGGATTCCTTACCGAAGGGACTCCAGGCCGGCTTGTCCTTGGACGCGGGGAGCGGCGTGCCGAAGATGTCGGTCATCACCAGTTCGAAGGGCCGCGGTTTGCCGTCGAGAACGAAGGGACAGCTGGCGCCGGTGGCTTTGTCGAAGCGGCACAGTGCGCCACTGACGTACCAAGAGTGGACGATGGCATAGACGTATTCTGCGTCAGCAGCCAGTACGAATACGCCGCGCTTCTCTCCCCATTTCTTGAGACCGTCCGGCGCGATGCCGTAGATGCCGGAGCCGCCTTCGACGGTATGGCAGCCGATGATGATCCAGTCGCCGGCCGTGGCGATGCGGGAAGGGGCGGCATGGTCAGCGCCCCAGGCGCCCTGCCCATTGCTGGTGGTCCACGGCGGCGTGCCGGGATTGTAGAAGCACATGTCGTATTCGGCGCCGAGACCGTCATGCGTGAGGCCGAAGGCGCGATAGGTGGCGGGCGCTACCAGCTTACCCTTATCATCGAGACCGTCCCACAGCACCTCGACGGTACGACGGCCGTTCTGCCCAGCGACGGTGTAGTCTTCGGGAACGAAATCGGCTGCGAGATTGCGCACGCGGTTGCCGGCTGCGTCATCAATGGCCACGGTGAAGCGGGCAGCGCGTTCGGGAATGGTGATGCGAATGGGAATGGTTCCGGCCAACCTGGCTTCGGCGCTGACATATTGGCGGACAGGCACATTGCCGGCAGCCTTCAGTTCGGCGTTGCCCCAGGCTTTGGTGTTGGTCCAATAGAACTCACGAGAGGTGACGCCGGGCTGCATGTTGTCCGCGTAGCGGTGGATGGGCCAGGTCTTTCCGGTGGGATCCCCCCACAGGAATTCGTAGCCGAGGCGGAACGTGAGACCAGCCTCAATCGCGGGGACGGTCTTGTAGAGAATGCTCCAGGGAATGCGCAGCTCCTGGGCGTAGCCCTTGCCGTCGGCGTCCATGCGGTAAGCCATCTCGATGTCCTGACCGAGTTGTGTGCCATTCTCTTTGTAAACGATGAACTGCGGATCGCCGCTGCCGCCTTCGGCGTGCGTGACGTGCATGGCGGGCATCTTCTTCTCGGTGTAATACCAGGCGGTCACGTGGGTGATCTGGTCGGTCTGGATGCGCATCTGCCAGGCGTCCGACTGCCAGCCTTCTTCGCGATTGAATTCGGGATTGACGGCACTGAACATCGGGGTGGGATCCCCCCACTTCGCGGCGAGATAGAGAAACTCCTTGTCCCACATGGCGGCGGCTTCCACAGAGAAGCGGCTGCGCACGTTGCTGTCGGCAAAACACCAGATGCGCCCGGACCAATCCCAGTCGGAGAGGTCGCCGTCAATTCTCATGTTACCGGGCGCCGGCAGGACTTGGAGTCCTTCATTCTGGCTCTGGCGTCCGATCATATTCTCGGCGTCCTGAGCGTGCAGGGCCCCGGCCAGAGCCAGGGGTGCAAGCAGAACCATCATCCTTGTGTGTATAATCATTACTTCTCCTTTTCAATTCGATGTTCAGTGTTCGACGTTCTGACTTCTTCCCCTCACAACACCTCCTACTAAAACTCGGCCTCGCCCCACAACCCGGGGGTGAGCATGATCTCGCCGGGGACGTCGCTGACCAGGCCGGTGGCTTTGTTGGCCCAGTAGGTGCGGGCCACGGTCGTCTTGCCGTCACTGGCGG
>CAYMAR010000409.1:0-3091 GCA_964388465.1 uncultured Desulfobacteraceae bacterium
CATCGGCGCCGAAACGGCGTGCGGCCTGCTTTACCATGTCAGCGGTTAACATCAGCCAACACCTCCCTACAGTAGGTTTCGCGTTCAGATTCCGACAGCCGGGGAAATTGATCTGCCCAGTCCGCCGGAAAGCGGCGGTTATCGAGATAGGCCAACACCGAGAAGTCGGGTTCGCACAGGCTCAGCATGTTGCCGTCGAAGCTGCGCCCGGCATAGGCGGCGATCACCGCGGCCGGGTTCCGGTGCGTGCGTGTCGCCAGCTTGATGCCATCGACCAGGTCGTCGTAAAGCGACACGTCTTCCGGTCGCACCCAGGTGCTGTCGGTCAGGAAGGAGACATGGTTGGCGGCATCGGCGTAGTAATCCCAGCAAAGGCCGCGAAAGCCGGGCCAGCGGTTCTCCTGTCGCCCCAGCTCGTGTTCATGCGACACCAGGTTGTCGTGAAAGGCGTGCGCCGAGCAGTTCTTCAGACAGCCGCTGTTGGCCAGCAGGTACAGCTTCTTGCCGTGCGCGTCGCACCAGCGGCGCAAGGGTCGGATGCGTTCGGGGTATCGGTTCAGTTCGCGCTGCACGTAGAAGCCGTCGAAGTAGTCGCAGACGTAGCGCATGCCGGAGACGGAGCCGATCCCCATATTGACCGAGGCTCGCACCTCGAGCTCGGGAACATGCTCCTGCAGCACCGCGGCCACGAACAGCGACGTCGTGGTCACGGCCTCGAGTCCGTAACGCTCACGCAACTGCCGGACGGCGTCCAATAGCTGGGTCTCCAGTTCCATTGAGACCGCCCGCCCGCCATGGCACGTCGCGTTCCACAGCAGGTTGAACCGGACGCCGTGGCCGCGGATCGCGGCCAGTTCCGTTTCCATCTCCTCCTGCTCGGCCGCGGTGGCAATGCTGAGCCCACGTCCTCCCGGCACTCCCAGCCATGGAAAGTAGACCTCGTCGATCTCCGCGCGGAACGCGGCCACGATGTCGGCGAACCGATCCAGGTCCGGCAATTGGTAGCCAACCGCCAGCTTGCGCTTACAGGTCATGGCTGATCCTCGCGGCCGATGTTCGCAGAGCTTCGACCCGTCGAACCGGATCGATCCGGCCGCTCTCCAGGTAGAACGCCGGAAACGTCTGGGCCAGGGCTCCCACGAAGGCGCCGGTCCGATCACGTACGGCGATGCCCAGTGCCGCAATCTCTTCGGCACACTCGCCGATGCTCAAAGCGTAGCCGGCTTCATGAATCTTTCCAATTTCCGCCGCCATCGCGTCAACCGTCACCAGCGTCCGGGCGGTCAGCGCCCGCGGCGGCCTGCGCCGGCACTGTTCGGCGTACCAGTCGATGCCGTGCTCGGCGATGATGATCTTGCCGCTGGCCGTACAGTGCAACTGGTCCACCCAGGATTGCTGCGGCGAGACGACCAGTTGGCCGCCCCCGATCGACATCGACACACAGTACACCGAGCCATAGTACTCGCAGCCAAAGAACGCGGTGTCGCCGGTTCGCTCCGATAACTCCCGTACCGGCTCAGACACCACCCGCCGCAAGTCCGTAAACCGGTCGGACGCCTGGCTGTAGAGCTTGAAGCACTCCGACCCCAGCACGTAGCGACTGCTGTCGTCCTGCGCCAGGTAGCCGCGCTGGTAGAGTGTGCGCAGAATGTTGTTCGCCGTGGCCGTCCGCAACCCCATCCGGCGCGCGACATCCGCCGAACGCATCGGCCCGTCCGCATCGCGGACGATCTCGACAATGTCCAGCGCCCGTTCCAGAGATTGAATCAGCGGCTTCTTCGCCTCCACCGCGTCCGCCGACACCGACGAGACCTCGCCATCAGAATCAGACTCACGCTCTCGCATCCCCCGACCTTCCTTCGTCCTTAGATACCACAATACCAGTCGCTATCCAATAATCCTGTAGTATAGCGACGACGGGCGGCAACGCAAGACGCTAATCCGGAGATCGCCCGGACATTTCACCACGAGTGGCGAAACGCCGGGAAATCCCCAAGGCCCCAAACACGCGTGTTGCGTACCGCGCCGGTGATCAAGACAATCTTCTCTCTGTGCATTGATATCTCCCTTCCTCCGTAGTAGTCCGGCGACTCCGCTCGCCGGACAGGTGGCAGAAACGACGGCGACCGGCCCATGTTCAGCCGTCCCGGCACCCCATGGCCTTTCCGCCGCTCACCTCTGCCTCGTCCGGTCACGGAGTGCCCGGACTACTACAGAAACGACACTTCCGGCCCCTGACTTTTGTCCCCTGACTCCTGGCCTGGGTATTTCGTCATTCCCTCCCCATTCGCCGCGCAACGCGCTTGACTTCGAGGCGGCATCATGGCATCAATCTTGACTAGACATTATTCTCATTTGGAGACACCATGCCGAACACCATACCATCTTTAGCCCGGGCGATCCGGGTGATGAATGCGCTGGCCGAAGGCGGCGAGTTTTCGTCGCTGGGGCTTGCCAAGCGCCTCGGGATCAGCCAGAGCACCTGCTACCGGATTCTGCAGACGCTGGAGGATGCGGACTGGATCCGGGCTGAGAACGGCGGCTATGCCTTCTCCCGGGGGCTGCTACCCTTTGTCAAGCCGCTGATGGACGTCGAGAACCTGGTCACCGCGCTGCGGCCGGACATGGAATCACTCGCGCAGAGCACCGGTTTGACCGTGAAACTGAGCCGGCGGCAGGGAGCGGAGCAGGTCACGATCGCGCGGGTCCAATCGCCCCGCCCTATCGCGCTGAGCAGTACGGTGGGGGCGCGCTTCCCGGTGGTCCTGGGCGCCTCGGGGGCCTGCCTGTTGAGCGTGCTGGATGACGAAACGGTCGAGCGCCTGGTCGAGGACGCGGACGAGAGGAAGCAGTGGGAACATGAATCGGCCGATGAGCTGCGCCAGCGCATTGCCGCCTGCCGCGCCAGGGGCATCTGCGAAAACATCGGCAACCACCCGCAGGGCATCGACACGATATCCGCCCTGCTCACCTGCCGCCTCGGCGCCTTTGCACTGACACTGGTCGGTCTACGCGGCGATTTCAAGGGAAGCCGCCGCACCGACTGCCGCCGCCTGCTGCTCGAAACCGCGCAACGTGAACGAGGGGGGCT
>CAYMAR010000410.1:0-3075 GCA_964388465.1 uncultured Desulfobacteraceae bacterium
TGGCCAGCCAACCCACCTGTTCGCGGCCACCGGCAACGGCGCCGGCGGATTCGACAAGATGACCCGCTCCTGGAACATGGTCGTGCCGCTGAAGAGGGAGGAACCATAATGAGAAGGTTCCTGATTTGCGGGCTGCTCGCGCTCGCAGCGGCGCATGCCGGACCGCTGGAACGCCTGCCACGAGTGGAGGCGAAACTGGCGGCCGGCGAGACGGTGACGATTGTCGCGCTGGGCGATTCGATCACCACCTACTTTGGCAACCGCAGCCGCGACCGCGGCTACTACAAGGTGCCGCTGGATGCCGCCTCATACTACGGTGTCTTCGCCGGATATCTGCGCCTGGCCCACCCGAAAGCCCAAGTACGGCTCATCAACAAAGGCATCGGCGGCGAGACCGCCGACCGTGGCCTGAAGCGCGTTGAAAAAGACGTCCTCAGCCAGCAGCCGGACCTGGTGTTCGTCATGTACGGCGCCAACGACGGTCGGGCCGGCACCGCGGAAGGCAAGCCCGGACACGACCGCAAGCAGTTTCGCAACGAACTCAAACAGATCGTCGGCAAGATCCGCGCCACCGGTGCCGATGTCATCCTGGTCGCGCCGACCATGAGCCTGACCGACCTGGCCTGGCTGCTGCCGTATCGCGAAACTGCGCTCTCACTCCGTGACGAGCTCGACTGCCCGGTCCTCGACGGCACCCTGGCGTTGTGGCCAGTCGATGAGTCGGTTCATTCCCTGGAAGACGTGCATCACTATCTGGCCCGGCATTTCCCGCCGAACGGCGACGACATCCATCCCTGGTTTTCCGGCCATTTCCAGATGGGCCGCCGGCTCTGGGAACAGCTCGGCAAGGGGCCGGCAATTAATCCGCTGACGTTCGAGCTCGAGACGCCTGAACCGCTGCGAATGGAAGGCAGGACACGGTTGGCGTTGACGATCACCAACCGCTCGAAGCAACCGTTCAAGGGCGCCGTGCAGGTTTTCTTTCCTGAAAATATGCCGATTGCGGAGTCCGCACCGGTGACGGAGAAACTGCCCAACCTGGCGACCGGTGCGCGCCGGGCGCTGCCGCCGCTCGCGCTTGAATTGGCGCCGGGCGAAAGCCGGGTGATCGACTGGCGCCTCGAACTGCCGGCGTTGCAGACCGTATGCGACAGCCCGCTTCTCATGTCCTGGCTCGGGCCGCGCTCCGGGGTCGGCATCGCCACTTTCACCGAAGCCGGCAACTATCTCGACTACCGCGAGCCGCAGTTCTTCCGGAGCACCGTCACGGCAAATGAAACGCAGTACCGGCTTGATGGCGCCGCGCCGGTCGCCAAGATCGGGAGCACGATCACCAACCTGACCGGCAACCTGCTGACGGGCAGGTTTCACCTCGGTGATCTTCCTGGACGCGAGATCGCCTTGCCGGCGAACGAGAGCGTCACCATTACCAGCGATTTCCCGCTGCCCGAGGGCACACGCAACGCCGTCCGCACCGGCATTCCCGCTCGGATCACGGATGCCGACGGCACGCTCATAGGCCTGGGCAGTTTCCTGTTCGATGCCGCGCCGTGTGTCAACGCGCTCGACCGGCCGGCCAGCATCGATGCCGACACCGCGGAATGGGAGGCGGACGAGTGGCATGCGTTTGACGCCGGCAACGCCCGGGCCGAGTTTGCGGTGCGCGTGAATGCCGGTCAGCTCTACCTGGCGATGCGTGCGGTCGATCCGGTTCTGAGTTTTGAGCAGCTTCCGCGCATCTGGCAGAACAGTGACGGGTTCGAGCTGTACCTTGACACCCGTGACGAAGCGCAACTCAACACGCCCGGCCCGGTCTTTCAACTCGGTTTCTTTCCGGCGAAGGATGCGGACAACCCCCTTGTTGTCGCGCCTGGATTCGGCGCGCCGAAGACGGGATTGGAGGCCGTCAAGACCGCCTGGAAACAAACCGCCGACGGCTACGTGATCGAGGTCGTCGTGCCGCTGGCGATGTTCGGCGCGAGCGAATGGGCAGAGGGCCGGCGGATCGGCTTCGGACTCGGCTGCAACGACGTCGCCGCGCCCGGCGAGCCGCGCACCCAGTATCAATGGACCGGCAACCTGCACAACTACAGATCCCCCGTCGCCTATGGCTGGCTGCGCCGCGGCCCCGGGCCGGTGGCTTGGCGGGTCAGGGTGCAGTGAGCAAACGAACAGGACCAAGTAAACAATGACGATGACCAAGCAAACCAACGAGGATCCATCCGCTGGAGCGGTCTCGATCGAGAATGAGTTGCTGCGGGTGGTCTTTGATCTCGAGGCCGGCTGTTACAGGGCGGTCGATCTGAACACGGGCGAGGTGCTCTTGCGCGATGCGGGGGCGCGCCTGGGGGCGTGGGACATCGCCAATGCCGGGCAGGTCGTGCGACGAACGGCGGAAACGGTCGCGGTCGAGGATCAACTCGGGCGGGGTCGGACACTGCGGGTGACCGTGGAAATCGCCGACGAAAACCGCCGCTGGCGGACCGAGCTTCAGCCACGCGCAGGCCGCGTGGACGTGGAATTGTCGCTGACGCTCTATGACGGTCTTGGCTTCCTCGTGATGGGGATGGGGGTGCGCAACCGCACCGGGCGGGCGATTCTTCTCAAGGAATTTTCCCCGCTGGCATCTGCCGTTTTGTGGCCCGGCGACGGCGAGCGCCGCGACCCCCTGACCCTGGCCGGTCACGGGGCTCTCGGAGAGGCTAAAGAACGGCGCAACGACAACGATCTAACCGGCCATGCGGAGCACGGCCGGGACGGAAACGCCGTCATCCCGGGTCTGGCGCGTCGCAGCGAGAACAACCTTCTGTTGACCTACCGCTGTGGAACGGTGCGTCGCAACGCCGTGGTGGGCGGCCTCACCTACCGGGAATTCCTCAAGCGGGCGGAAGTGCGGGAGGTTGCCGGCGGCGTGCGGGCTTTTCTTGAGGCCTATGATCCTGTCGGGCGGCTGATTGATGCCGACGCGAGCTACCGCAGCGCGGACCTGTTTTACTTCGACCTGCTGGGCGACGATCCGTTCGTTGCGCTCGAGGGCTATGCCCGGAACGCCGCGGCAGCGCAAGGGGCGGCGCC
>CAYMAR010000411.1:0-3070 GCA_964388465.1 uncultured Desulfobacteraceae bacterium
GCACGCCGGCCGTCGGAAGTCATCGGCGACCGGCGTCCGCAAGCGCCGCCCACATGGTTTCAGGCGTTGTCTTCCTCGGGCTCGACATGAACCGTGATCTCCGGTTCGACACCGGTATAGACCCGAATCGGTACGCTGAAGGTCCCCAGCGCTTTGATGGGCTCTTTGAGCAGGACGACCCGTTTTTCCACCACGATTTCCTGTTTGGCCAGGGCATTGATGATATCGCGCACGGTTACCGATCCGTAGAGCCGGTCGGCATCGGCCACCTTGGCCTTGATGGTGCACGCCACGCCTTCCAGGCGTTTGGCCATCTCTTCGGCCAGTGCTTTCTCCTTGGCGATCTGCAGGTCGAACTGGGCTTTCTGCTGCTCCAGTACCCGCCGATTCTGCGGGGTGGCTTTCACCGCCTTGCCCTGGGGCAATAGATAGTTGCGGGCATATCCATCGGCCACGTTGACTTCGGAGCCGATGATCCCGAGGGATTCGATGGTTTCTTTAAGTATGACTTTCATGGTTGCAGTCTCCGAAACGGATTAAAGATCCAAGGTCCCCACGTAGGGCAGCAAGGCAATCGTCCGTGCCCTTTTTATGGCCAGGGTCAGCTTGCGCTGGTGTTTCGCGCACGCGCCGGAAATCCGCCGCGGGATGATCTTGCCGCGTTCCGTCGTGAAGTTTCGGAGGGTTTTGGGTTCCTTGTAGTCAATCGTCAAGCTTTTATCGGCACAAAACCGGCAGACTTTGCGGCGATGATATACGCGTCTTCTTCTTTTCTTGGTCGTGCGTCCTCGTCCACGTCCTCTTGCTGGAGCCATCGTTACGCATCCTCCTTCTTGTCAGCAGGTTGGGTGTCATCGGCGGCTTCCACGGCGGGCGCCGAGGCTTCTTCGGCCGCCGCGGTCTCTTCCGCCGGCGTTTCGACGGCCGGAGCGGGGGCCTCGGTCGTCGCCGGAGCGGCTTCCGCTTCACTCGCCTGCGACATCTTCTCCTGAATCGCTTCCATGTCGACCTCGTCTTCCAGGAGGATGGTCATGTATTTCAGAACCCGGTCATCAATGCGGAACTGGCGCTCCATTTCATCGACCAGTCCGCCGGTGCCGCAATAGTCGACCCGGAGATAGTAGCCCCGTTTTTTCTTTTTGACCTCGTAGGCCATTTTGCGGGCGCCCCACTCGTCGAATTCGACCACCAGGCCGCCTTTCTGAGGCACCAACTCCCTGATGCGGTCGAAAACAGGCGCACGCTGTTCTTCGCCAATGTCAGGATCGACAATCACGATGGTTTCATACCTGCGCATAAAGCCTCCTTTTGGCTGTAAAGCCCTGTTGGAACAGAGCAAGGAATGCGGCCGGCCCGATCGGGAGCCGGCTGAAAACACCTCGACAACGTAGGCCGGTTGCTTTCAGGCTGTCAAGCGGGTTGCGTCCTTTCCGGATTCACCCGGTTGCGCGCCTCAGCCCGTTTGTCGGGTCCGGTAAAAAAAAGAGGGCAGTCACGCGGAACTGCCCCGGGTACCTTTGTTGGTGGGCCGTGAAGGAATCGAACCTTCAACCTACTGATTAAGAGTCAGTTGCTCTGCCTAGTTGAGCTAACGGCCCTAGCGATCCCCATCTCGAAGACCGACGAAGCTGTGTAGCAGCTTTGATGGGGGTTGTCAAACGGTTTTCAGCGGCCCGGTCAGGTGTTGGATCGGCAGTGATTTAGCTCGTTTCCCCGGGGTTGCGTTTCATCCGCCGCAGGCGTTGTCGTTCGCGGCGCCATCGTTTGGATTTTTGCGGGGCGCGTTTGGCGGGCGGCGATTTTGCCGAGGTCAAGCGATCCCAATCGAGGGTGTAGCTCCCGGCTTCAGGTGAGGGCGGGGCCGCCGGGGTGTCCTTCGGGGTCTGCGACATGCGAACCGGCCGGGGCGCCGCCGGCAGCCGACAGCATTCCGCCGGAACACGTTCGGTCAAGAAGATGGCGTCGCCCAGGCGATCGAATTGAATGCCGGCGCTTCGGGCGACGGTGGTCTGCACGGTCACGACCAGCGGTTGCGCATCGCGTCGGCGACCGACCCGCAGGGCCATTGCGCGTTCGGCGAAAAGCACCACCCGCGCGGGATGGTGCTGCGGGGTCAGTCCATTGCGGGAAACGGCCGCGTACGCCCTGCGACGGATGCCGGTGAACAGTTCTTTGGGTACCGTCGGGCACGGGATTGCCCGCGGCAGGTGCTCGCGGTTGCAGGCCCGGATGTACCGGCCGTTTGTTTCGATACCGGCCCGAGGCAACCGGTAGGGCAGGCTTTCCAGATGCGCCGGCCGCACGCGGGGCCATTTTTCCTCCTGAAGGATCCTCACGAGCTCCTTTACCGCCACATAACCTTCGTCATCCGGCACCAGGCCGAATTCATCCGGACGGCGGCCGAGGATGTATTGGAGCAGGCGGGCCAGCTGGGTATCGTTCTTCGGCTTCATTTCGGGTACCGATCGGCCCTTCGATCTTTATCGGCCCGGGGGGCGGCCCACGGCAACGCAACGGGGCTTACCTTGACCGGGCCGGACGGACTTGCTAATTTTCCAATGTTCCAATAAGCTCAAGCGTATATCACGACAAATCACCCGGACTCAAACCGGCGAAAGGTTCATTCATGGCCAGGATGCAATCTTCAGCGCTTTTCGACCGCGCCCAGAAACTCATTCCCGGTGGCGTCAACAGCCCGGTGAGGGCGTGCAAATCCGTCGGCTCGGCCCCGCTTTTTATCGATCGTGCCGACGGATGCCGGATCTGGGATGCCGACGGCAAGGAATACATTGACTATGTCGGCTCCTGGGGGCCGATGATTTTAGGCCATCGCCATCCAGAGGTCATTCAGGCCGTCAACCAGGTCCTGGCGCGCGGCACCAGCTTCGGTGCGCCCACCGACCTGGAACTGGAGCTGGCCGAACTTGTGATCGCCGCCGTTCCTTCGGTCGAAAAGGTGCGCATGGTGAATTCCGGCACCGAGGCCACCATGAGCGCCATCCGTCTGGCCCGGGGTTACACCGGGCGCAATATGATCATTAAATTCGACGGATGCTACCACGGACACGCC
>CAYMAR010000412.1:0-3058 GCA_964388465.1 uncultured Desulfobacteraceae bacterium
GGTTCTTCAGCCCGTCGCCGCCGGCGTCGAACACCCCGAGCTTGTCGATCTTCCGGGGCACCGCGATGACCAGCGAATTGCCGATCGTCCCGCCGATGTCGTTGCGGGTGCCGCGGAGTTTTTCCGGCGTCTGGAGGACCGGCCCGGAGGGCTCCGCCGCCAACGCAGTGAAGCCGGGGACGAGAACCGTCAGCGCGAGAAGCAGCGGGCGGCAGGGTGATAAATGGGCTGCAATGAACCTCATGGTTTTTCCTTTCATCTTGGTCGCGAGCTTCGTCGCGAGCTTTGTCGAACCTTTCCTAACCTATCCGTGGCAGGTATTGCCGGTGGCCGAGCTCCTCGTCGGTCCAGGGCCGGTCCGGGCGCCGGAAGCGCAGGAAGAATCCCCAGGCGACCCCGCCGCGCCGGCAGAACGCCACCCGCACGGACTGCGCCCCGGCGGCGAGTTTCACGGGGAAGGCCAGCGTGTCGGCCAGGCACGGATTGGTCGCCTTTTCCACCACGACAAGCTCTTTTTCGCCGATCCAGATCTTCAGCGGCCCGTCGGTCCCGAGCAGAAGCTCGACATCCATCGCCCGCGGCACGTCGATCCTGGCTTCGGCATAGACCAACCCCGGAATGGGGCCGTGGAGGTGAAAATAGTCGACCAGGCCATTGGCGAAGGTCTTGGGTTCGCTCCAGGCAACGTCCGCGGCGGGCGGCTCGATGGCCCGGGCGGGCGGTTCCACGGGCGTGGCGGCGGTCACCCGCCAGGTCTTGACGAAATCCGTCCTTCCTGCGGGCGGGTAGATTTCGCGCTCGAGCCGGTCGTCGAGATCGGCCGGCGCCGGCGCCAGCCGCTTCGGCAACTTCCCGCGGGCGTGGCTGACGAGGTTGAGCAGCAGGCGGTCGGCGGCCGGGTTGTCGCCGAGCTGCCCGCACACGTTCAGGGTGTTGAGGATGAACTGGCCCGCCCCTAACCGGTAGGCGGCGAGCATCGCTCCGGAGCCGTAGTGCTTCTCGAGCATGCACGGATAGAAGGCGGCGCAGACCATCTCGTCCGGGTCGTCCTGGCCGGCAAACATCTCATGGCTGACGAGCTGGCCATAATAGTCCCAGTCCAGGATCCCGCCCGCCTGCAACCCCGCGAAGATCGGATGCCGCTTGGCCACGCATTCCTTGTGATACAACCAGTCCCAGACCTTGACGCGTTCACCCTTGCGGGGGAGCGGGAGCCAGTGCGTCGCGTCCGACTCGCGCTGGAAGGCATCCGGCTCCAGAAACACGGCCACGCCCCCGCGCGCCACGCGGCGGACCAGGCCGCACCAGTCATCGCGGCGGCTCTTGCCTGGTTTGCCGACGAGAATGACCTCCGGCGTCCGCGCCGCCCCCGCCGTGAACGGCCGCACGGCCACGCCCTGCTTCTTGAGCCATCCGGCCACCCGCTTCTCCAACCCCCAGCCTGTCACGGCCATGCGCCCCGCGAACGGCAATCCGAAATCTGAAATCGTGAATTCCTTCCGGTCCCCGGCCGGCGCGCCGCCGCGTTCGAGCCGCGCGGCGAAGACGTATTCGCCGGCGGGCACCTTGAGCTGCGCCTTGGTCTTGAGCACCGGGATCGCCAGCGGGCCGCGCTCCCCGGCGGGCGGCGTCGGCACGGTGACCACGGCCTTCCGTTCCCAGACCGTGCCCCGTGCGCCGGTGACGCGGAACGTCACGGGGTAGTCGCCGGGCGCCAGCGCGTCCTCGTTGGCCAGCACGGCTTCCAGCTCAACCGGGCGGTTGGCATAGCCGTGCGAGGGCGTGACGAACAGGCACCAGCGCAGCGGCGCCCAGCCGTCGCGCAGCGTGTCGGCCGCCAGCGGCTTGAGTTCGCGCCAGTAGGTCCACAGCCCCTCGCCGGTAAGCCCGTGGTCGAGCATGCCCGTCAGGTTGTAGCCGCAGAGCCGCGGGTTGGAGCGCACGAGGTCGAAGTTCATCCGCCTCTGCCGCATGTGCAGGCGCTGGCTGTCGCGCAGCATGTCCTCGGCGAACGGATAGGTACCCTCGAACCCCCAGCGTTTCCAGTCGGTCTCGAGCCGCGCGGCGAGGCCCCGGACGAAGGCGCAGTCGTGGAGGTCGGGCCGGCAGCCGGCCTGCTCGAACTTGCGCGTCTCGCCAATGACGTCCATCAGGCTGCCGATGCCGTACTCGGAGAGGAAGACCGGCTTGGTGTCGCGCCCCAGATCGCGGATGAGGGCGTTGTCGGCCTGCGTCGCGGGCACATTCGGATACACGTGGGTGTCGCCGCCGGTTTTGTCCTTGGCGGCCTCGGGCGCGCCCGGCGCCTCCGCGCCCCACACGTGCTCCCATGCCATGCCGCCGGGATTGGAGACCGAGCCGATGGACGGCTGGCGGTCCCAGCGCCCGCTGCTCAACAGGATAAGGCGCGTGGGGTCCAGCTCGCGCGCCCAGGGCAGCGCCGCCGCGGCGCGGCGGAACAGAGGCCCGTCCGGGGTCTCGTTCAACAGCCCCCAGATCGTCACGCTCGGATGATGCCGGTCGCGCAGGATCATCTCGCGCGTCGCGAGGTCGAAGCGCCTGAGCGCGGGCTCGCCGAACGGCGGCGGCGGCGCCCCGGCCCACCAGCTCGCCAGGCACTCCTCATAGACCATGAGGCCGATCTCGTCGCAACAGTCAAGCTGCTCCGGCCACGCCATGCCCGCGATGAACCGCACGCAGTTGTAGCCGCAAGCCTTGGCGTAAATCAAGTCGCGGCACATCAGGTCGGGGTTCGGCGGGACGACCTGTCCGATCGGGAAGTGGTTCGTCGTGTGCGTGGACTTGAGGAAGAGCCGTTTGCCGTTGAGGACGAACCAACCGTCCTCGATGCGGAAGTCGCGGAAACCCGCGCGGACGCTCTGGCGATGGCGGCAGGTTTCCGCTTCCAGATCGACGTCCAAGCGGTAGAGGAACGGGTCGTCCGGGCTCCATAGGCGCGGCGCTTCGACCATCAAGGTCAGCTCGTGCGTCGAAAAACCCGGGGGGAAGACGCCGTCCACCGCGATGCAATGCGCCAGCTCGCCGGAGTGCCGGGGGG
>CAYMAR010000413.1:0-3038 GCA_964388465.1 uncultured Desulfobacteraceae bacterium
GCCTGCGGTACCCACAACCGGGAGACAAGGCGATCATGATGCACACCGCGCCGTAGAAATAACGCGCCATCTTCCTTTTGATCGGGGCTTTGGCGGCGCTGGCGGTTGTTTTTCCGACCGGCGCCGATCGGCCGCTAGCGCATGTGCTGCACGCCCTGGGGGTCGTTCAGCGAGATCTATGTGATCGACACCACCAACGGGGTGGTCAAATGGCAGGGCAGCGGCGACGACGGCAAGCCGTTCCAGAAAATCAAATAGGCGTGGTTTGCGCCGCCGGTTCGCCTTTGCGCCGATCGGACGGAGGATAGTCGAAATAGGTGTCCCAGATGCGGTCGAGCTGCGCCTTGGCATCGGCCGGTGGCAGCACCTGCAGTCGTTCGCCCTCGCGATGCAGCAGCCCCCAGCGCGCCAGCTTGTCCAACGCGTCGTCGACCTCGAAGTCGATCCGGCAGTCCCATCCGGACGCCAGCCAGTCCTCGACCGCCTGGTCCAGGGCCGGCCGGGTGAGGCCCCGGGGGGCCGCGGCCAGGAAAATATAGGCCAGTATGGCTTCCTTGAACTCTTCCTCTTCGGCGGCATCGATCAGGTGGTGGAAAACGCCTGCGTTGTTGTCCAGGTTCTTGAAGTAGAGATTTTCAGCCAGGGCTTTCATGAAGCGGATCTTGCGGTTCTTAAATTTGCTGATCTGCTTGAAGAGAAAACCGGCCAGGGTTCCCAACCCAAGACCCAGGGCCACCAGATGCTGTTGGTTGACCTCCACGGGCGTCTCCCGCAGCCCGCCCCAGAACGCCAAAAGTGAGGCCAGCAGCACCAGGGAGGCGCCCAGTTTGGTGACCAGGATGACGGCCCCGCTGACAGCCGCGGGAATGCCGATGATCAGCTTGTCGATGGTTTGCATGCGGACCTCGCTGTTGGGAAACAGCATCTCGAGATCGGCCTTGGGCACGTTGCGGAACAGTTTGATCAGGGTGGCGCCGGGTTTGTACGGCAGGTCGCGGCGCCGCCGCTCGTCGAAATAGGCTTGGGGCTTGAATTTGATATAGACCACCACCCGATCGTAGTTGGTAAAGGTGATGGGGCGCCGGCGCCATCCGCCCCAGGTCACCAGGGTCTCCTGGCGGGTGCTCTCGCCGCGCCGGAAAAAGAGCACTTCCTCGAAGTCGTTGAAATCCACCGACAGGCGAATCTTAAAAAGCGATGTTTCCTTCAGGGCGGCGGCCAGATCGTCGGGCGTGATCTTTTCGAAATTGGCGGCATTGAGCAGGGTCGTCATTTCCCGGATGAAATCCGCCTGGTGACGCTGCAGAGCGGTGTCGTCCAGGGGATGCAGGCGGCGCGTGTCGGCGTCGGGGTTGAAGGGGGCGTAGGCGTCTTTGAGCTTTTCCAAAAGCTGGTGGTATTCAAAATGGAGCAGGGCCTCGAGAATACGGCCGAGCTCCCTTAGCTCGGCGGCGTGCGCCGCGGGCAGAGGCCCCTTGTGCAACCCCATGTCGATGAGGTCGTTTTTGCGGAAAGGGATGAATCGGTTGCCGGGCGTGGTCGCGGACATGGGCGTCTTCCTTTTTTTAAATACAGCCATTGTTGGCTATTTTTTGATCTGATTGGCATATAAATTTAAATCCGGTGTGTTGCGCCGGAAACCGTTGTGATTGAGACCGAATGCCGGTTGCGGCCCAGGATTGGTGGGTTGTAAGATGCATTTTGGGGTACCCAACTGAAGGATTGCCGAAAATGGATTCCGTTTGCAAGACAAGCCGGCGCCTCGATATCCGGCCGGCCAATTCAATGTCGTTGGTATGCTTGCCAGGGGACGGGCGAACCGGCGGCCGCCGCCCGCTCACGTCCTGCCGGCAAAGGGCCGGCGCTGTCCATCGGGCGGCGGCGCTGCAGGGCTTGCGATGATCGCCGTTCTCCTCTGTGCGGGCTACGGCACGCGGCTCTATCCGCGGACGCGGGATTATCCCAAGTCCCTGCTGCCCGTGGCCGACCGGCCCGTACTCGATCATCTCATGACGCCGTTGGCGGCGCTGGCGGGCCTGAATGAAATCCACATCGTGACCAACGCCCGTTTCTTCGATCATTTCAAAAGCTGGTGCGACGACTGGCGGCGACGTCTCGGCGGCCGGGGACCTGATATCGTTTTGCACAACGATGGGTCGACGGAGAATGCCAATCGCCTGGGCGCCTGCGGTGATCTGAAACTGGTATTCGACCGCGCCGACGCCTGGGAAGGGTGCCTTGTGGCGGCCGGCGACAATATCTTCTGCTTCGACCTCGAGCCCCTCTGGGAAGCGTTTCGCCAGGGCGGGCATCACCGCATCGTGGCGCTGCCGGAGACGGATCCCGAACGCCTCCGCAAAACCGGCGTGCCGGTTTTTGGCGCGGGCAGCCGGGTCCTGGCCCTCGCCGAAAAACCCAAGAAACCGCCGTCGCGCTGGTGTGTTCCGGCGCTTTACTTCCTGAAGCCATCAGCCGTGCCGTTGCTGGCGGCATTTCGGCGCACCGCCGAAAAAACCGACGCACCGGGCCATTTCATCAATTATCTCTGTCGCCGGGCGCCTGTAGAGGCGTTTCGGCTGAATGCCAGCCGTCTGGACATCGGCGATGAGGCCGCCTACCGCCGGGCCGATTATTGGATGCGCACCACCGGATGCCTATAGCCGGGGGGAGCACGGCAAGGGTTGACGGTTGACAATGCCTCCGGAGCTTGCCAGTGTGAATGGCACCGGTGGTTTTGCGGCCATCCGGGCGGCCGGGCGATCGGCGTCCGGAATTTATGCGACACCCATCGTTTGCCACCGGGGAGCGGGCGCGCACGTCCAGACAAATGGCGTTTGCGGGGCCGGAGGCCAGCCATCCAGCCAACAAGTGCCGCGGGAGGCCTGTGATGCGTAAGGTGCGTTGGGGAATCTTGAGCACCGCCGAAATCGGTCGGGAGAAAGTGATTCCCGCCATGCAGAAGGGCGAATACAGCGAAATTCGCGCCATTGCCTCGCGTGATCGGGATCGGGCCCGGGAGGCGGCCAGGCGCCTCGGTA
>CAYMAR010000414.1:0-3032 GCA_964388465.1 uncultured Desulfobacteraceae bacterium
TGATCCATCTACGGGGGGGGCAGATCATTTCCCCTTTGTCCCGCGCCGAGCATCGGGGGCAGGTTCGGGAAAAGCGTGTCGGCTGTTTGAGCGCAGCGAGTTTCCGCGAGGATAGCTCATACAAACCGGACGAAGAAGCAAGCATCATGCTGTCAGGCAAGGCGCAATGCGACGTGAGACGCGCAGCAATAGCCAGATTGTGAGCACCCGAACAAGCCTTGCAACGCCGCATGGCAGCATTAGGCGACGCTTATTCGCCCGGCTTGGCGACGCGCAGGGTTGAGCGGGGCAGGGGCGCCTTCTTTTGGTTCGTTTTCTTACGCGTGTAAGAAAATGAACAATCGAAGTAGCATCCGTACCTCGGAATGGTAGTACCTCTCCTATCCTTCCACCAGAAGTGACGATTTTAAATCAAAACGTATTTCTATCCATCCAGATAAAAGTACATCTATTGTTTCCGGATGAACACGACTACATTCCGGTTTCCGCCAGCACTTCCAGGAAAGCCTTGCGGTGCGCGATCAAAGGCTCCACGTCCTGTTTGAAGGCTTGCCGGTAGTTCATGATGGCTTGGTTCAAGCTTCTAACGGTTTCAGCCAGGTTCTCCGAATCGGCCTCCGCCTCCGGGAAGGCCAGCCTGATCCGGTCGGCCAGGGCGGCGCTGTCCCCCGCGAATAACGCCTGCAAGGTTTCCGTGTCACGCACCCAGGCCGGGTTCACGTGGTGGATGGCACCCAACGCCACCAGCACCGGTTCGGGCACGCTTGCGGTGCTTTCCTCTTCCACTTTGGCTTCCTCCTTGCCCGACATTTTGCGCCGGAGGCGCTCCCACAGGCTCAAGTTTTCGTCCTCGCTTCTGAGGCGCATGGCCACGTAGCGCAGCCGGTTCAAGAACCGCTTGATGGTGCGCGGGGTGCGGTTTATCACCACGATCCAGGGGTGCCAGATGTTGAGTGCGTCGCGGAAGGTCTTGGAGTCCTCGGTAAACCGCTGCGGGCGCATCAACAGGTAACGCCCGCCGATGGTGGTCAGCCCCAGGCCGGCCAGAAGGGCCAGCCACAATCCGGTGTGGCTGTCGTCCTGGGCGCCGGGACGAAAGCCGGCTTTGCCGGTCGGCTCTTTGTCCGGACCCGCAGGCTTGGATGGCCTCTGTTCTTCAGGTTTCGGCGCGGGCTTCGGGCCAGCCTTGCTTGCTTTATAGCGCAGCACCAGTTCGGCGGATTTTTCACCCTGACCCAGCCTTCCGATGGCCAGCCCTTCCTCCAGGGCCTTCGGGTCGCCCTTGAGCACGAGCTCCAGGGAACGATCTTCCGAACCGGTCTCGGGGGCGGCCATTTCGTTGAGGGGCATTCGCAGCCGGCCGTCGTTCAGCACCAGTTCGCCGCTGGGCGCGTCGGCCGGTGCCACCAGAAGGTCCCTGGGCGCCGGAGGCGGTTTTTCGGCATCCCCGGGGAAAGCGTGCCACAGGCCCCAGGCCAACGCGGCCAATCCCGCCAAGTAAAAAACCGGGGCATACTTCCTGGCCCCCCGGCCGGTTGCGGCGAGCATGCGCGCCAGGGGGGCGGCCGGGTCCGGCAGCTCGGGCGCCAGCAGGGCCCGGGCCGCATCGGACGAGGGCACCGGTACGGGCACCTCGATGTTGATCAGTTTCTCCAGGTACTGGCGCGCGAACCGCCGGCGGTGGGCAAAACCGTTTTCCGCCGGGTTGTTCCCGCTTTCGGTCTCCTCGGCCAGTTCCTTGAATTTTAGGGCCACGCAGGTCTCCACCCATTGCTTGGCCATGCCCAGGATGATGAAGCAGCGGCCCGACACCGCCAGGAAATTGATCGTCTCCAGGATCTCGACCACGTTCTCCTTGGTGCAGCGGTCCAGGTCGTCGATGAAGATCACCATGGCCCCCAGGTCCTGGCTGGCGGCCACGTCCTTGAACTCCTGCGCAAACCGCGAGCGCGCGCCCGGGTCGAGGCCGCTTTTCTTCCCGCCGTCGGCCGCACCGAAAGCCAGCAGCCGCTGGGGCGCCAGGCCGAAGGCACGCACGGCCCGCAGGGCCGCGGCAACGGCTGGCGAGGCCAGCAGGGCGCCGATCCAGTTGTTGGGATCGGCCGAGATCAGTTTGCCGAAGTCCAAAAAACCGCCCATTTTGCCCAGGTCGCCTTCGATCAGCGCGCGCACCAGGCCGGCCATTCCGCCAGCCAGGGAGAGGGCCGCGCCCTCCAGGAAGGGAAAGGCGGCGAACAGCAGAAACGCCAGCGCCCCGAAGGCCAGCCGGTTGCGGCGACCGCGCCGGAAAAGCAGGCGCAGGCGGAAGAGAATGCCGCCGGGATGCCACAACGGCGGCACGGCCTGGCGCCGGATGTGAGCGTAAAGTGAGGCCAGCAGCTGCTCGCCCTTCTGGTGGTGCCAGGCGTTGAACCACACCGGCTGAAAGCGGCGCTGCTTCAGGTCGTGGAAGAGCAGGTTCATGAGCGAGGATTTGCCCGTGCCCCACTCGCCGGTCACGGCGATGGTCAGCGGCGGGTCGGTGTTGCGGTTGGCGATGAACCGGGCGATGCCCGAAGAAATCCGATTCAGCCCCAGCGGGTCGGGCTCTCCGGCCTCCAGGGGCCTGTCCGAGGCCAGCAGATCGGCCACGGTCTCCCCGGCAGCCACCGGCTGCCGCCGCCGCTGGACCACGAACAGGGAGATTAGGATCAATCCCAGACACAGGCACCAGTACCAGGGTGCCGGCAAGCGGCGGTAGGGCGGCGGGGCCCAATTCTTACCGCTGTCGGTTGTTCGCAGGATCGTGCCGTCAAACCCGCTGGCCCAGCCGTGATCAGCGTCAGCAAAATAAAGAGCCGACAGAGCGGCATTCGTGCCGCTGGCCTGCGGCAACCAATTGCGACCTCCGTCGGTCGTCAACAACAGCGTGCCATCTTGACCGCCGGCCCAGCCGCGATCACTGTCGACGAAATGAAGGGCATACAGCCAGCCATCTGTGCCGCTGGTCTGCGGCGACCAATTGCGCCCCCCGTCGGTCGTCATCAATAGCG
>CAYMAR010000415.1:0-3023 GCA_964388465.1 uncultured Desulfobacteraceae bacterium
GGCGCACAAAGCCAATGATCGTGCCGAAGCCGCCATCGCGGGTCTGCTCCAGCGCTGGAATCGCCCGGTCGGGATGGTTCAGCCATTCAGGGGAAAACGCCAGGCCCATGATTTGTCTTCTTGGAGTGTTCATACGTTCATCTTTCAGGTTGTGATTGAAATGGCCGCTCGGTTTCCGCTCGGAAACGGAGCACGGTGAAGCCGAACGCCGGCACCGGGGCGTTCCAGGCGAAGATCCCGTCCGTCGGCTGCATTTCACCAAGGGGCTCCTGCCGGTCGGCATACTCCGCCGTCACCTGCAATGTCGTCGCGGGCAGGCCGGCGGTGGTAGCCGTAAAGCGGATTTCCATCTGTTGCTCCCGCTCTTCGCTGTTGAAGGCGAAGACCATGAACTCGTCGGGGAGCCGGTGGCCGATGATGCCGGGTGCAAGCAGGTGCAGGTCGGCGCAGAGCCACTGGCGGTGCTCGCGGTAGAAGGCGATCCATTTTTTACAGAAGGCGCGCAGCCCCGGCGGGATGTGCCGGAAATCGTCGCCCAGCGCGATGATGTGGCCGAGAGCGATGTTGGCGACCAGGAAGGTCGATTCACCCTCGGGTTCCAGGTTCATCGACATGTAATGGGCGAAGCGCATCGCCATCGGCCAGAGCCGGCGCTGGGCGGCGATGTAGTCCAGTAGCAAGGTGACCAGTTGCGGCAGGTGGTAGGTGTCGGCGGTCCACATCGCATCCGGGCACGGGTTGCCGAGGTCATAGACCGTGGGCAGGTTCTCCAGCACCAGCGTGCCCGGACGGGCTTCACGGATGGCGGCGTAGATACGGTTGTGCGCGGCCAGGTACCCGCGCACGTAGTCGGCCGCGTCGGCGCCGGCCGGAATATGGTCATGGCCGGCCTGGGTGCAGCATTCACTGCTGGTGACCGGCGGGTTGTGGTTGAACGCCACTTGGACGAGGCTCAGGTCGTATTCACGCACCACCCGGGCGAACTCAGCCGCGGCATGCTCGCCCCAGCGGCTGGCCAGGCAAAGGAATTTGCCACCCGGTTTGGAATGGCGACAGTCGCCGAAGCGCCGCTCCAACTCATCCGTCCATTCGGCGTGGTGAGCCGGATCCAGGCAATCCGGATTCAGGATGAAGCTGGCGCCGAGCCCGGCGGCGCGCAGTTCCTCGCGGCAGACGTCCAGCCCGGAGGGAAAGTTGCTGGCGACCGGGGCGTAGGTGCCGGTGGCGATCGGCGTCATATCGATCCAGCCGAACTCGCAACCGAGATCGCGCCAGTGCGGGATTTGCGGCCGGATGTAGGATTCGTGTCCAGTGGCCTCGTGATGCGGCGTTTCCGGATGCTGGGGCCGGTGCGGCGGCCGGCGCTCGAACTCGCGCCGTTCTCTTTCGGTCATTTGCTTGTCGGGCCACTTGTCCCAGTTCCAATTGCCGCCGGCGACGGGCGGGAGCGAGCCGGCGACGGCCGGGGTGCGGCGCAGCGCGGCGGCGCGGGCGTCCCGCACGACCGACCACGGGTCGCCGGCGGTGATGGCGCCGACCGTGAAAACGATGCCGAACAGCCGGCAGGACTGCCCGGGGGCAAGCGGGATGGCATGCTCGGGCGAGGGTCCCACGCCGGCCAGGCAGAGCGGAAAGGCGATCTCCACCGTGCCGCCGTCAATGCGAACCTCGAACGGCAAATGGACGTATTGCGAGCGGCCGCCGCAGTTTGAGTCGTGCCCGAGGGTGGGCCAGAACGCCACGGCCTGGGTTCCGTCGCTCACTACCAGGTGCCCGCAGTTGTACTCCGGCGGACGGTCACGCAGCTCCGGCAGGCTGCCGTGCCAGGCGCAGGAGTCGTGCGGCATGACGTAGGGAAAGCCGCCGCGCTTCATTACATACTCCGGACGGCCGCAGACCAGGTGGGCGGTCAGACCGGGATCGTTGGCGAGGCGCAGCTTGACGCGCAGGTCCGTCAGCGTGCAGGCCGTGGCGCCGCTGTTGATGATTTCCGGCTCGATGATCACTGCCGGCTCACCGGGATAGGCCAGCGTATGCACCCGCATTTCCAAACCATCGCGACGCCCGCGCATGGTCCACTGGCCGAAATTGCGGAACAATCCCTCCGTGAGCCGGGTTTGGTCCGTGGCGGCGGGCTCGAAGTCTTCTTGCCGCAGCAGCGTGGAATCGCGGTCGCGTTGCAGACGGAACGAGAACTCCGGGGCGGCGGGCTGGAACGGACAAGCGGCGTCCAACTTCAGGCTCGGCCATTGTGGTTCCAGATGCATAGCGCCGGCGGTCAGGTCTGTACTCATGATTCACTCCGTGGTTTGATGGTGGCATCTTGATTGATCGGACAGTAATGCTGGGTCATGTTCTGGGCCAGCAGACGCGAGCCGAGAATCTCACCATCCGGCGCCAGGGCCACCGATTCGGTCAACCAGTGAATCCGGCGTTCGGCGCTTCTCCAGGTGTAGGCAACGGTGAACCCGTGCCACTGTTCGCCCCCCACTGCCTCGGTCGCCGCCTGCAGGGTCATCTCCAGGGTGTCCTGAACGCGCGTGCCGTACTGGTTGGACGTGGTCAGCGGAAAACCGAAAATGTCGGTGTCAGCACTGACAGGCGCCGGGCGGCCGATGGCAGAGAAAACCAGGCGGTGCTCGTCAGCGTTGCCCTGATGTTCGACAAGATGAAATTCATCGTAGGTGATGCCGTCGGGTGTCCGGCACCAGGGCAGCGAGCCGCGGCCGGCGCTCAGGAAGACACGCCCGGCACAGCTCGCCGAAACGATGCCCAGGTAGCGGTCGTCCGCGAAATCCAGAGTGACTTGGACGTTTGATCCAAGTTCGATAATCAGGCTGGTATCCCCGCAGAGATCATTAGTGCAGGTAGTTTTCATTGCTTCTCGCACTCGCTGCATCCATCCACAACGATTTCCGCCCAGACAAGCTGTCCGTCGACCTGGGGCGGCATGATTTCGATGACATTGTCGCCATCGCACAAGTGGTTCTGCGGCAGGTCAAAGAAGCGGACGTCGTCGATGA
>CAYMAR010000416.1:0-3011 GCA_964388465.1 uncultured Desulfobacteraceae bacterium
TGCAGGGTCTTCTTCTCGGCAGCACGGCCCACCGGGTGCTGCACTGCGCGCCCTGCCCGGTGATGGTGGTGAAATAGGGCCGCGTAAATATGTTATCAGGGAAAACGCCTGCTGGATGCGCACCCAAACGACCATAAACCATCGGCCGGGCCCGATGCTGAAGGCTATCCTGGGGCCGATCCTGCTCTTGCAAGGGCTCTGGGTCCGGCTGAGGACCCCGCTTCTGCCCGAAGCCGACGGCCCGCGTCGGGGCCGTACAGGGGCCGGACCTGGGCTGCGCCTCCTCGTCGCGGGGGATTCCTCGGCGGCCGGCGTGGGGGTCGCCTCGCAATCGGAGGCCCTTCTGGGGCAATTGACCCAGGCTCTGGGAAGCGCCTACACGGTGGACTACCGGCTGGAGGCCCGGACCGGGGCCACCACGGCCGAGGCCATCGGCCGTCTTGCCCGTCAGGGTTCGGAAGCCGTCGATGCCGTGGTCACGGCCTTGGGGGTCAACGACCTCACGGCCGGGCGCAAGTTGTCGGCCTGGCTGGACGATCAACAGCGCCTCATTGATTTCCTGCGAGCTCGAATGCGACCGCGCGTCATCATGCTCTCGGGCCTGCCGCCCGTCCATCGCTTCCCGGCGCTGCCCCAGCCGTTGCGCTGGTACCTCGGTACCGGCGCCCGGGCCTACAACACGGCCCTCGAGGCACTGGCCCGCCGCAACGGGGCTATTTTTCTGCCACTCGATTTCTCGATGGATGTTTCCCTGATGGCCGCCGACGGTTTTCACCCCGGAAGGGGCATCTATCAGGGATGGGCCCGGCGCGCGGCCGATGGCCTGCGGACGGCTCTGGTCGGGGGCGGTGGCGCTGCAACCGCAAGCCCTGTCCTGACGGCCCCGGGTGAGACGCCCGGGGCCGGGTTCGAGCCTGACGGAACAATGCGCCCTAAATCCAGATCTCACGAGGAATTCGACCCATGTTCCGATTGCTGATCGCCGCCGGCGCCCTGGGCGCCGCCCTGTCCGTCATCCTGGGTGCCTTCGGGGCCCACGGCCTCAAGACACGCTTGACGCCGGAGATGCTGACCACCTTTGAAACCGGGGTCCAATACCAGTTCTACCATTCCCTGGGCCTGATCCTGGTCGGGGTGATCCTCCATGCGGTCAAAACTTCGACCATGGTGTCCGCCGCCGGCGGGCTGATGGTGGCGGGGATCATCTTGTTTTCGGGCAGCCTCTATCTCATTTGCTTTACGGGCATTCGCAGCTTCGGCATGATCGCCCCGATCGGCGGGACGGCCTTTATCGCCGCCTGGCTGCTCCTGGCTATTGGGGTTCTGCGGTCATGAGCGTCCCGGCCCCGACCATCAAGGCCGTCATCTTCGATTTCGGGCGGGTGATTTCCGCCGCGCGGCCCGACGCCGTGTTCGAACGCTACGAGGACGAGCTGGGCCTCGCCCGGGGCAGCATCAACCGGATCATGTTCGAGGCCCCGGCCTGGCAAGCGGCACTCGTGGGGCGCCTGACGATGGCGGACTACTGGCATCGCATCGGCCCCTCCCTGGGCCTGGCCACGCCCGATGCCGTCGAGCGCTTCCGGCGGCGCTACTATGGCGACGAAGCTGTCGACCGGGATGTGCTGCGTCTGATCCAAACGCTGCACGGGCATTTTCGCCTGGCGGTGCTCTCCAACCACCCGCCCGGGCTGGGCCCGTGGCTGGAAGACTGGGGGGTCCACCGGTATTTCGAGGTGGTTTACGGCTCCGGCGACGAAGGCTGCGCCAAGCCCGACCCGGCGGCCTATCGGGCCGTCCTCGAACGGCTGGGCGTTTTTCCGGCCGAAGCCGTCTTCATCGACGATACGGCCGGCCACGTGGCAGCGGCCCGGGAGCTGGGCATCCGCGGCATCGTGTTCACCCATGCCCGCCAGCTCTCCCGAGACCTTGCCGCCTGGCTGCCCACGTCCGGCAACGGGCGCGACGTTGCCGCGCCCGGCGCCAACCGGCGATAAAGAGCACCCATGGGCCCTGGCGGATATCTCCTGCTCGAAGGCGGCGCCGAATTCGGCGGGTCGATGGCGCTTCCCGATATCGAAGCGCTGGCCGCGGCCGGTGGCCCTGCGGCCCCGGTGGTCATCATACCGGCGGCGGCGGCGCCAGACCGCAACCACGAGCGGGCCGGGCAAAACGGCGTGCGCTGGTTTCAAAGCCTGGGTGCGGAACGGGTCGAGGCCCTGCCCCTGATCGACCGGCATTCGGCCGACAAGCCCGCCATCGTCGCCAAACTGCGCCGGGCGCGGCTGGTCTATCTTCTGGGCGGTTTCCCGGGCCACCTGGCGGAAAGCCTCCGGGACAGCACCGCCTGGCAAGCGATCCTGGCGGCCTACCGGGCCGGGGCCGTGATTGCCGGCAGCAGCGCCGGTGCCATGGTGCTCTGCGAACATTTCTTCGATCCGGTCGAAGACATCGTCAAGCCGGGGCTCGGTCTGCTCGACCGGATCGTCATCATACCGCACCATGAAACTTTCGGCCGGCATTGGGCACCCCGCTTGCGAGAGGCCCTCCCGGCAAGCCTGCTTTTGGGTATCGACGAGAAGACCGGCGCGCTCGGCCGGGGGGTGGACGACCCCTGGCAGGTATTCGGCCGGGGGCGGGTGACGCTCCAGGCCGGTGAGCGCAGGCTTTCCCGGGGGCCGGGGGAGACCTTCCGCATCGGAGACGGCCGCTGAGCGTTCCCGTCACCGCCGTTCGCATGCCGAGCGCGGAAACATTCGTGCTTGGCAGGTCTACATGAGTGCACTACATTCTTACTTTACACTTTTAACACGTTCATCTTCGACTCACGTGGTCTTCGGACGCATGGCGTCGGAACGATCCAAAGATAAATCACAGACGCATCGTCGTTTTCCAGGAGACAGGCCGCTTTGCCATGGCAGATCAGGCCGGTAAAATCGTTTTGATGGGTTCCGGTGAGCTTACGGCCAGCATGGTCGAAGTGCACAAAAGCCTGTTGCGCCCGCTGGGTG
>CAYMAR010000417.1:0-3001 GCA_964388465.1 uncultured Desulfobacteraceae bacterium
CGCTTGCGCTCTGTATGCAAGGGCGCAAGGGGGCGGCTGCCGAGGCGCTGAACGAGGGGCTGCATGGCGCCTACCTCTCCGTGCACTACCGTTCGCAGCTGATCGGCAGCCTCGTCTTCGTCGAGCTGACCGACGGCGAGTTAATGAAGGCCCGCGCGCACGCGCAGCAACTGAAAACCGAGATGCGGGTGCACCTGATCGCGAATACCGAGGCCTGGAGCGATTACCTCCTGGGATGCACTTACTTGCACGCCAATGAACTGGATGCGGCATCGGCCCACTTTGCCGAGGCGGCCAGCAAACGACATGTCCTCGAGCCGAAGGCCGCGCTCGAGACGTTGGCTGGATTGGCACTGACGCAAACTCTGGCGGGGCAGACAGACGAAGCCGACGATACGGTGGATCGTCTGATGACATACGCGCGCGACCAGGGTGAGGCCGAAATCCAGGCGGTTGTCGATTCCTGCCGGGCCAGACTGCAGGTGCTTAGGGGCAAGTTGACGCCGGCCATGCAATGGGCGCGGTCGATCAATCCGACCCCGACACCGGATGCACTGTTTACCTGGCTGGAAGTCCCCTCGATGACCCGCGCACGGGTGCTGGTTGCGGTTGGCTCGGAGGAAGCCCTGGAGGATGCGGCCAGGCAGCTCGCGGCAGTCCGGCAACAAAGCGAGTCCTGTCACTTCACCGGTCAGACGATCGAGGCCGCCGTCCTTCAGTCACTGCTGCGAGAGAAACAGGGGCGCCGCGACGAGGCACTGCAGTCCCTGCAGGAGGCAGTTGCCTTGGCGGCGCCGGGAGGCTGGATCCGGCCGTTCATCGAGTTGGGACAACCCATGGCCGACCTTCTCGAACGACTCGCCAAGCAGACGGTCGTCACGGATCACTTGCGTCTTCTTCTCGACGCCGTTTCGAGGCGTCAATCGCAACCGGCGGGTGTTGCTGCCGGTGCCGTTCGGACCGCGGCAGCAGGCGAGGGCTGGCACGGAGAGCCGCTGACGCGCCGGGAACTCGACATCTTGGAACTGCTCGCGCATCGACTCCAGAATAAAGAGATCGCCGCCCGCCTGTTCGTCTCTCCCGAAACGGTGAAGACGCATCTGAAACATCTCTACCAGAAACTGGGGGTCACAAACCGGCGCGAGGCGGCGGCCACGGCCATCGAGATCCTGGCGGCGACCCGCGCCGGTGCGCGCGGCAATGATCGCATGGACGCGGAGTAAGCATTCCGCCAACCCGTCGGGTCGGGGCCATTTTTCCCCATGACCGCGTTGCACTTTCGCTTATGTACGGCAAGTACACCGCGCTCAGTGCGCCTTGTCCCGCGAAAAAATGGCCGCCGTCGATGAATATCCGCATAGTGTTAACAGGCCCTAGCCTGACTCCCGACCCCTCTTCCTGACACGCCCGCCGATCAGAAGCGGGTGGCATGATCACGAATTGCGTAGGGTGACGAATTCGCTGTTCCCCCTGCCGGCGAATTCACCTGTCCCATCCCCCGTTGTTCCCCTGTTTCGGGGGACGAGCGACTTACGGTCATGCGCGATACTTGCTCTGGAGGGGCCGCTTCGTTCGCCCCTGCGTGGCAACCAAGCAAAGGTGTTACTGAGTAGATGCATATAGCCGAATTTTCTGCCCCGGCGGTTTACCAAATCGAAGTGCAGGGCGAGTTGCGACCGAACTGGTCCGACCGTTTCGGTGACATGCAGGTGTCGACACGGTCCACGAACCAGCGTGGCGCCGTGACCGTCCTCGAGGGTCATGTCAGCGACCAGGCGGAGCTGTCTGGCATCCTGAACTCCCTCTACGAACTCCACCTGCCGCTGCTTGCGGTCCGGTTTCTGGGCGAGAAATAACCTTAGAAACCCGACACACAACCCCCTGGTAAAAAAGTCTGCTCATCGGGATCCTTGCAGCCGCCTGAGGGGGACCCGACGACAAGCGGATCTCCCCCGTTTTTCCCCTGCCAAGGGTGATTCGGAAACGCCCGCGGATCTTTAACCTTCGAGACAGGAAGACTGAAATCGAAGGCTGAAGACGAATGTCAATCGAGTCGATACCCGTGATCCGTGCTGCCTACTTGAACCGGTGTCTGGCGGCTCTGGAGCAATGCAGAGGCAACCGGAAGGTATGTCTGCAGCAGTTCAATCTGCCGACCGGCCTTGCCGGCAATGCGGACGCCTATGTGCCGCTCAAGGCGGTTGCGGCGCTCGTGCGCTCGGCGGCCTACGGGGCCGACAGCGAGGCATTCGTCCTGCGCGTCGCCACCGGCCTCAAGCTGGCCGATTTCGGCAGCGAACTGCGCAGTGGCCTGCTGCGTGCGCGAAACCTGGAGGAAGCGCTTCAAACCCTGATCCGGCTCGTCGATCGCGAACAGTCCAACGTCCGCTATCGCATGCGCCGCGGCGGCGGTGAAGTCCGCATCGTCGCCTCCTGCGCCGATCCCTCCCGCTGGCGGAGCCATTTCATCGACGAGTGGTTCCGGCTCTGGCCCCTGCTCGCCATCTTCCGGCACTTCGCCGGTAAGGCCTGGGCGCCGACGGTCATGGTGTTCCAGTCGGAGCAGGCACCGGGGGCGCGGATGCAACGCGTGTTCGCACAGACGCGTTTCCAGATCGACCGGGCGGAGACGAGTATCGCGTTTTCGGCCGCCATTCTGGAGAGCAACGTCATCAGCTGTGATGCCGGGCGCAGTGCATTTGGCAAATCGCGTGGTCGCCGTGTCGCAGCGGGTCCGGCAACCTGGGACTTCGCCACCAGCGTTCGCGCGATTGTTCGGAGCTATCTCAACGACGGCTATCCCGACATCAATCAGATCGCAGATACCGTCGGCTACAGCGCGCGCACACTGCAGCGCCGCCTCCGGGAGTGCGATACGAACTTCACGCAGATCGTGCAGCAGTGTCGGATCGAGCTGGCGCGCGATCTGCTACACGATTCGGATATGAGGATCATCGATGTCGCGAACGCTGTCGGCTACGACGATCCGGCGCATTTCAGT
>CAYMAR010000418.1:0-2998 GCA_964388465.1 uncultured Desulfobacteraceae bacterium
CGGGCGCCGATGGCCAGGATCTGATCGCCGGAAAGAATCCGGCCGGTTTCGTCGATGGCGATCATGCGATCCCCATCGCCATCGAAAGCAACGCCCAGATCCGCTTTTTCTTCAATCACGGCCTGACGGAGGGCGTCGGTGTGTTCGGAACCACAGTCACGGTTGATGTTGGTTCCGTTGGGTTTGTCGAACAGCACCTTTAGATCAGGCCCCCAGGTTTCCAAAAGCCGGCGGGCCGTGTTCGAAGTGGCACCATTGGCACAATCGATGACGATGCGGTAGCCGTTCAGTGAAAAATGCGCCGGCATCGTGTCGCGCAGGAAGACAAGATAATCCTCGGCCGCGGTTTCGATCCGATCGACAATGCCAATCGGTTTTTCGCGACGATCCTCTTCGTCGTCCGCCGCCGCAAGAATCATCGCTTCGATTTCAGCCTCCTGGGTTTCACTCAGTTTGTACCCGTCCGGCCCGAACAGCTTGATGCCGTTGTCTTCATAGGGATTGTGCGATGCGGAAATCACCACGCCCGCGGCCGCGCCATGTTTGCGTGTCAAAAAGGCAACGGCCGGCGTCGGCAGCATGCCGGCCTGCCGGACATCGGTTCCGGCGGCGCAAATGCCGGCGGACATCGCCGCCTCCAGCATTGGCCCGGAGATGCGCGTGTCACGACCGACGATGATGGAAGAACGGGCATCCGGCCCGGAAAAAAAACGTCCCACCACCCGTCCGATGCGGACGGTCATTTCCGGGGTCAATGGATAGTGATTCGCCCGGCCTCGAATACCGTCGGTGCCGAAAAGCGTCAGTGCCATAGCCATGTCCGTCGGTTTTTGATGGGACTCATGCCAGTTGTGCCCCCCGGTCGGTAATTTCGTCGACAATGCTCGCTAGCCAGCGCGTGCCGCTCGCGGCCGTGCGGGGGGTGAAAGCCTTGATCGTATCCACATACGAACGACCCGGCACCCGAGCGGCTTCGACTTTTTCTAAAAAATCGTCGCGCAGGTCATTGTGGCCGCGCTCCAGATCGAAATCTTGAAGGGACGCCTCGCAATTTTCCCAAGGGCCGATGATCTCGAGTTTGTTCAGCCTCTGAATGTATTGACGCAGGCGCTTTATTCGTTCGTCTACACCCCTATCGAGGGTCCGCACCAGGCCGGCAAGCAGTTCTTCGGGAAAGTGCGCCGAAACGAAACGCCGCCGCACCTGGACGTACCATGCCCTGAGCGCGAACAAGTTGCCCAGATAGCAGAGGTTGTTGCGGATGATCCGCCTTGCGCCCCCTACCCCGCCGGGCTTCCAAGCAATGCTTCCCCCCTTGCCGGCCCCTCCGAAGACGAGGTGATTTGGTTTGATTTGATCTTTGCGGATAATGGTCCCGGCCGCACTGACCGTGCCGTAAGCGATGCGGGCGGGCCCCACGAGCCCCCCCTGCCCGCCCAGAAAAATGGGTCGTTGGTTGAGCATGACCCCGTGGGGGACATCGCCGATGAGCGAAGCCGTGGCCTTGTCCTGATTGGGGGTGTAATTGAAATGGATGAATGAACTGCCGACCTCGCTGTGGTTCTCGCGGCTGGTGCCGCCGGCCATCAGGCCGTCGCAGAAATTGATCAGGCTGCCCAGGGTCACGAAAGGAAAAAGAATCGTCTGTTTCAGGCCGACACAGTGGGCCGTGCTGGCATACTCCTCGACGATGGTTCCGCCGCGCACGTGCGCGCCGAACCCAAGCTTGGCGCCTTCCAGAAAGACAGCATTTTCGAAGTAGCCGCTTTTCAGTTCAACCCCGGGACCGATCCAGCTATTAACGACGGTTGCCGGTCCCTCGGTGCCGATTCGGACGCCCGCGGCGACAAAAGTGGTCTCCCCGGACAGACGGCACCCCGGATGAATACGGACGTCCCGGCGTGCGATGCGATCCGGTTTGACGGAGGCATCGATGTGGACGCTTTCGGGACAAAGAATGTTAACGCCTGCCGCCAACAACTTCTCTGTATTCATTGTATCTCCGTCTTGTTGGCAAACATGCCAATTTATTGCTGGGCCAAGCTGAAACGGTCCGCTTGCGTCAAATCATGGGCAATGACGCGACCGATCGGATACCAGAAGAATATCCACATTTCTTCCGGATTGTCGATGAGCCGGTCGTTATCAAAAAAAACCGCTGTGAGACCGTAAGTAAGCAGTGCCAGCGTTAAATAGCGGCTTGTCTCCCGAGCTTGTCGCCAGGCCCGCCAAGTGGCCGCCGAAACAGCCGCCATCAGGAGCGTAAGCCCGATGATGCCCCCATCCCTGAGTGTCGCAAGATAGACATTATGGGCATGTTGCATATCCTTCCCATCGATTTGCAGCGCTACCGTGTCGCAGAAATAGCCGCTCCCCCACCACAAATTTGAACGGGTTTTTTCGATTGTCGCCACCCAGATGTCGATACGGTAGGAATTGCGGTGCAGGGCGCCGACAAGCGCGTCCTGAAGAAGAAATACGGATAGCGCCGCCAGAAATCCGGCAACGATCAATAGACGATAGTTTCGGCGTAAATGCGACATCCCAAGAACCAATAGCGATGGGATCAAGGCGGCTACAGCGGTACGGCTCTGACTCAAAATGATGAATCCGAGATTGATGGTGAATGCGCTGCCAGCCACTATTCGAAAACGAACATCCCTATGACCAAGCAAGATTTCAATCAGCACCAAACAGGCCACGCCGGCGATACAGCCGGCCAGGATCGGATTGTCCATGCGCCCCATGACATCGGAAAGACGCACCGCCGGAAAGGTATGAGTCTGGTACCACCAAAGCATGTTCACCCAAAAAACGATCGTTGCGACACCCGCCATCGCCACGAGTAATTGATTGTGCTTTTCAGGATAGTAGGCATCGACAACAATGCTGGCGGTGACGAAGGCCAATACATAAAGCAGGTGCTTGATCTGTTCAGCGACGTTCGCCGAGGTGACGTTGACCCCCCAAAAATTGGCCAGGACAAGATAGACCATAT
>CAYMAR010000419.1:0-2994 GCA_964388465.1 uncultured Desulfobacteraceae bacterium
GCAGCCAACTGGCCTCCGAACGTTCACGCTTTCTTGTGGAAGTCCGCAAAATCCTCGGCCACGAGCGCTTTCAGCGGCTGAAGCGAATCTATCAGCAGCAGTAGCACCTGACCGCTCAGTACGGTCGCCTTGACAGGGTCAATCACCGCACGCTATGGTTGCCGCTACCTGGTCATGACGACCTGTTCCTCATCCTGAATCAGCCCGACACCGCCACCCGCGGTTCCTTCGCACTCACCGACACCAGCGACTGCAGCCGGACCCACGAATTTCAAGATCCACCGCACGTCCTGATAGAGATCCTGGATGCCCTGGTTCGCGCCTTCGAGCCGGCCCCAAGAGGACGAGACCGCATGCGGGTCGCTTCCAGCGGTAGACAGCCGACCTGACCGGTAGGGACGCCAACCGGTTCCCCCGGTCACCTCCGATGCGGCCCCGGCAGCCTGCCTGCCCGCAATTGGATGCCAGCCCCGGGGCACCCCACAACCCCATCAAGCCCGGATCGCGCCTGGTCCGGACGAAAGGAGGTCCATCATGGCCGACAGCATGTACAAAGTGATCACCCTCGTTGGAACGAGCACCACGTCATGGGAAGACGCCGCAAAAATGGCGGTGGAGACCGCCGGGAAGAATCTCCGGGACCTGCGGGTGGCCGAAGTGGTCAAGCTGGACATGAAGGTCGACGGCGGAAAAGTCGTCGCCTACCGAGCCCGCGTGACCATTTCCTTCAAATATGAGGGGCAGAACTAATCAGCCGCCGCTTACGACCATGGCGCCGCATGCACCCCAAGGATCTGGCCCGCGGCCGGACTCATGGCTGTCTGGATACACCGGATTTCGAGTCGGCGAGGATGCACGGGCCGCCACTTTATTCTGGCCTTTGATATCGTGCGGGTGAATATCTCCGGATTCACTCAAACCTTGTGCCCGACGCCCAGCGGGATTGTGTTTGTCTTCACGCACGATCTTCGCCTGGTGGGACTGCCAGCCGACGAGCGCTTCGTTGATAAGAGCATTGCCGATGCCATCCTTTTTCAACCGCTGGACGCCATTGAGCTCCCCCTTTTGAAGGCCGGCGTGTCAGCTTGGGAAGAACAGGGGCGAGCCCGCCGACACATTCGCACACAAACGGATGCCGACGAGGGACGGGCTGGCGGGTCATCCCAGAGCCGAATTCATCAAATCACCGATCAGCTTGCCGAACTGCGAGGGGTTTTCGATTTTGCCCCCCTCACCGATCACCGCCAGGTCGTAGAGCAGCCGGCTATAGTCCGTCAAACGCTCATCCTTCTGATCCGCGGCATAAATGTCCTGGATCTTCTCAAGGACCGGGTGTTTGACGTTTAATTCCAGCACCCGCTTGTTGGGCGGCAGATCCTTGCCGGCCGATTGCATGATCTTGGCCATGTAGCCGCTCATGTCGTGGGCGTCGCCTGACAGACAGGCCACGGAGTCCAGAAGGCGGGAAGACGGTTTGACCTCCTTGACCTGGTCCTGAAGCGTCTTGCGGATGAAACCGAAGAGGTCCTTGAACCGCTCTTGCTGGTCCTTGGGTTCGTCTGCGTTGAGATTCAGATCCCCCTTCTCCGCACTTTTGAGTGCTTTGCCGTCGTATTCCGTGAGCGACTGGACCACCCACTCATCCACCGGGTCCGTCATCAAGAGGACTTCAAAGTCTTTGGCCTTTAACTGCTCCAGGTGCGGGCTGTTGAGAAGCGTGGCCGGATTGTCTCCGGTCAGGTAATAAATCTCTTTTTGGCCTTCGGGCATCCGCTGCACGTATTCCGGCAGCGAAACCCAGGCGCCATCCGACGTGGTGGTCTTGTAGCGCGCCAGATCGGCCAGTTTGGTCTGGTTGGCGGGGTCGGTATAGATGCCGATCTTAAGGATGGCACCGAACTCGTCGTAGAATTTTTCGTAATCCTCCTTTTCGATGCCCTTGAGGAGGTCGAAGAGTTTCTTGATCAGGTTTTTGCGGATATTGAGCACCAGGCGGTCCTGCTGCAGAATCTCGCGGCTGATGTTCAGGTTGAGATCCGGGGCGTCCACCACGCCCTTGACGAAGCTGAAGTACTCGGGCAGCAGCTCTTTGCAATCGTCCATGATGAACACCCGGCGACTGTAAAGATGCACGCCGTGCTTGAATTCGGGTTGAAAGAGGTCGAAGGGCGCTTTGGACGGCAGGTAGAGCAGCGCCGTGTATTCGGTGGTGCCCTCGAGCTTGACGTGCAGGTGTTTCAGGGGCGGGTTCCAGTCGTGGCTGATATGGGTATAGAACTCCTTGTATTCATCTTCGCTGACATCTTTTTTATCCCGCGCCCAAATGGCCTTCATGGAATTGATGGTTTCTTCGCGCACCACCGTACGCGTGGTGTCTCCGATGGGCTTGCCGTCGCCGTCCAGCACCTGTTCGGACTCGGGAATCGGCTCCTGTTTTTCCACATCCATCACGATCGGGTAGGCCACGAAATCCGAGTGCTTTTTGACGATGTTGCGCAGGGTCCACTCATCGGTGTAGTCCGGCGCGTCCTTTTCGGGTTTACGCAGCTCGAGCAGGATGCTCGTACCCCGGCCGGGCTTGGTCGTCTCCTCGATGGTGTAAGACCCATCCCCCCGGGATTCCCATTGGGTGGCCGTTTCTTCGCCGGCGGCCCGGGTGGTCAGCGTCACCTTGTCGGCCACGATGAAAGCACTGTAAAATCCCACCCCGAACTGCCCGATCAACTCCGGGGTCAGCGGGGCGTCGTTCCGACCCAGGGCCTCCATGGCCTCCAGAAAAGCCGCCGTTCCGCTCTTGGCAATCGTGCCGATATTCTCATTGACCTCGTCGTAAGTCATGCCGATGCCGTTGTCGGCAATCTCCAGGGTGCGCTTGATGCCGTCGCGGGTGATCTTGATTTGGAACTCACTGTCCTCGCCCAGAAGATCCGGATCGGTCTGGGACTTGAAGCGCAGCTTGTCGATGGCATCGGAGGCATTGGAAATCAACTCCCG
>CAYMAR010000420.1:0-2994 GCA_964388465.1 uncultured Desulfobacteraceae bacterium
GCAGCATCAAAGCTCCGATCGCGGATAAGAAGAACAAAGAGGATACCGCAAGTATGTTGAGTGCATTGAAATGGGCCTGGATCATTGCGGCCGGCGCCCGGCGTGATCGATCCGGCCGGAACGCCCGGTATGGCGCAGCACGGCGCGCGGGGCAGTCAGTCATGCACTTTGTCTACAGGAGCATCGGCCGCAGCACAACGAAGGCGACGTAGCCGAACATGATCGACAGGATGACTGTCCGTGACGACAGGTGGCGTGATTGCTGCGACATGCCGCAAGAATACGTGGGCCACGATGGACGCACCGGATCACGGTGGCAGGTCTGTCTCATGCGGCGCATAACACGGATATCAGGCTGCGCGAGCACCTGTTCGTCTGTTTGCTCAATCAGCGGTGTCGGCCCAGGTGATCCGCGGGTCGAACTCCACGTCGGTCAGCTGATGCGGCGCGATGCCCGCCATTTCCAGAAGGTCCAGCCAGCGCGGGTCGTCGTGCAGCGGCTCGAGCAGCGGGGTGCGTAGTTTCGATGCAAGCTCCCACCGCGCGAACGTCTGCGCCGGTCGGCTCAGCCAGTCAATTGCTGCATCGTTGTTGCCGGCCCGGGCGTAGAGTTCCGCCGGTGCGAGCGGGTTGAGGTAACTGTCGAGCTCGGCGAATTTCGCAATTTCGTCGTCGAGCCCTTGTTCGCCGCGCGCGAGTCGTACGAGTAAATTGCCGTATTGTCGACCTGGCTCATCCTCTCGCTGAGCGAATATTTCTGCAGCACCGTCGATGTCGTCAGCCAGCAGCCGCGCGGTGCCGATCGTGAGTTCACCGCCCGTCGAACCGAATCTTTGGAACTCGCGGATGGCTGGCTCAACCTGGCCGTAGCGGCCTGCCGCCAGTAGCGCCCGGCCATATTGATACACGCATGACGAGCACAGCGGATCGCGCTGCTGTGCGAGTTTCAGGAGTCGGATCGCCCAGTCATACTCGCCAATCATTTGCGGGAAGTAGGCAGCCGGGCGCAGCACCAGCACGGGTTCGGCACTACTTTCGACGGCGCGCTCGACATAGCGGGCCGCGGTTCCATAGTCGCCGCTCGTGGCGATGCCGAGATAGGCGGAGTTCAGCAGGACGACAGGGTGGTCCGGGTCGATTTCGGAGACTTTGCTGACGGCCGCTTGCGCCTTGGCCCAGAACGGGTCGCCAGCGTGATCGACCAGCCTGAAGGTCGGGGCCATTCGTGTGTATGCACCGGCGAGCAGGGCCCATGCGTCAGCATACGATGGCTCGGCAGCCACGACCTCCTCGAGAAGTGCGAGCGCATGCCGGATGTCACGGATATCGAAGAGATACCGCGCCTTCGCGTACTGGCGCCATGCCTCGGTACCGACGCGCGTCGGAGATGGCAACTGGTCCGTCAGGCGCGGCTCGAGTTCCTGGACGACCGCCGTCGCGATTTCGTCCTGTAAACCGATGACGTCATGCAGGTCTGCGTTGTAGGAGCCCTGCCAGATCTGCGTGTTACTGGCTCCGTCCACGAGCTGCACACTGACCCGGATGCGATCATTGGCGCTTACGAGCGAGCCCTCGAGGACGTGCACGACGTCCAGCCGCTCCGCAATCTGCGGCGCGGTGAGGCCGCTGTCTTTGAGCGCGAAGGCACTCGATCGGGATATGACGCGAAGTTCGGGTATGCCGGCGAGCTGGTTGAGGATTTCCCCAGCGATGCCGTTCGCGAGCCAGGCCTGGTCGGCTGACGAGGACAGGTCATCCAACGGCACGACCGCGATGGACAGGTCGCCGAACGACGCCTCGAACGCTTCGCTGCGGCCTTCCTGCCGCGCGGCCTCGACTTCGTCCGCAGTTCGTGCCGGTACCAGCACGAAGCGTTCGAACGCGAAGAACGCAACGGCGAGACCCAGCACGGCGATGACGGCCCGGTCGAACTGCTTGCGCGCGGTTCGCGACAACCTCTCACTGTTGCCTACGTTTACGTCGCGTTTAAAACCCTCGGGTGTGAGCTCGAACGCCCAGGCGAGAATGAGCGCGGGAATAAAGCCGATCGCCAGGACGACGACCACCAGCCGTGCGGCGTCGTCCAGGCCGAACAGCGGGAAAATGGTTTCGGCAACCTGTATCAGCAGCCACGCCGACACAAGATAGGCGGCGGCGACGCGCAGCACGTTGCGACGGTTTAGCTCGCTGAAAAAAGACACGGTATCGGTCTCGCTCCGGCGGATAAGAAGAACAAAAAGGATACCGCAAGTACGTTAAGCGAATCGAAATTGGCCGGGCAGACTGTGGCCGGTTTGCCTGCGGGGCCAGAGGCCAGCGACAGGGAAGCATTTCTGGTCAGAAGTGCGAGAAAGTCCGCCGTACCGGGCGCGGTGAAGGAACGGGTTCGTGGCGGTGTCGTCCAACGGCACGGCCTGAGCCTGCGGCATCGGGTGCTAGGGCGAATCGCCCCCGGAGGAGGCTGGCGGCGCGCGCGGCGCGTGGGGTGAGGCGCCGGCGGCATCGCGGTGCTCGATGTGGGCGAGGATTTTGTCGATGACCGCCGGGTCCTCGAGCGGTCCGCTACTCCGGTTTGCGGCCGGCTGTCAGGATATAACCAACATTGGCATAAAAGGCACCCTGGTCATGGAGTTGCTGGAGATCGGCCTCGTATTGATCCGCCTCTTCCTGTGTCCATGCCTGCATTTTCAAGCCTATTGGAATACCCAGGTCGAAGGCAATGAGGCGCCACTGATCAAAATCGGTCCATGCTCTCAGGACCGGGTTTGATTCCACATTCAACAGTCCGGCGAGTTTCATCATCTTGAACAGTTTGCGTCCGATATGTGGATTCTTGATTGCCTGCAGGGCCAGGGCTCGAAACCGCAAATCCATGTCATCGTTGTCCGCCGAAGTGCCGTGTGTGGAATGATCTGTATCCGCAACAACAATATATCCTCCGGGTTTCGTGACCCGAATCATTTCCGCAAGTAGTTGGGTTGCGTCCCCCACATG
>CAYMAR010000421.1:0-2992 GCA_964388465.1 uncultured Desulfobacteraceae bacterium
TAGTGTGCAAGCGGTGGCATGTCCAAGGCGCTTGCAGCCAGGGTTTCGCAACCCCGAATATTTCATGAAATTTTGTCGACATGTTGAGTCATTCCATAAAATATCAGGGTGTTGGACTTATGATTGGCAATCGCTGCCATGGCGCCATGGGCACCCGGATGTTGGTCCGAAAATCGGAGCCCATATTGCACCCGGCGGGCGCTCCCTGATGAGTCCATTGACTTTGTTATCACGGGCTCGCCGTAGAACGACTACGGCGTCACCCGTAATGCCTTCGCACGGCGCACTGAAATATCCGGGTTCGACGGTCGGTCCTCAGGCCGTATTGGGTTTCCATCAGCCTTTGGCTGTATCTTTTTTCCGCAAAAATTTTAACGTTAGCAAAGGAGGGGGCAAATGCGCGGCAAACGTTTTTTTAGAGGCGTCGCAATCGTTCTCGCGATCTGCGTCGTGACCACGGCGGCCTGGGCCGGTGAGGTCGAAGTCCTGCACTGGTGGACTTCGGGAGGCGAAGCGGCGGCCGTTCAGCAACTGCAGAAAATGCTTAAAACCGAAGGGCATACCTGGAAAGACTTCGCCGTTGCCGGCGGGGCCGGGGCCAACGCCATGACCGCCCTCAAATCGCGCGCCGTGTCCGGAAACCCCCCTACCGCCGCGCAGGTCAAAGGTCCCCAGATCCAGGAATGGGCCGATCTCGGGGTGCTGACGAATCTGGATGACGTCGCGAAAGCCGAGAGCTGGGACAAACTGGTGCCCAAGGTGGTGGCCGACATCATGAAATCCGACGGTCAATGGGTGGCCGTTCCGGTAAACGTGCACCGCATCAACTGGATGTGGTGCAATCCCATGGTATTTAAGAAGGCCGGTGCCCAATACCCTGAGACCTGGGATGAATTTTTCGCGGCCTGCGAAAAAATCCAAAAAGCCGGCATGATTCCCGTTGCTTTCGGGGGGCAGCCCTGGCAGGAAGCCACGGCCTGGGAATCCATTGTTTCCGGTGTCGGCGGACCGGAATTCTATATGCAAACGATGGTGCAGGCGGATGAAAAGGCGCTGGCCAGCTCCAAAATGGTCGAAGTTTTCGAGATCTTCAGGAAAATCAAAAAATATACCGACAGGAACGCCCCGGGTCGTGACTGGAATCTCGCCACGGCCATGGTGATCAAAGGCGAGGCCGGCATGCAGTTCATGGGCGATTGGGCCAAAGGCGAATTCACGGCCGCCGGTAAGGTGCCCGGCCAGGATTATGACGCCCTGACCGTTCCCGGCACGGGAAACGCCTTCCTGTTTAACGTGGACTCCTTCATCATGTTCGAAGTCAAGGATGCGGACGCCCAAAAAGCCCAGAAGGCCATGGCCCGCCTGATACTGTCCCCCGACTTCCAGGTGGTGTTCAACGTCAACAAAGGGTCCATACCGGTTCGCTCCGGCATCTCCGAGGAACCCTTCGATGCCGTGGCGGTCCAATCGATGGAAGATTTTGCGGCGACGGCCAAGACCGGCGGCCTGATGCCCAGCATGGCCCATGAAATGGCGGTGTCGCCCGCCGTTCGCGGGGCCATGTTCGACGTGGTGACCAACTTCTACAATTCCGACATGTCGCCGCAGGATGCCGCCCAAAAACTGGCGGCGGCCGTCAGCGAAGCCAAGATGTAGATCGATCCTTAAACCACCCGGCGCGCCCGTTGCGGTACAGCGGATCGGCCGGGAGGCCGCCCAAGCCATGCGCACCGAAACCCGACAAGCTTCATGGTCTTCCATGCTGGAGTCCGCACTGCCCAAGGTGGTCGTGGCCCCGAGTTTCGTGGTCATGATCATCTTCATCTACGGCTTCATCCTGTGGACCCTCTATATATCCATGACCAAGTCCACTTTCCTGCCGACCTACGATTTTGTCGGGCTGGCCCAGTACGCCAAATTGTGGCGCATCGAACGCTGGTGGGTGGCCTGCCGCAACCTGCTGGTCTATGGCGGTCTGTTCATTGGCCTGTGTACGGTATTCGGGCTGCTCTTGGCCATCTTTCTCGATCAGAAAATTCGCATCGAAGGCGCGCTGCGGACGATTTATCTCTATCCGCTGGCCTTGTCTTTCGTGGTCACGGGAACCGCCTGGAAGTGGATCCTGAACCCGGGGCTGGGCATCGAACGTCTGGTGCGGGAGATAGGGTGGTCTTCCTTCACCTTCGACTGGCTGGTCACATCGGAGATGTCGATCTACTGCGTGGTCATCGCCGCCGTGTGGCAATCCACGGGATTCGTGATGGCCATGTTTCTGGCCGGGCTGCGCGGCATCGACGACAGTATCATCAAGGCCGCGCAGGTGGACGGTGCCGGCTTGAGACGCATCTATTGGAAAATCATCATCCCCAGTCTGCGGCCCGTTTTCTTCAGTTCCTTCATCATCCTGACCCACATCGCCATTAAAAGCTTCGATCTCGTGGTGGTGCTGACCCGCGGCGGTCCGGGCTATTCGTCCGATCTTCCGGCCACATTCATGTACGCTTACGCGTTTACACGGGGGCGTCTGGCCATGGGGGCGGCCAGTGCTATGATGATGTTCGCCATGGTCATGGCCGTGATCGTGCCCTACCTGTACTCCGAGCTGAGGAGGAAACGGCATGCCTGAGGCCATTCACAAACCGCCTTCGGAATGGGCCCAGCGGGTTTTTATCTACGGTGTGCTGCTGCTGTTTGTCGTCTATTTTCTGGCCCCGTTCCTCGTCATGTTCATCACCTCCATCAAGACCATGGATGAAATCCGCACGGGTACCCTCATCGCCCTGCCCCAGCAACCCACGCTGGAGCCCTGGCTCAAGGCCTGGGGCTACGCCACCATCGGGGTGACCAACGAGGGCATCCGGGGATTCTTCTGGAATTCCATCCGCATGGTGATACCGGCCGTTTTGATCTCCACGATCATCGGGGCGGTCAACGGCGTCATCTGGAACTGGCCCAGCGGATGTTCTGGTTCTCCCTTGGGATGCCGTATCCC
>CAYMAR010000422.1:0-2983 GCA_964388465.1 uncultured Desulfobacteraceae bacterium
GCTGGGAACGATCTCGGAAGATCCGGAAGACTGGAGCACTTATGCGTCCGCCGCCCCGTTCAAGGGCGATGATGGCAGCAGCGGTTTGATCCTCAACCGGATCACGCCCTCTTCGCCTTTGCGGCGACTCGGTATCCGCAACGGCGATGTCGTCATGAACATCAATGAAGAACCGATAAGTAGCCTGGAAGACATTATCATACCGCTGACGGAACTGTCGGCCGGCGATGCGATGCAACTAAATTTCAAACGCCGCGGTCGCGAACGCCGATATGACTTTAAATTTGAATGAGGAGTTGAATGGAAGCGCCATGGAATGCTTAGCCCATACGGCCTTGATGAGATCAGCCCTTCACGTTCTGATGGCTGCCGCATTTTGTCTCTCCCCCCTGCCGAGCGTGGCCCAAGACCGGGCACCCGACCTGAAGGGGGCCAAGCTGGCCGCCAATCAACGCGTATCCATCGATTTCAATGATGTGGACATTCATCTCTTCATCAAATTCATCAGCGAAATCACGGGGAAGAATTTTATCGTCGATCAGCGCGTCAAGGGCAAGGTCACGATCATCTCGCCGTCCCAGATATCGGTGGACGAAGCCTACCGGGTATTCGCATCGGTTCTCGAGGTTCACGGTTTCACCATCGTGGAGTCGGGTGAAATCACCAAAATCGTGCCCATGCCCGATGCGCGCACGCGCAACATCGAAACCCGTTTTCGGAGTGATTTCGATGGCGTCAACGACAAGGTCATCACCCAGATCATCCCCTTGAGTTATGCCGATGCCAACGAGCTCAAGAAGCTTTTTACGCCGCTGGTCTCCAAGAGCAGCGTCATCCTGGCCTATGCGCCTACCAACACGCTGATCGTTACCGATGTCCAGTCCAATATCAGCCGGCTGCTGCGCATCATGAAAACGATCGACGTGACCGGTATCGGCCAGGAAATCGCCCTGATCCCGATGGAAAACGCTGAAGCGGTCGATACGGAGAAAATTCTCAAAACCATCTTCGCCGATGTAATTAAACGCAAAAAAGGGTCCGCCGAAAGGCAGATCCGGGTCATCAGCGACGAGCGCACGAACACGATCATCGTGGTGGGCAATGAAAACGATACCAAACGCGTAAGGGCGCTCGTCGAATTGCTCGACCAGAAGGTTCCGCGCAGTAAAGAAAAAGTGCACGTACGCTATCTGGAATATGCCAAGGCCGAAAACATCGCCAAAATTCTAACCGATCTCCAGGGTAGCGGGGGCGGCGCACCCACCGAAAAGGGCAAGCTGCCCCTGCTGGCCGATGATAGCATCCGCATCACCTCCGACCCCGAAACCAACAGCCTGATCACCTTCTGTCAAAAGGACGACTATCTGGCCATTTCCGAAATCGTCGACGGGCTCGACGTCCCCCGCACCATGGTCTATATCGAATCCCTGATTATGGAAGTCGACTCCGGCAAACAGCTTGAATTCGGCACCGACTGGCGGGCGCTCGGAAGCACCACCATCGACGGCAAAGATACCGTTTTCGGCGGCGGCTTTCAGGGCGGTGACGAAAACAGCGGCAGCCTCGGCGATCTGGTCGATCCCGACGGCCCGTCGTTTCCTCAGGGCGCCTCCCTGGGCATCTTTACCGAGGAGATCAATATCGCCGGGGTAACTTTTCGCAACCTGCAGGCCGTGATCAACTACTTCCGTGAGGACCGGGAGACCACCATTATCTCAACACCCCAGTTGCTGACCCTGGATAACGAGGAGGCCAAAATCGTGGTCGGCCGGAACATCCCCTACCAGACGACGGTTTCCACCAGCGACAACGACACCTTCAATTCCTTCGAGTATCGCGATGTGGGCACGACCCTGATCATCACCCCCCAAATCAGCCAGGGCAACATGATTCGTTTGAATCTTTCGCATGAGATCAGCGTGGTCGAATCGGGGGAGCTCGTATCCCGGCCTACGACGCTGAAACGCACGATCGACACCACGGTCCTGGTCGCAAACGAAAGCACGATCGTGCTCGGTGGCCTGATCGAAAACCAGGTCAGCGTCAACGAATGGAAAGTGCCCTTTCTGGGGGACATCCCCTTGCTGGGTTGGCTGTTCAAATCCGAGGGCAAGCAGACCGTCAAGACCAACCTGTATGTCTTCCTGTCGCCGGTTGTCGTGAAAAGCACTCAAGAGGCCGAAGAACTTTACAGAAAGAAGTCGGAACAAATCGAAACGGTGCGTGACAGTATCGTGAACAAGGCCGAAAGCATCAAACTCTACCCGGACGATGAAACAGCCATCAAAGCGCCCGACCGGTTGAATAACGAGGCGACGGCGCCGTAGGGCCGACCTCGGCAGCAAAGGACGGACGATGCAGCCAGTAAATCATCTCCTCAAATCGAAATTCAATTTCAGCGAAGAAGACATCACCGCAAGCCGGCGGCAGGCGGCGCTGAAAAAGGAACCCTTGGCAGACTACCTGCTCCGCAAGAACCTTCTAAGCGAGGATCAGCTTTTAGCCCTCTACGCCGAAGCCTTCGCTTTGCCCGTCCTGGCCCAGATGCCCATCGAAAACATCGACAACCGCTTTACGGACAAGATTCCCATCCACTTTCTGAAAAAATACGCCTTGATGCCGCTGGGCCCCTGCCAAGGAAACGGCGAAGAGAACGGGGCGGATTGCCTGATTGTCATGGGTGATCCCGGCTGCGTGCATCAACTGGATGACTTGGTCCACCTGCTCGGCATCCGGAACTATGAACTCGCCCTGGCATCCCGTCAGCAGATCATCAACGCCATCAACCTGGCCTATGACCTCAGGCAGGATTCAGCGGAACAGCTGGTCCAAGACATGGAAAACGACGAGTCCGATGGCTCCCTGAATATCACGGTCACGGCCGATCTACTGGATGAAACCAGCGATGCCCCTATCATCCGGTTGGTAAACAATATTATTTCCCAGTCCGCCAAGGCACGCGCCAGCGATATCCACATCGAAC
>CAYMAR010000423.1:0-2977 GCA_964388465.1 uncultured Desulfobacteraceae bacterium
GCACTCCACAGGGCATGGGATACGATGACCGGCGCCAGGCGCTGCCAGCGCCAATACAGCAGACCCCAGAAAGCCCCGGCCACCGCGGCGGCTCCGATGAGCATGAAATTGAAGGACCAGATATGAACACCGGCATAGATGGCGGTGCCAATCATCCAGCCACGCCGGTGGCCGTAGCGCAGCATCAGCTGCCGCTGCAGAAACCCCCGCCAGTAAATCTCCTCACAGGGTCCGGTGACCAACAGGAGTAATGCAAACACCACGGGCAGCGGAATATTAGCGCCTTTGCCGTAGATCGCACCGATCTGATGGGCGGCGAAGGGGAAGATGGCGGTGGCCACGATTTTGCCCAGCCAGAAAATACCGTAAAGCGCCGCGGCCGAAACCAGTCCCTGCATGAGCGCTTTGCGGTTGAAGCGCAGCTGGTTGCGGTAATCAGGCTGCAACTTGAAGGACAATAGGGCCAGCAGAGCGGCCGAACAGCTGATCTTGATCCAGAAATTGGACCATGTCAGAAAAAAGGTGACAAACCAAAGCACGGCGGCCAGGCCGACCGTGGCCCAGACGGCCCGCGGATCCACACGCACGTTTTTCATCCGGCCAAGCCCTCGATGATCAGCGAAACCACCAGCAGCAGCCCGAAGGCCGTATCCAGCTTGGCGGTCAGGGCATCGGCGTTGGCGGGGATCGCCCGGCCCATCTGGCGCAACAACCGGATGGCCAGGGGCAGCGATACAAAGATGATCAGAACCCACATGGTCAACACACCGGTCAAGGCCAGTGCCAGAATGCCGGCGTAGGCCAGGATTATCAGCGATCGATAGGCATTCAACCCAAATCGGCGTCCCAACACGATGGCCAGCGTACGGATGCCGCGGCGGCGGTCGTGTTCGATATCACGGATATTGTTCGCCAGGAGTACCAGGGCCACCAGGGCCCCGAAGGGCAACGACACCCAGAGCGCCTGGGCGCTCAGGCTCTGGCGCTGCACGAAATAAGCGCCCTCGACCATGAGCGGGCCCCACATGATAAATACGGACACCTCCCCCAGAGCGACATACTTGTATTTGAGCGGCGGTGCCGTGTAGGTCAGGCCGGCCAGCAACCCCACCAGACCGATGATCAGGACGACACGCCCGCAGACCACGGTCAGGTAGAGACCGATTGCGGCGGCCGAAAGGAAAAGCCCATAGGCCACCCAGCGAACGTGCGCCACCGGAATCAGGCCCTCCACCAGGGGATGCGGGCGATACTGGGCGGTGGCGGCCTCGATCGAGTCGACACCGTTGATGACATCGTAATAGTCGTTGATCAGGTTGGTGGCCGCGTGCAGCAGGACCGCACTCAGAAGGGCCAGCAAACCGAGCGGCCAATCGAAAGGACCATCCAGCGCGGCCAGCGCGCTGCCGACCGACACCGATATGGCGGTCATGGTAAACGACCAGGGCCGGCTGGCCAGAAACCAATTGCGATAGATGCCCATTTGTTCTCCCTAAAATTACCGGCGTCCAAAGGGTCTCTCTGTTTCCGGGAGCGCCCCGAAATGGCGCAACCTATAAAAACAAGTGTCGGATGTCAATCCGACGGGCCGCGCGCAGGCGGTCTTGATTGCAATGGCCGCCGCAACCTGTTAACGGTGGTGCCCACAAAAAAACCCAAGGCGGTGGGCGTGATGGCCGTAACGCCGGCGCGGGTTGAAATCCCGACGAGAGTCGCGGACCCGATGCGCCGCGCCATACTGCATGTCGATCCGGAGCGGTTCCCCCCCCGGCTTCGACGGCGGGCGGTGGCGCCGATCTACGACCACGCGGCCCCGGGCATGGTGAAACGCTTTGCCGCGCGGGCGGCCCCGGTGCGAAACGAAATCTGAACCAGCCATTCGGTAGCAAACGACGGGCGAAGTGCGGCCCACGGAGCAAAACAATGCCCGATCCCCTGACACGCGAAGATCTCCAGCAATTTATCGATGCGAACGCCATCACGGCCACCATCCTGCCGCTGGATGCGCACACCGCTACGGTCGAGGATGCGGCCCGGGTGCTGGGTGTGGACACCATCCAGATCATCAAATCCCTGCTCTTCCTGGTGGACGGCGAGCCGCTGCTCGTGATCAACAACGGCACGGCCCGGGTGGACCGCAAACAACTGGCCGGCCATCTGGGGATCGGACGGAAACGGGTCAAGTTCGCTTCGGCCGCTCAGGCCCTGGCGCTGACAGGCTACGTGGTGGGCAGCATGCCGCCTTTCGGCCACCGCCTGCCGCTGAAAACCCTGGTGGACCCGGCTGTGACGGCGCTCGATACGGTCTACGGCGGCGGCGGGGCGCTGGATGCCATGCTCAGACTGACGGCTGCGGAGCTGCTGCGGGTCACGGGGGCGGAGGTGGCGGCCATTGCGGAGCAAGAATAGGTTCTCCTTGCAGCATACCGCGATGGTAAAATGATGCGGTCAAAATCTTGAGCATGGCGTTTTTTTTATCGTCCGTTTTTCAAAGCGATAGAAATCTTACTCAGGGAGGATTTGAACGCATGCCCGATCGAAACGATATCCTGGAAGGCCTGCGGCGCTCCGGGCGGATTCTGGAGGCCTTCGTGCGGACCATTCCCGCCGAGCATCTCGACCGCATCCGTGCCGCCGGCTGCTGGAGCATCGCCGAGCACGTGAGCCATCTGTCCCATGTTCAACCCATGCTGCTGGAGCGGATTTTGCGCTTCATGCGTGAAGACCAGCCCGCGTTTACGCCCTACATTCCCGGTCAAGACGAGGCCGAGGAGCGCCCGCCGGTCGTGGAAATGGCCGCGGCTTTCGAGGCCTTCAACGCCTACCGCGTCAAACAGGTGGACCTGCTCGAATCCGTCGACGACATCACCTGGCAGAAAAACGGCCGCCACCCGGAGTACACCCTATATTCCCTCTACATCCTGGCCCGGCACATCCTGATGCACGACCACTGGCACATGTACCGCATGGAAGAGCT
>CAYMAR010000424.1:0-2955 GCA_964388465.1 uncultured Desulfobacteraceae bacterium
GTCGAGGTCACGGATTCGTCCAGTTCATGGTCCGCGCCGTAAATCGCCCGGACCACGTCGGGGGTCAGCTTGGCGGGCGCATCATCGAACACGATACGGCCTTTGTGCATGCCGATGACCCGGTCGCAATAGGTCCGGGCCGTGTCCAGGGTATGGAGGTTGCAAATCACGGTGAGCTGGTCCCGGGTGCGGATTTCCCGCAGGGAGGTCATCACTTTTTCCGCGCTCAACGGGTCCAGGGAGGCAATCGGCTCATCCGCCAGCACCATTTTGGGTTTCTGCATGAGGGCCCGCGCAATGGCCACCCGCTGCTGCTGGCCACCGGACAGGGTTTCGGCCCGCTGCAGGGCCTGGTCGGCGATGCCGAGCCGGTCGAGGGCCGCCAGGGCCTCTTCAACCAGCGGTCGGCCGAAAATACTGAAAAGGCTCTTCAGGGTGCCGTGGCCGTTGAGCCGGCCCAAAAGGACATTGGTGACCACATCCAGGCGGGGCACCAGGTTGAACTGCTGAAAAATCATGGCGCAATCCCGCTGCCAGCGCCTTTTCTCGTTACCTTTGAGCGCCAGAATATCCGTCCCGTTTACGCGGATACTGCCTTGACTGGCCTCGGTCAGCCGGTTGATCATCCGCAGCATGGTGGACTTGCCGGCGCCGGACGGGCCGATGACCCCGACCATCTGCGGCGTATCGATGGAAAACGAGACCGCATCCACCGCCGTTACCGTCCCAAAATGTTTGGTCAGTTTTTTGACAATCATGATAAACCTCTTTACGCGTTGGCGTTTATTCCATGCTACCGGCCCTGACGGTGCTGGCGGCCCTCAATCAGGCGCTTGCGCAGCTTGCCCGAAAGGGTGTCCATCAGCATCACCAGACCAATCGTCAGAACGATCAGGTAGAGGGTGTTTTCCCAGTCCCGCTGGGTGTTCATGGTTTCCACCAGCATCAGGCCGATGCCGCCGGCGCCCAGGGCGCCGATGATGGTGGCCGAACGGACGTTGGATTCCAGGTAGTACAGGCATTGCGAGATGAATACCGGGATAATCTGCGGGATGACGCCAAACCGGTAGAACTGCCAGCGATTGGCGCCCGTGGCCCGCACGCCTTCCATCTGCTGCTTGTTGACCCCCTCGAGGGCTTCGGAAAACAGCTTGCCCAGCGAGCCCGTGTCCGTGAAGGCGATCGCCAGGGCACCGGTCAGGGGGCCGAGCCCAAAAGAACGGATAAAAATCAGCGACCAGATGAGCATGTCGATGCCGCGCAGGAAATCGAACAGCCGGCGCACGGCCAAACGCAGGAGCTGGGACGGCGTAAAATTGGACGCCGCCAGAACCGCCAGGGGCAGTCCCACCAGGCCGGCCGTGACGGTTCCCAAAACGGCCATGAGAAAGGTTTCCAGCAGCGCTTTGAACACATGGCCATGCTGCCAGTCCGGGTTGGTCCAGAAAGTATGCCCGATCAGTTTCCAGTTCGGCAAATCCGCCTGAAGGCGTTCCGGGCTGAATGCCAGCTGAATGATTTCCCATGGGGAATAGGCGGTGAGTTCCGAACGGAAGGGAAAGAAGAAGTTCTCCCAGCCCATGAAATAGCGGTGGACCTCCACACGGGTGCGGGACATCTGGATGCGCCGGCCGATGGTCGGGCGGGCATCGAATTTGGCCGGCGTGGCCCTGAGCCATTCCGGGGGGGATTGGCCCTCCGGCAAGTGGGTTTCGACCCCCCTGCCGGTCAGCGTTACCCGAACCGGCCCGTAATCCGGGGTTTGCATGACGAGCTGCTTGTTCTTGATTTCGACCCGATACCCCTCGCCCAGATCGACGACGGTGGCATCGTCGGAGATCTGGACCCATTCCGGCGGCGCGTCGTAGGTTGCCGTGCGCTCGCCTTCCACGGCCACGACGGTGTCTGTGTCGCCCCGGAAAAACTGGGTGACGTGCACCTTGTGGGCCACGGCATCCGTTGCCAGCAGCGTGGCCCGCATGGGTTGGGATTTGGCGATCAGTCCGGGCACATCGAACGCCACGCCGACGTAGGCCAGATAGGCGGCCACCGCCAACGTTCCGGCCATGATCATCAGGCTGTTGCGGCGCACGGCGTGGTAGACACCTAAACCGGTTGTCCGGGGCTTGCGGGCGTCGATGGTCATGGAACTTCCCGACATCATGGACCTCCCCTAATCGCCGGCCTTGCCGGACACCAGTCGCTGGCGCATGAACGATGAAAGCTGATCGATCACGAAGATGGACAGGATCAACAGGAAAAACAGGGCTGCGGTCTCGTCACCGGCGCCCTGGCCCCATCCGATGGTGCGGCGCAGCTCGGTGCCGATGCCGCCGGCCCCGACAAACCCCAGGATGGCCGAGGCACGGACGTTGATTTCAAAGCGCAGCATGAAATAGCTCAGATAGTTCGGCAGGACCTGCGGCAGCACCCCGAAGCGCATGCGCTGCAGCCAATTGGCCCCGCAGGATTCGAGGCCTTCCACGGGATCGGCATCCGCGTTCTCGTTGACCTCGGAAAACAGTTTGCCCAGAGCCCCGGCCGTGTGGAAGGCCACCGCAATCATGGCCGGCACCGGGCTGGACCCCAGGATAAAAATCAGAAACAGCGCAATGATCAGTTCGGGAAAGGCCCGCATGCTGTCCATGATCCGCCGGACGATGGGAACCACCACCGGCGGTTTGACGCCCAGGTTGCCGGAGCCCAGAAAAGCCAGGACCACGGCCGCGGCGCCGCCCACCAGGGTTGCTGCCCCAGCGATGTTCAGGGTCTCGACGAGGGCCGGGATAAATTGGATCACCAGCCCAAAGAACCCCCCGCCGGCGTCCCAGGCCTCCCGCACAATTTCACCGGGATAGTCGAAGAATTTTTGCAGCCCCGTCAGAAAACTGCCGGAGTTCATGCTGCTGGCCAGCCCGTAGCCGCTGGCCAGCACCGCGACCATCAACACAATGC
>CAYMAR010000425.1:0-2953 GCA_964388465.1 uncultured Desulfobacteraceae bacterium
TCCTGGGTGCTCTCCTTGACATAGGCCAGCACCCCGCCCGAGAGTGAACTCAGGATGGTCAGCACGATCACCATTTTGATCATTTCACCCATATTACGCCACCCTTCCCAGTGCTTTCGGTCTGATTTTGTCCAGCAGCGGATTGATGAGATTCACCAGCAGGACGGCCAGCAGAACGCCGTCGTGATAGCTGCCGATATTGCGGATCAGCATGGTCAGTACGCCGGCCGCAGCGCCGTAGATCAACATGGGGATCGGGTTGACCGGCGAGGAGGCGCTTTCCGGCAGGAGGAAGAAGGCCCCGATCAGGGTATAACCGGTCAGCAGGTGGAACATCGGCCCGGCGAAACGCACGGGATCGGACAGATGGAAGGCCAGCGCGGTCAGGAAAAGGCTGGCCAGAAAAGACAGGCAAATTTCCCAGCGGATATAGCGTTTGGCGATCAGGTAAACGCCGCCGGCGATCAACCCCAACCCGAAGGTGCTGCCGATGCCGCCGATCTGGCGCCCCAGAAGAAGATCGAGCGTCGAAAAATCGGCCACCGCGGCCGCACCCAGGTTTTTGGAGAGGGTCAGCGGAAAGGCGGCCTTGAACGTGAATTCGTAGTTCACGAGAGCGGCGTCGAAATCCATGAATGCCGGCCAGGAAACGGTCAGCATCATCATGGAAACCACCACCGGGTGAAAGGGATTGGCGCCCAATCCGCCGAAAACGTGCAGACCGATGACCACCGCGAGCAGGGTGCCCACCATGACCACCCACCAGGGTGTGGTGGCCGGAATCAGCATGGCGAACAACAGACCCAACAGGGCGGCGTTGCCGTCGGCGATGGTGACCGTGCGCTTGGTGGCGCGGTTCATGAGGTACTCCGCCAGGACGGCCGTGGCGATCGACAGGCAGATCACGCCCACGGCGGGCAATCCGTACTGGACGATGCCCAGCGCGACAGCCGGCATGGCCGCCCAGATCATCCCGTAGCAGCGTTCCTGAATGTTGCTCCCGTTATGCCAGAAAGGGGCATGCGAGACGATAAACATTTTTTTACGACTCATCAGACGCCTCCGCTACCGCGCTCACCCGGGCCAATTCGTATTTGGCCAGGCGGATATATTGGTAGATGGGAATGCGGGCCACGCAGACATAACTGCAGAGACCACAGTCGACACAGGAATGGAGATCGTAGAGCTCGGCGCCGTCCTCGTACTGGCCGGCTTCCAAAAAGCGGACCAGCATGTTGACCTGGATCCGGGTCGGGCAGGCGCGCACGCATTCGCCGCAGTTGATGCAGGAATAATCCGAGACCAGGGTGACGTCGGCGGCATCCTGAACCATCACGGCGTCGGTATCGGCGCGCACCACCAGTTTCTCGTCGTAAATGGCCGTGCCGGTCATGGGGCCCCCCAGGATGAGGCGATCGCGGTCGCCGGTCGCGATGCCCGCCGCCGTCAAGATGGCGCCCACCGGCGTTCCCAGCCGTGCGGTGACAACTTTCACGCGGCCCTGTTTGTCGATCAGGGTCACCAGTTTTTCAACCGGCATCTGCCCCGTTTCATAGGCTTTGCCGATGGCGGCCACCGATTCGGCGCTGAAGAAGGCATATCCCACGTCCGCGCAGCTTTTCTCCGCCGGCACCTCGACGCCGAAGGCATGGTACAGCACCAGTTTGGGCTGGGCCGAGGGGTAGTCCGGCGGGACGGCCTTGAGTTCGTCGGCACCGGTGTGGCCGAAACCCGCGATCAGGTCGCGCGGCACGGCGATGGCCACTTTTTCCGGCGCGGCGGCCGCCTTGAGCACCTCGATGCCTTTGGCGATGGCGTGGATTTCGGTTCGAATGGCGTACTGGTTGGTGGAGACCAGCAGGTCGGTATCCACGCCGCTCACCACGATGGTGTGAATCGTTCGGTCGGGATGGCCCAGAAGGTGAAGCGGCGGTTTGCCGGGGGCGTCTGCAAAATAGGCCTGAAGGACTTCCAGGGTCGGCTCCAGATCTTCGATGGGGGCGGCCATCTGGTCGTCGCCGACCTCGATGTCGACGGCCGTGAAATTTTTGCCGAAATCGCCCGGATAGGGGTAGATGGCGCTGATCTTGCCGGTGACGCTCGAAATGACATAGGCGTCGCTGGTTTTGAAAGGGGCCAGTTTCTGGCCAGTCTGGACGATGTCTCCCTCCGTCAGGTCCACCTGTGACCGTTTTTCCAACATTTCTTCGATCAGCAGGGTGGCCTTGCCGTTGCCGGCGATGGTTTCGGCCGGCAGGGGGGCTTGCGGCAAGAGCGCATACTGAAACACGGATGCTCCCGATTGGTTTTGCAACTGTCTCATCATGGTCTAACCCTTTTGTGCACGCTTCGCTGAGCGGAATAGGACAACGGGACGGCCCGCCGTTACATCAGATGGCATTCAGCGCATTCGAGCGGGCCGGCGCCGATGCCGGCATGGCACTCTTGGCATTGACTGTGGACCGCCGGTGTACGGGCCACCATTTCCGTATCCTCGTAGTACTCTTCGTCGTGGCATTCGCTGCACACTTCGGGATCGGTGGCCTTACCGGGTTCCTGGGGGTGGCAGGCACCGCAGGCGAGCTGCTCCTCGTCTTCGCGGTCCTCGGCGTAGTGATGATGACACTCGAGGCATCCGACGTCATACCCCGTGTTGTGCTCGATATGTTCGAAAAGGGCATTGCCGGTGGCGCTGCGATACTGAATGCGGTTGGGGATTTGGGGGGATTTGATGGGGAAGGCGGCGAAGCAGAGAACGCCGACCAGAAAGAGGATAACGGCCACGCTTAGAATCAGCTTAAAATCTTTCTCCGAAGTCATAGGCGGTCCATTCCTTCGTATGTAAGTTGGCGAGGCAGGGCGCGGCAAACTGGCCAAATTTGACTACCATACTGACCCTAGGCCTGCAAGCAATTTTTTTTACTAAAGTTTTGGAATATCAAAAAAAATGCGG
>CAYMAR010000426.1:0-2953 GCA_964388465.1 uncultured Desulfobacteraceae bacterium
TCTTTGGTGGTATCGTCCGCCTCCGGTGCCACCTTGATCAGAATATGGCTGGCCTGAATCTGCTCCGGTGTCTGGAACATGCCGGTATTCTGCTCGTAAAAAGATTCCATTTCCGCATCCGTCACCGTGACGTCGGCTACCAGTTGGCCGATCCGTTGCCGAATGGCCAGGCCGCGACGTATTTTGCGCTTGAGATCGTCTTCGGTAATTTTGAGTGCGCTCAGGGCGTTCTGGAATTCCTCTTGGCTGCCAAACCGCGCTTTGACACGCGCCAATTCCTGGGACACGCGCTCATCAGCGATCTCGATGCCCTGGGCCTGCGTGTCCTGAAACAGCAGCTCCTCCTCGATCATGCGGTCGATGACGCCCTGACGAACCATCGGCATGTTTTCTTCGCCGACCGTTCGTCCCTGCTGGGCCATCTGACCGATCGTTTGTTGAAATTCGAAATTGAAATCCGCCTGAGAAATGGGAACACCGTTGACCGTGGCCACCGAGGGTGGCGCCGGGGTCTGATCCTGAGCGGCCGCAATGCCCGCCGCAAGCAAAATCGTCAGAAACACGCTTGTCCAGCGGTTCATGGTTGATAACATCAGTAGGTCTCCTTGATAAGTGGATGAAAAACAACTTCGAGCTTGATCGATCCTGCGAATAGGGCCCTCACCAACGGCTTTAGCCCCCCGTCGTCAAAACGGCGGCGGACGGTGCGTCGTGCGCGACGCGTATCTTCGGGCCAAATCTGAGAGCAAGCGGCTAACACGGTGATCCCAAAGGAAGGCCGGAATTGGCAGGTTGACACCCAACGTGGTGAGAAATTAACCTCTCCGACGGGCAAAGGCAAGTAAAACCCTCAGCTTTTCATTTTCGAAAAACCGGGAATCAGCGTCTGGGTGCTGATGACCCCGTTGAGTTGACGTACGTTTTCATGAACGAACTGCGAAATGATCTCGGCGTCCGAACTCAGCAGATCCCGCGTCAGCACAATTTTAACGAGCAGGTCGACTTCCCCGTGGACGGAATGTACCTCGACAACCTCCTCCAGTTCGAATAGCTTCTCGACAATCTTGTATTCCCGCTTGGCCTGGACTCTCATCAGAATGAATGCGGTGATGCCGCGCTGCATTTCCGGGTAGTCACTTTCCCTCAATTCCGCCATTTGGCTGCGAAAGACCTCCATGTCCTTGGGTATGAGTTTGTCGATCCCGATGCCGTAGCGGCGCTCGCGACTGGCCTGCCATTGGTGGTGCGCAATGTAGGCGCACAGGTCGTCCAGCGTGCGTTCGGTGAAAGCCTCGATCAGCCGCCCCCGGCGAACGATGGTCTGAAGGGGGCGATAGATGCTCCGAAACCAGTCGCCGGCGGCCTCTACAAGGTCGCAGGAACGCCCCTCCTCCTTTTGCAGGTGCGCCTGGTGGCGCTCGATCTGCTCAAGCAGATTGGCATACTGGCCCAACTCGGTCAACCGAATCTCGCCCGGTAGTTGCGTACGATCGGCGAAATCGGCCCGTTCGCGATAAAGGAGATCCTGCAGGCTGTTTCCCGAGGGGACAAACTCGACGATATGCGCCCTGATTTCGTCGTGTTTCAATTCTTTGGCCGCGGCAATCCGGTGGTTGCCGTCGAGAACGTAATAATCGTCCTTGATCTGGTAGAGCTTGACCGGCGGCAGCACGCGTCCCTCGCGCATGGCTTGCTTGATGCGCTGCAACCGTTCGGACGGCTGCCGTCGTTTGAGACGGAACTGGCTGTCGAAATCTTGATAACGGCCGACGCTGCCGACGATCCGGCCGAGGGCCACCGTTCGCACACCCCGCACCCGGCTGTCGTAGGCCGCCTGACGCTGCTGGTCATCCTTGAAGTTTTTGACGGTATTCGCGGGATCTTTGGATGCCGGGCTTTCCCTTAGTTTTTTGATCCAGTCTGGCATGGTCGAATTCCAGAATACTGTGTCCATAGGTGTTGACGATCGTCGTGCCGGCGGCACGCGTCTTCCGATCCGCCGAACGGTCAAAGCGCCGGTGGATGTGACCGTGGATAAAATAGGCCGGCCGGTAGCTCTGGATCAACCGTCGATAGCACTCAAACCCGCGATGGCATAGGTCCGTACCATCATGTATCCCCCGTGGCGGCGCATGGGTGATAACGATGTCGACCCCGCCCCGCCACCAGGCCACCGGACGCATGCGCCGCACCATCCGGGCCATTTGCTTCTCGGTGTACTGGTAGGGTCCGCCGTTGTACCACATGGAGCCTTCCAGCCCCATGAGCTTGAGCCCACGAAACAACACGACCCGTTCATGGATATTGCAGCAGCCAAGGGGCGCATTGTCCCGATAACGGATGTCATGGTTTCCCTTGACGTAAAACAGGGGGACATCGAACGCGTTCGTCAGGTAGCTCAGATATTCCGGGGGCAGATCACCGCAGCCCAGCACCAGGTCGATAGGCCCCAAGCGTTCTTTGTCGGCTCGGGGGTAGAGCTGGGGATCGATGACATCCGAGACGGATAAGATCCGCATAGCCTGACTCGTTAGGTAACCGCTACAACACGTTCATGGTCATCCGTGGCGGTGATCGCCATGAATGCCGGGGCCGTAACAGAAAAAGTCGTCGTTGTAAATAAACATGCCCGCCGTCGATGCTATTGTTGCCAGGCTCCGGATGCCCCGCATGGGAGTCGGAGTTGTGTATCCCGGGCAAAGCGGATAAAATGTATCCCATCCCGACCACGCCTTCGAGGTGAGCGATGCCCCCGATCCGCTATGATATTGTTCCGACCGACCCGATTGCCGGGGATCCTAATCGGCAGGAAGGCGCCCTGCCGGTTCGCGTCATTTTACCGCGCCTTCATCCCGCTGACGTCGTCTTCGCCCCGATCCAGGCCAACCGCATTTCCCGTGCCGAAGGCGGCATCGACGTCAACCGCATCGGCACACCGCCGATCGCTTACGGC
>CAYMAR010000427.1:0-2947 GCA_964388465.1 uncultured Desulfobacteraceae bacterium
ACGGTTTGAAAACCTCGCATGGCGGGCATGGCGGGGCCTCACATTGCCCCTTTATCGACGATGCGCTAAACAAAAGGTATCTATATGTTTGAATTTGATCTAAACATTCAACAATTCACCAGAAATTGCGTATATCAACGTCAATAGATGGGTGGGTGGGCTTGGATGAAAGATGTTCGGCAACGACGATGCTGCCGGAAAGGAATGCAACGTGGGAAAGAAGAAATACTACGCCGTTCGCAAGGGTAAGAAACCAAGCATCTACACACAATGGTTTGGGCCTGACGGCGCCCAAGTTCAGGTGGTGGGATTTCCGGGTGCCGAGTACAAGGGCTTTGGCAGCCGTTCGGAGGCCGAACGCTTTATGCTATCACAATATGAAGAGAAGAGGGAAGATCCGGAGATCGACGACGATGCCACACAGGTTTTCACGGATGGCGGGGCCGTGGGCAATCCCGGGCCGGGCGGCTATGGGGTGGTCATTTTAAAACCGGACGGGCAGCGGCAGGAAATGTGCGGCGGCTACCAAAGGACCACCAACAACCGAATGGAGATGATGGGTTGCATAACCGCCCTGGAATCCCTGGGCGAAGACAAGCCGATTGTTCTCCACAGTGATTCCCGCTATCTGGTGGATGCGGTCAACAAAGGTTGGGCCCGCGCCTGGCAGAGGCGGGGCTGGAAGAAGGCCAACGGTGAGCCGGCGCTCAACATCGACCTGTGGAAACGGTTGCTGCCCCTACTGGAGAAAAAAAACGTCCGCTTGAAATGGGTCAAGGGGCATGCCGGGAATGTTTGGAACGAGCGCTGCGACCAGCTCGTGCACGAGGCGATTGCGAAGGGGGATTTGCGGGTTGATGAGGGGTACTGCAATTAGCTGATAGGGGGCGAGGGGAACTGATAAGGGTCAAGAATCTTTGGGAGGTTGTTAAGATTGGTTTTTTAGTGATTTGATCAGTGCCTTAAGCATTCTTTCGACTTCGTTTACATCTTTGTTCAGCAGCCCTCGCTTTTCCGTCTTGACCCTATGACCCTCGACCCCTTGGATTCTCTCAGTTTACCCTCGAATCCTCGACCCCTTGTATCCTTGAACCCTTATCCTATCTCACCGCCAGCCAATCGGGGCATATCCCTTGTCCCGCAAGCACTTTTCGACAAAACGGCGAAATACCTGTCCTGGTTCGCCGGAATTGAGCATGCTGCGGGTCATGGCGGCGGCGGCCCCGCCGGCGGCACCGGCGGCGGCGCCGCGTCCGGCACTTCCCCACACGGCTCCTGCGGCCGCACCGGTCGCCCCCCCAACGGCCGCGCCGCCAGCCGTGTTTTTAGCGACCCGTTCCGAACGATCCGTATCAGCGCCGTGGGTCCGCGCGAGTTGCATGCATTGCTCGATATCGCCTTCGGCCGTGGCTTGTCCGACGGCGTAATAATGGGCATTGGGGTAGAGGACCGGCCGCTTGGCCGAACAGGCGGTCAGGCTGAGGGTTAGGGGCAGGAGAATAACCAGTCCGATAAGATAACATCGATTAAGAGGAGGCATATCCTATCCAGAATTTTTATTGCCGGGGTGAAGACACCGGCCATCATGATTTCCGACGGCGTTTAACCGGGTCGATCGCACCGATGGCCTCGCCGTCACGGTATTCGAACTTTGGCGCGGATTTGGCAGACGCCGCTGATCGGGTTTTTCCAGGCGGCCTTGCCATCGAAATGGGGGGTCGCGTGCTTGTGCCCAGCTTGTTCATGACATCTTCGAGGGTCCGGCCGAAGCTGGGTTTGCGACCATTGGATGATCCTTTGCCGACGTTGTGCGAATAGCGATACCAGGGGCGAAAGTCGCGATTGGGATCATCCCGCAACCAGCCGGCAAGAGCCTTGATGGGCCATTCTGTGATTCGCGCGATCAGAGGCTTGAGCATGTAAACATTCAGCCGCAACATTTCGTTCAGGGTAATTTTGCGGGTCGATGGGATAACAAATTCCGGAGTCGGTTGGCTGCTGCGGCCTGCCGGGTATCTGAGCGTCGGCTTTTTGGGGGCCGGCGCCGACTGGGGCAGCCGGGTGCGCAGGTAAGTCCAGGCCCGGTTGGCATCCTGAACGTTTTTCAGGGCCATCGCCTTGAGTGCGGAGTTTTCCGAATAACGATCCGGGTGCCAGAGGTTGACCTGCTCGCGGTAGGCGCGCCGGACCTCGTCCAAGGTGGCCTCGGGGTCGAGGCCCAGAATTCTGAGGGCATCGTATCGGTTCATCGGATCAAGCCCGCTCCCGCACGTTCTAAGCCTCCCAGCGGTCACCGCCCTTGTGACGCAGCTCGATGTATTCGACCGAACCGCGGTCGCTGATGAATGCATTGATGACGAAACTGACGATACTGATTAGGAGAGAGCCAAATACGGCGGACCAGAAGCCGATGACATCAAAGCCTGGAATAAGCGAAGATGCCATTTTGAGCATGGCAGCATTGATGACGAATGTAAACAGGCCGAACGATAGGATGTTGATCGGCAGGGTGAGGATCAGGGCGATCGGTCGAAAGACCGCGTTCAGGATGCCCAGCATGGCCGCGGCGGCAAAGGCGGAGAGGACACCGCTCACGTGAATGCCGTCCATCAAGTAGGCGGCCGCGCTGATTGAAAAACCGAGAATGAGCCAGCGAATGAAAAAGCCGTTCATGGGGTAGCTCCTCATGATTTCGTCGATTCATGTCCCAATTGAGGGCATGCAGGGAACAAATTTATTTAAAATAATAAGACACAACGAGGAAAAATCATTCCGGGGGTTCAATAATCCGGGATTCCAGCCAGGCTGAAACGACTGCCCGGACCCCGTCCTCCCATGCGCCGGTCTGCAGGCCGAAAACCCGTTCGAATTTGCTGCTGTCCAGTCGGGAGTTGGCCGCGCGCTTGGCGGGCAGGGGGTATTCGCTCGTCGGAATGGCCTCGAGGGC
>CAYMAR010000428.1:0-2937 GCA_964388465.1 uncultured Desulfobacteraceae bacterium
GAAGAGGAACGTGCCCCAGAGGTTGGGTTGGAGACGGGCTTCGGTGGGAAGGTCCTTGACCGTTCGGGTGTTGGGATTGCTCCAGTAGATGCGATCCACTCGTGTGGTGCCGGACTGGTCCGACAGCACGCGCCCGACATCGCCGGAAAGCGTCATGCCCGGCGTGAGCTGCAGGTGGATGGCGTCCAGCGGCACGGCAGCCTCCAAAGTGTAGTTGTCGCCTTCGCGCGTCACGGCAACGCGTGCGCCATCGAGGATGCTCACCTTGTCGATGAAGATGGTCTGCCAGGATGAGAACGCCAAGCGTGAGCCGGCAGGCGTACCGGGCACAACGTAGTCGTACAGAATGGCTGTCGGCCGGCCGTCCACCAGAGCAAAGCTGAGACGAATGTCACCCACGCCGGCGTCGTTCCGGTCGGACTTTAGTTTCGGGTTGGTCTGCAGCATGACGTCCACGACATCACCGTGAATGAAGGCTTCGACGAAGTTGCTGCGCGTGGCTGCATTCTGGAATACGGCGCGGTCATCACGGCCTTGATAGAGGACGTAGAGCATCTTGTCATCGTGTCCCAGGGCAAAGCCGTCCGCGCGCTCTTCCGGCCAATCCGATGCTTTGCCATCAATGGTGATATCGGCGAGTTTGCGCACGGTAAGGCGCTTCTCTTCTTTGGCTTCGACGGCGCGTCGCTGCCGGATCTCCTCGGCCTGCGACCACTGCTTCTCGGTCACGGTAAATCGTGTCTCCGGGAAACGCAGGACGCGATCGAGCCCGTGCAACTCCACAACCGTCGCCGCCGGACTGTTGGCCCCAACGACATAACGGTCGTGCATCGTACCGTCGGCCGCGCGGACGCGTTGGAAGGTCCCGCCGAAGTGCTCCTGGGAGAGCGATACGTTCTTGATCTGCTCCGGTGTCGGCGGCCGGTTGAAGGACCACGCATCGCCGCGTCGGGAGTCGAGGAAAGCCCGACCGACATAGAGGCCGTCAGTAGTGAAGAGATCGGTGGCGCCATAGTTGGAGCCGATGCAGAAGACTTCACCCAGCGCATCCGAAACCTGCGCCGAGCCGTAGAACCGGATAGGCGCAACGAGCACACCCGGCTCCGCTCCCGTCGATGAGGAGGAGAGCCCCGCATGGAGCCCGGGCCAACGACACTTGTAGCGCCAGTTGACCTTGCCCTCCGGACTGACGCTGATCAGCCACGGCGCGATGGCGATGGCGTTGCCCCTGGCATCATTGAACACGGCCTGCACCGTGCTGGGATCGCGGGTTGTGAAGTTCGGCACCATCTTGAATTCCGTGGGTAACCGATAGACGGGATAGCCCCGGGGGGTAGACGATTCGGGATGGAAGAAGGAAACGCCGAACGGCCCTTGTACTGTGGAGAAGGACAGGTCGAAGTTCTCGTTCATGCGTACGCCCCAGACGGCGCCGCCGGCGATCTTGCCGAATTCCACTTCGTCGTCCTGCACCTCGCCGTCGTCATTGCGATCCGTCCAGGCAAAGCTGCTGTCCTTCTCCTTCTTGAAGCGTTCGGCGAGCCAGCCCGGAGCCTTTCCCGCGGCGGCGACCGGGCGGACCTGATCGCGATCATAGACGAACAGTGTGGTCACGGATCCGAGCCCCCATCCGCCCCACATGCGGAAGAAGAGCTTGCCGTTGCGATGGAAGGGATACGCCGGGGACGGACCGCCGAAGTTGTGCGGAGTCGACTTGGGGACGAAGCGATCAAAGCGCCGGTCGTCATTGCGCCAGATGATGTTGACCAGACGAATCTCTCCGGTCGCGGGATCGCGGCGGAGTTCTTTCCCGTTATAGAAGAAGCGATTTTCGTCCAGCGGGTCGACGTCGCCGCCGCCGCCATAGACTGTGGGGCCGAGCACCTGGTTGATACAGTGTCCGTCCCTGCCCCAGACGCTGGTGCGCTTCAACTCGTCATTGCATTCCGCAACCCAGACGTTGCCGTTGGCATCGACTTCCACGCCGACGGGACTTTCGAGATTGTCCATATCGAAGGCGCCGATGACATGCGGACCCGGCTTGCCGATGGTGCGCAACAGCTTTCCCTCAGGCGAGAAGACTTTCACCTGATGCAGTGGCGCCTCTTCGCCGACATAGAAGTTGCCGGCAGTATCCACAGCCAACCCCATGGGCGACTCGAGTCCGGTGACCGCTGGCGTGATTGCATCGCCTTGCAGATCGATCCACACAACCTGATTTGCGCTGACGCACGCCAGGCGATTGGCGTCGTAGACGCGCAGGCGTCCCGGCTGCGGGAGCGGGATCCGTTTGGTGATGGACACGGCTTCACCCTTACCCGCAAGATTGGCAGCGAGATCGACAACCACGAGCTGGTTTGCGTCGCGGTCGGCGATATACGCCGTCGTTCCTCGCACGACGAAGCCCCGGACGTTCTTGAAGCCGGCAGAGTTATCGTCTTTGGCGATCGACAGGATCCGCTTGGCCTCGCGCGTCTTCCGATCGACGCGGATCATCGCCATCTGTTGTCCGCCGAACCCTAACCAGCCGCCCTGCTCGATGAAGTAGACGGCGTCGCCGTCAGCCGCGAGCACCTTGGGGCAGGCGAGGTGGAGCCGGGCCTCGCCCCAGAGTTTCCTCATGTCGAGGTCCGCTTCCAGGATGGCATTTCCGCCTTCGCAGAATGTCCCGACCCACATTGTGTCGCCCGTGCGGACGAGGGTCTGCGGCGGTGCGTGATCGCCCAGCCAGCCGCCGGTCTTGTCGGGCGTAATCCAGGCCATGCCATGTTTCTTGATCGGATAGAACGAGTGCTTGTATTCGAGCGACAGTCCGGGATGCCAGAGCCCGCGCCACCGGTAGGTGCCGGGTGTAGCCACCCTTGGTTCTTCTGCCGGAGGTTTGTAGAGGTGCCAGGCCGTACTCGCAAAGGGCGGCCAGTAATCGGCCAGCGTGGG
>CAYMAR010000429.1:0-2911 GCA_964388465.1 uncultured Desulfobacteraceae bacterium
CGACTTCGCCTTGGCCATAGGACCACTTGACCACGCCGGGGCGGCCGTCGGCAAAAGTCCCGAGCACCTCCGCGCCCTCGGGCAAGACGATGTCCGCCGTCGGCGCGCCGGTGCGCAGATGCAGCGTCTTGCGGTCGGTGAAGAACGGCGGCCGCAGTGCGATCTCGGCCCGGCCCTTGGTATCATAGTCCAGCCCGTGGTTTTCCGGGAACCCGAGCGCCCGCAGCAGTGCGAAGTCCGCTGCCGGTTCGTCCAAGACGCGCCGGCCTTCCTCGCTGGCAAGGAAGAGCTTCCCGCCCTCGCGCACGTGACGCACCAGGTATTCGATTTGTTCCTGCGACATGATGCCGCAATCCTCGACGCAGACCAGTTTGAGTCCGTCCCAGGCTTGAGAAGGCGCGAAGCGCGTGAGGACCCCCGGCAGGAGACGTTCGCGGTGCAGGGCTTCCCAGGCCAGGCACATGCCCATGTGCGGATAGCTGCCGAAACGACGGGCGCCAAAACGGTCCGTATTGGCGGGAAGATAAATGGCCATCTCGAACGGGGGCAGGCGCGAGGCGCCGCGCTCGCGCAGGGCGTCGATGTGCCCGGCAACCCGCTCCCACAGGTTCGGATTGGCGGCCACCTGCCAGGGCTGATAGTAGAAGAACATCATGCCGCCATGACCACCGGCGGCGAATGTGCCCGAAAAGACATCGTCGACAATGTGCATGGCATTCCGCCCGCTCGGGTGGAAGTAGGCCGAGTGCGGCTCATGGCTGTAGACACTGCCATAGAGCGCGGCGCGGACGTGGTGCATGTATTCTCCGGTTGGCGAGTTGCCCACGCCCGCCATGGGCACCACCCCGAGCCGCACGCAGTCGGCCCAGTACTCGTCCATATTGCCGCCGTAGTTTTCGTGGTAGAAGGAGACCGGCCTCGAGTCGCCAAGCTTTCGCAATACGTTTGCGCACAGGTCAAACAGTCCGTGGCGAACGCTCTGCTGCTTGAACGCGCTGAAGTCCTGCCAGGCCGGCGACAGGTCTGTGCCCTTTCCCTTCAACTCAGCTTGGGGCAGTCGCACCTCGTCCCACGATTTCCAGGTGGTGCCGTAGCGGGTATTGACCTGCTTCAGTGACAGTCCGCGGTGGTCGCGCAGGAATCCGGCAAAGGCCTGGCGCGCCCAGGGTGAGTAGTCCGAGATCACGCCGTAACCGTCCCAGACCGCCTGGCTTGTCCATGAGTGATAGCCCACCACCGAGGAGTCGCCGGCAAAACGCCGGCCAAGCGCCGTATATATGCCCTGCAGGGCCTTTTCGTAAACGGGGCTCCAAATAGAATATATCTGGGACGCGGCATGATCGCGCCGTCCGCGCTCGGCGCCGTGACGCTCGAGGCCGTACTGGCCGCGCATTAGTTCGTAAGGCATCCACAGCGGATTGCTTTTATGGGTTGTAATATCGACCACCATACGCACCCCTTTCGCACGGGCCGGGGCGAGGCGTCGCTCGAGCTTGTCAAAACAATAGAGCCCGGGCAGCGGTTCGAACTCCGGCCAGGACATGGAGACCCGGACCAGGGCCAGATCGGCACCGACAATTTCCTTCGCCTGATCAAGCGACTGCTCGAACAACCGCGCTTGCTCCGCGGCCGTCGGTGGTTTGGCGCCCTGTCTGGCCGGATGGTGAATATGCGGCGCGCCCAGACCGACGGTCGGCCCGGGAAACAGCACCTGCCGGTAGTCCGGCAACGTCCCGGACTTCTCTACGGTTGGTTCCGGCACGCGCCGACCGATCCGTAGCAATTCCCGATCCAGCAGGACGTCACCGTCGAACACGCGCACGGTCAGGTCGTAGCAGGCGCTAACCTCCCGCGCCGGGCATTCGATGACAATATCCTGGGCTTTGCCACCGCTTGCGAGCGCCTGGCCGCCCTGCACCGGCTCCGGAAGCTGGGGCGATTCGATGGTCCATTCACAACGCAGCGCGTTGGCGGGTCGTTGCGGCGCGCGGAACCGCGCGGTGACGCGTGCCGTCGCCGGGGCGTCGAAAATATGATCCGGTTGGCCGCTGTCGAGCGCGATCAGGGCATTCCCGACAGGGTTCAGGCGCGGCTGCTCGTTGAGCTGGAACGCATTCGCGGTGGCCCCGGCATCTTTGATCTCCGGAGGTGAAACAACATACTGTAGTCGCCGTCCGGACACGTATTTTCCGGCATCGTCCCAGATTGTGGCATCCAGCCAATAGGTCCCCGGTTTTCCCGGTAACTCAAAGTAGTGGTTGAAAGAGCCGGGGATGTCGTCAGGATTCAGCTCGACCTGCTTTGACTCTGCAAAAACCACCCCTCCCTGATAGCGATCGCGAACTTCAATGTCCACTTGGTAGTTGCCTGCGGGAAGGATCTTGAAGTTGTCAAACGTATTGGTTACGCGGTAACTGTCGACACCTCTGTGCGCCAATCCGTCCCTGGCTCGGACCAAGAGCGAGGTCAGCGGCAGGCGCGGTGTACCGGTTCCGACGGGGCCAAGCCAGTCGCCGAAGTCAAAGATGCGCCAGTACGTGGTAAAGAGAAAATCCGTATCGTCGATCCGCAGGTCGCGCAGATAGGCGACGCCCTTGCCGAAAGACGGCGTAATAATGATGCCGGTCAGTTCCTTGGGCGGCGCGGCGGCAGTGCCGGCGGGGTGCGCCTGCTCTGCGCCCGGGCGCATCCACGGCAGTTGTTCCCGCACACCGCCAAGGTAGGCCGAGATGCCGCGGCTCCAGCCGATGCTGCGGGGAATGGTTACCAGCATTCGCCGCTCTTTCCCGTCCGTACCGCGCACCAACAGTTGAACATCGACTTCGCGCAGGGTGTGTCCATGCGCCCAGATCCAGGCCCATTTGGCGGTCTCGGCCAGGGCGTCCCAGGCTCCGGCAGTCATCAAATCCGG
>CAYMAR010000430.1:0-2910 GCA_964388465.1 uncultured Desulfobacteraceae bacterium
ACATCATCCACCCAGTCCTGGCCCGCATCGAAGGCGCGCCCCAGGGCACCAAGGGCATCACCCTCTTTCTGGTGCCCAAGTACTGGGTCGAAGACGACGGCCGCTTGGGGGCGCGCAACGACATCGTCTGCACCGGGCTGGAAGAAAAGATGGGCATCCACGGCAGCGCCACCTGCTCGATGGCGCTGGGGAGCAAGGGAGTATGCCGGGGGCTGCTCCTGGGTGAGGAAAACAAGGGCATGGCCGCCATGTTCGTGATGATGAACGAAGCCCGCCTGGGGGTCGGCATGCAGGGCTTCGGGTGTGCCTCGGCCGCCTATCTCAATGCGCTCAACTACGCCCGCGAGCGCATCCAGGGCCGGCCGCCGGGCGGCGACGCAGAGCCGGCGGCCATCATCCGCCACCCGGACGTGCGCCGCATGCTCCTGACCATGAAGGCCTATACCGAGGGCATGCGCAGCCTCCTCCTCTACGTCGCTTTCCTTGAGGATCTGGCGTACGTCCATCGCGGCAGCGAGGCGCAGGCCCGCTATCAGGGGCTGATCGATCTTCTGATTCCCATCGCCAAGGGCTACGTCACCGACAAGTCCTATGAAATGTGCAATCACGGCGTCCAGGTCTTCGGCGGCTACGGCTACACGCGGGAATATCCCCAGGAACAGCTGCTGCGCGACTGCAAAATCACCCAGATCTACGAGGGCACCAACGGCATCCAGGCCATGGACCTGATCGGCCGGAAGCTGGCCCTCAGCGGGGGGGCGCCCTTCCGCAATCTGCTGGCCGACATCGGCCGGTCCGTGGCGGCAGCCGGCGACATCGACGAACTCAAGGATCTGGCGATTCGCGTCAAGTCCGCCAGCAGCCGGCTGAAGACCGTGGCCCAGCACGTGGCCGGTACCCTCCGGTCCGAGCAGATGCCCGTCGCCTTCGCTTTTGCCTGTCCGTTCATGGAGGCTACCGGCGACATGGTCATGGCCTGGATGCTCCTGTGGCGGGCCACGGTAGCCAGGGAGCGGATCGCCGCCGGGGCCAAGAAGAAGGACCGCGCCTTCTACGATGGGCAACGCCGGAGTGCGCAGTTCTTTATCAACACCCAGCTTCCCGTAACCATGGGCAAGATGGAGGCCATCCTCAGCGACGACGATGCCGTCACCGCCATCGCCGAGGAAGCCTTTGGGGGGAAATAGGCGCGGCCACCGACGCGGCGGCTGGATGCGCCCTGGCGGTCGTCGTGTGCGGCGCCCTCGAAGGGACCGTTTTTTAGAATCCAGCACGCCGCCCGCCTGATGAAAGCCTCCGGCGGCGGCGCCACCCGATAGCCCACCCGATGACCCGCCGCTAGTTGAATTGCAAACTCTCCACGATGGGCACGGCATTGTACGGGCTGTGCCAGGGATGGGCCGACAGGCAGACAAGTTTCCCGTCTTTATAGGCGCTCACCAACAACGTGGTGATCGGCCAGAAATCATTCGCCATCCATTGGATGTCGGTGCGGTAGGCCCGGGTGCCGCATTGCAGCGTGAGTTCCTGGTTGGACATGACCCGGATTTGGGTCCCGAACTTGGCAAGCGACCGGGCATAGGCCCTCGGGCCGAAGTCCTCCAGGGCGATCCCCGCGGGGATATCGCCAATATAGGCGGAAAAATCGAAGTCGCTGAGGGTCTTCATACGCATGATCTGACCGGGAAAGTCGAGGCCCGATTTTTTGCTGCCGAGTGGATAGGCAAATGAAAACGCCGGCGCTGCGGTGCGGGTGAAGACCCCATCCTGGGCCACGCCCTCCGCCTTCGAAATCCAGGTGAATCCTTCCGTCTTCTCCTGGGCCGCTTGATCCGCCAGACTGGCCAATCGGTCCTGGTCGGCTTCGTTGGAGGGCAGGGGCTGGGACGAGGTGGCGGCCGGGATGATAAAATCCTGGAGCAGTTTCTTCGCCATCAGGCTTTCCTTGCCGGTGAGATCGCCGGTAAAGACGGCCACCATGTTCTTCCGCGGCAAGACGAAGATGCGCTGCCCTTTGAAGCCCACAGCCGCGTAATAGCCCGCATTAGCGACCCACCATTGATACCCGTAGCGATCGAACAGCGTGGCGTCGACATGGCCGCGGGTGGAGGTTTCCACCCAGGCCTCAGGCACAATCTGCTTGTCGGCCCAGCGTCCCCGGTTCAGGTACAGCCATCCGATCCGGGCCATGTCAGGAGGCGTCAATCGCATTTCGCCCCACCCGATATCGACGCCCTGCGGGCTCGTGTCCCAGCCGACGTCCTCGATGCCGAGGGGCTTGAAAAGATGCTGGCGGGCAAATGCCAAAGTCCGCATCCCGGTCGCGTTCTGGATGATGACCGACAACAGGTGGGAGACCCCGTTGCAGTATTCAAACCGTTCGCCCGGCGACGTCTCCATCGGCAGGTCCAGGACGTATTGGCTCCAATCGGCGCTGGCCCGCATGTCGATCAGGCCCTTCCAGCGGTAGAGATAGGAATCCCGGCACGCCATACCGGACGTCATGGTCAGCAGGTTCTCCAGCGTGATCGACGCCTTGCGCGCATCCGGGTTGGCAAAGGTCGCATCCGGGAAAAAATCCGTCATGGGTTGGTCGACCCCTTGAATGTCGCCTTGATCGATCGCGATCCCGATCAGGGCGGACATGACACTCTTGGTGCAGGAGTGGATGATGTGTTTTTCCCCTCGTTTAAAGGGCCAGAAATACGCATCCAGGACCACGTGGCCGTTGCGCACGATCAGGATGCTGTCGATGTGGAGGCTGCGCGCCTCGATATGCGCCAGCATATCGGCCAGCACGCCCGAGCGCATGCCCTGGGCCTCGGGTGTCGCGGTTGGCCATTCCTCATCCGGAAAGGTGTTGGATGGCGCCATCGCGCCGTCTTCACAGGACACCGCCAGAATCAAAAA
>CAYMAR010000431.1:0-2910 GCA_964388465.1 uncultured Desulfobacteraceae bacterium
AAGACGCGAAGTTCGATTTCCTTGTAAGCCGGCTCGCCCACAATGATGAAGCGCATGCCGAAACGATAGCCCTTGATGGCCGGAATCCGGGTGGTCTCCTCGATAAACTTGAACCGTTCGTAGAGATTACGGCGGATCTTCTGGTTGCCGCCGGGCTGGCGTTTGATGAGTTTGGCCTCATAGCGCCCAGCTTTCAAAACGCGGACGAGTTGAATGTCGGGGGTTTTATCGGCACTGGCGACGGACACCCAGGCGGAAAGTAAAAAAACCATCGAACCGGTTAGCACCAAAACCCTATGCATTCATCACCTCGAATCGTCACAAACGATGACCGCCGAATAGCGCGTGGGGTGGCCAAGCGAATAAGCGGCATCTTAACCCAAAATAGTCGGGGTTGCAACAAGCCCGAACCTGACAACAAATTGGTATCATTGTAAATCTTGTAATGATTCGCGATCGACGCCTCGGATGTCGCTGATCGAGTCCGCGGCCTGTGATCGCCACTCGTCCGTGCCGACCCCCAACCACCCGCGGTACGCGCAAAACGTACCACACGCCATAAACCGCCCGATCCGCTTTCCGGGTATGTGGTCAGGGCAATCGCCATCGAATGCTTCCCGCAAAGGGTATCGCTCGGCTGGGATGCCACTGCCGTCATCGACAACGGGCCGAAGCTTTCCAAAGCGGCATTCGGTTTTCTGGGGTGAAATTGCCCGTCGAGGTGAGGTCAGGGAACGCTTGGCGTCGATCGGGATGACGTTGGCAGGCCAGGAGGGATTCGAACCCCCAACCCTCGGATTTGGAGTCCGATGCTCTACCAATTCGAGCTACTGGCCTGCAAGCCGGCTGGAACGGCGCAATGCGCGCCGGGGGTGTCCATGCGTGCGTTTCCATTTAGTCCAGATGGGGGGGGATGTCAATCGAAGTCCCGGCCGCTGGGAATCACTGTGGCTGAAGCGGCCGGTGGCAGCGCGGGATGCCGAAAAAGGTGCTGTGGATGGCATTGACGCCGCGGTCCAACTCCTTTTTGCGCACCAGAAAATAAAGTGCGGCCTTCGATGGGCCGAAGGATATCATCTCCACATTGACCCCGCAGTTGGCCACGGCGGAGAAGCAGCGGGCGGCGACGCCCGGTTGGTTTTGAATGCCGTCGCCGACAATGCCGATCAGCGCCACGTTCTTCAGCGTTTCGATTTTTCGGAAGGGCCTCGGGCGAATGCGGGTCAGTGCATCACGGGCCCCTGCGAGATCCCCGCTTGCCAGTAGAAGGCTGATGCAGGTCTGGGAGGTGACCACGGACTTGATGTTGATGCCCTGCTCGGCGACGGCGGTGGCCACTTGACCGAGAATGCCCGGGCGCGCGCCGACACCGGAGGCGTGCACCTTGAGGATGCCGATGTCGCAGTCGTGGGCGACACTTTTGACGATGGCACCGCTTCGCGGGCTACGGGCACGAATTTCACTACCCGGGGCGTCCGGGGCGAGGGTGTTTTTGATGATAATTTTCATCTTGCATCGGCGAACCGGCTCCACCGTCCGGGGATGGAGGATGCGGGCGCCGAAATAGGCCAACTCGGCGGCTTCTTCGTAGGAGAGAACCGGGATGAGGTCGGCTTCCGGTACCATCCGCGGGTCCGCGCTCATGAAACCGTCGGTGTCTTTCCAGATTTCGAGGACTTCGGCCTCGAGTGCGACGGCCGCCACGGCCGCCGCATAGTCGCTGCCGCCGCGACCGAAAGTGGTGATGTCGCCGGTCGGGCTCAACCCAAAAAAGCCCGGGAGGATCAGCGTCTTGTCCTCCGTCAACAGGGGCAGGAGATGCCGTTGGAAATTACGGCCGGTTTGTTTGAGGTCGGCCGTGGCATCCCCGAATTTCCCGTCGGTTATCAGCCCGATCTCATGGGGCAGGCGGTGCGCCGCCGCCACGCCGCGGCTCCGCAGAGCCGCGGTTAGAAGCTGGGCCGACAGCCGTTCGCCATAGCTGCTGATGACATCCGTCAGCCTTGGCGTGGACTCGCGCGTAAAGTTCAAGCCGTAGAAAAAACGTTCAAGCCGGCTGAGGCCGTCGTCAAGATCGCGACCGTAGGCGTTCAGCCGCGATTTACCGCCGAGGATGCGGCGGGCCACCCGGTGATGGCGGATTCGGAGGTTTTCCATCAATCGGGGGATGGCCGCTTCATTCTCCAGCGCCGCGGTCATCCCGTCAAGCAGACGATCCGTGATGCCGTTCAGGGCGGATACGACGAAGACATGGCCCCGTCCGCGTGCGGCCATGAGGCTGACGATTTCCTCAATGGTCCGCGAATCCTTCAAACAGCCGCCACCGACTTTGATCACTTTCATTTCCAAACCCCGCCTGATATTGCTCCTCGGGTCTTCAATGGCGACGCCTTCTATCCCAAACGGGCCGATTTCGCAAGACCGGCCGGCACGGTCTCGCGCCGGAGGACATGGTCGGCTGCGTTGAGACCGAGGTCGTGAAACGCTTCTCCGGAAACATTGATGCGTTTCGATCGTGACCCATCGGATGACGGCGAGCGAAAGGTATGGATGCAATGGGATCCGGGTTGATTGCGGCCCGTGAATTGAGCCGAAAAAGATGCGAAAGGGGGGATGTGCGCCTACCTTTGATTGATCCGCAGGATTCTATTCTCCAAAGGCTTGATCCGGCGGCTGATCCTCGGGGATGCCGATGTCGCGAAAAAATTGGGCGCCGCACTCGGTGCACTGCCAATTCGGTTCGCTGCTGACGTTCGCACCGCCGCCGATGTTAGTTTCGCCGTTATCCAATTCACTTTCCATTTCAGGAATGTAAACGGGCATCCCTCCAAGGACGATGGCGATGCGATGCGATCCGCACCACGGGCATTCCGAGGGTTTGTTTTTAGATTTCAATGTTCGTTCCTGTCG
>CAYMAR010000432.1:0-2891 GCA_964388465.1 uncultured Desulfobacteraceae bacterium
CCCATCCGCCTGGCCTCCACCTGCACGGTCTGGGCCCAGGCCGACGTGATCAAACACCTGAACGCGGGCGTGCCCGTCGCCGATATCGGTGCGGGTGTCAACGCGGCCATGGCCCACCGGGTGGCCATCCTGGTCAATGCCGTCAAGCCGGAGCGCGATGTCGTCATGACCGGCGGGGTGGCCAAAAATTCAGGCGTGGCCGCGACCCTGGAAAAACTGCTCGGGCGGCGCATCCGCAAGGTCCACAAAGCCGACCCCCAGCTGGCCGGCGCCATCGGTGCGGCCCTGCTGGCCGCGGACAACCGCCCAGGAGGCATTTGACATGTGCGTGGCCGGCATCGATGTTGGTTCCCTAACCGCCAAGGCCCTGATCCTTGACGGCGCCGCGGTGCGCTCCCAGGCGGTGATCCGGGCCCGGGCCCACCCGGCTGATTCGGCCGAGGCCGTCATGCGGCAGGCGCTGGACCGGGCGGGTTTGCCCCGCCGCGAACTGGCCTTCTGCATGGGAACGGGCTACGGCAAAGACCAGATCGCCTTTGCCGACGGGGTTGCTTCCGAGATTACCTGCCATGCGCGGGGCGCGTGGTGGCATGCGCCCGACACCCGCACGGTCATCGATATCGGCGGCCAGGATGCCAAGGCCATCCGCCTGGATGCGGACGGCCGCGTTATCCGCTACGCCTACAACGATAAGTGCGCCTCGGGAACGGGGCGCTTCCTGGAGATCATGGCCGACGCCCTCGAGGTCGAACTCGAGGCCATGGGGCGCGTCGGGGCGCAGGCGGCGGAAACCCTCAGCATCTCGAACCAGTGCGTCATTTTCGCGGAAACCGAGGTGGTGTCTTTGGTGAACGAAGGACGGGCCGTGGCCGACATCGTCGACGCCCTGCACCGGGCCATGGCCAATCGCGTGGCGGCCCTGGCCCGGGGCATCGGGATCGCCAACGATGTGACCATGACCGGCGGGGTGGCCAAGAACAGTGGTGTCTTTACGGCCCTGGCGGCCGGCCTGGACACGGATCTCAAGGCACTGACCGCCGTCGATCCCCAGGTCAACGGAGCCCTCGGGGCGGCTCTGCTGGCGGCCGAAGCCGTTTCCGGACGAGCGCCGGAGCGGTAGGCGGCTTTCTTTCCCAAAGCAGGGTCGCAAACGCCGGGGCCAACCCGGACCCCGGCAACGGCAATTGAACCATGGACTTGTTCCCGGAACAGTTCGCCTTCATCGATGACTGGCTGGCCGGTCGCCGGCGCCGTCAGGCCGTCCGGCAACTGGAGGTCGAAGCCGACGCCGTCTGGCCCGCCGGTGGGAAGCGCAACCTGGTGATCGGGCAGGATGTCGCCGTGGAACTCGGCCATCCCGAGGACGGATCGCTGGCAACGCTGATCTGGCGTGAATCCCGGGGGGCGGGCCACGGCGGCCGCACCTGGCTGGTGGGGCCGGATCTGCCGGAGGCCACGGGCCGGCGCCTGCCGCTGGCCAAGGTGGTCATGATTCACGGCCGGGGCTTCGATGCGGACAACACCTATGTGCGCTACCGCCAGCTGGAAGCGGTGCGCTACGCCATCGATCTCAAGGGCTATATGATGCGTGCGGCCTCCCGGTCCAACCGGGAGTGGGGCCGGGTCAGCCACGCGGCCCTGGCGGGCGGCTTCTCTCTCGGCACCCTGGGCAACGCCCTGATTGGGGCCTACACGGCCCTCGATTATGTCGACCGGGCGGACGTTCTCATGGTGACCTCGGGCCGGGCGGACGTCATGGCGTTCCAGCCCCTGGCTGACCGGGTGCGCCAGGTGATCACGGCCATGAGCGGGATGAGCGCCGCCATGGATTTGGATTGCGGCGACTGTTCCTTCGCACCGGTCTGCGATGCGGTGGACGGGCTGCGCGCCATGCACCAGGCCCTGGAGGAGAAGCAGAAGCATGATTGACCGGACCGCAAGCGAGACAAACACGGGCCCGGCCGTTATCGCCGTGTGCGGCAAGGGCGGGGTCGGCAAAACCACCATCAGCGCCATGCTGACCCGCGCGCTGATGGACCGCCGCCATGCACGGGTCCTGGCCGTCGATGCCGATCCGGCCGTCGGCCTGGCCACCTCCCTGGGGATGGCGGTAACGAAGACCGTCGACCAGATCCGCAACGACCTGGTGCGCGACATCGGGAGCGGCCGATCGGGCGAGCCCGACGAGATCCTGCGGCGGCTGGACTACGATGTGATGGCCGCCCTGGCGGAGGAGCGCAATTTGGCCTTCCTGGCCATTGGACGCCCCGAAGGCGAGGGCTGCTACTGCCAGGTCAACATGCTGCTCAAGGCGATCATCGGCAAGCTGGCCGCGTCGTTCGATTACGTGGTCATCGATGGTGAAGCCGGCATCGAACAGATCAACCGCCGCGTCATGGCGGCGGTCACCCACCTGCTGCTCGTTTCGGATACGTCCCTGAAAGGGATCAACGTCTGCCGGACGATCCAGTCGGTGGCCGCATCGGCCATCGCCTACCGCCACCAGGGGGTCATCATCAACCGCGTCCGGCCGTCCGAGGCGGCTTTCCTCGCAAGCTTGCCGCCGGATCTCGGGTCGGCCGGAACGATACCCGAGTCGGAAGCGATCCGCCGCGGCGACATGGCGGGCCGGAGCATTTGGGCATTGCCCGCGTGCAAGGCCCTGCAGGCCCTCGATCGCTGCCTGGGCCGCGTCCTGCAGATCTGAATCCGCGTTCAGGATGTTTCCGGCGCGAGTCGATGGGTCTCCGTGTTCGGGTTTCAGCCTCATGCCTGGTGCCGTTTTTCCTGACACCCATAACCTTAAACCCATCGTTCCCCGAACCCCGAGCGCGTCTCACGCCGCGGCGCCGGCCGGTCAGCCCGTCTTTCGAGGGATGTTCTCCAGGACC
>CAYMAR010000433.1:0-2883 GCA_964388465.1 uncultured Desulfobacteraceae bacterium
ACATGGTGGCGCCCAAGGAAAAGACATTGGCCTGCACCGAATGCCACACCCGTGACGACGGCCGCCTGCAGAATGTGGCCGGCATCTACATGCCCGGTCGCGATCGGAACGGCCTGCTCGACATGCTGGGCTGGGTGGCGGTGGCTGGTTCGCTTTTCGGTGTTTTCTGCCACGGTATCGGTCGCGTCGTGATAAACGGCAAGCGAGAGGAGTCTTGAGGCATCATGAAAAAAATGGTTCCGATCTACCTATATACCCGTTACGAGCGGTTCTGGCACTGGCTGCAGGCCGCCCTGATCGCCGTCCTGCTGGTGACCGGTTTCGAGGTCCATGGCACGTTCAAACTGCTGGGCTTCGAGCAGGCGGTTAAAATCCACAACTGGGTCGGCCTGACCTGGCTCGTGGCCTTCGCCTTCTTTGTCTTCTGGGTGCACACCACTGGCGAGTGGAAACAGTATGTGCCGACCACCAAGAAGATGTTCGAGGTCATCCGCTACTATCTGATCGGCATTTTCAGGGGCGAACCCCATCCTTTCCCCAAACGGAAAGAGGCCAAGCACAACCCGGTGCAGCGGCTGACCTACCTGGCCCTGGCGGCCGCCTTGCTGCCGGTGCAGATGCTGACGGGGTTTCTCTACTGGGGCTATAACGATTGGACGGCCTGGGGGCTCGGCGGGTTGTTTTCGCTGGAGCTGATGGCGTTGCTCCACATGGCCGGCGCCTTTGCCATTCTCAGCTTTCTGGTCGTTCATTTATACATGATCACCACGGGGCATTCGATCACGGCCCACACCAAGGCCATGATCACCGGGTGGGAAGACGTCGAAGAGGGCGTGGTCATCGAGTCCTGGGAGAAAGCCTCATGATTTAAAGCTAAATGGCGCCGGCGGGTGATGCCTCCCGTCGGGACGGTTCAACAAAACCCTTCCGGCATGCGTTTGCCGGAAGGGTTTTGTCGTTCAAGACCCGTCGGCTGACAGACGCCAATGAAGCGGAAATCCGGATGGCGCCGACCGAATTGGCAGACAAACGACAAAATTGTTCCAATAATTTAATTGAAAGACAAAAATGTAATTATAGGCGATAGGGCCTCATTGTTTCCTTGGCAGGGAGATAGACCGATAAGTTCATAAATAACAGGTAGATGGGATGGATGATGGTTGCGAGATGCTACTGGCACGACCTTTGCCAGTACACAGGAGCGAAATGGAAAAGGATGTAAACGTATTTGTCAATATGTCATCGCTAACTTTCAATCTGAAGTGAGGAACAGATCATGAAACGCTTCTTACCCATCCTGTTGTTCGTATTGTTGAGTGCTGCTGTCTGCTGGGCGGGCGATGAGCCTCCCACGGCCCTGTCCAACAAGGCCGCCATCGACCTGGTGCAGGATCATGCCAACTACCTTTGGACGCTCGTGGCGGCCGCCCTGGTATTCTTCATGCAGGCCGGGTTCGCCATGGTGGAGAGCGGCTTCACGCGGGCGAAAAACGCCGTCAACATCCTGATGAAGAACCTGATGGACTTTTCGCTGGGGACACTGGCTTTCTGGGCAGTGGGCTTCGGGCTGATGTTCGGCGTTTCGGCCACGGGATGGTTCGGCACCTCCGGCTTCTTTTTGAGCGGGTTCACCGGCGAAGGCACAGAGTGGGTGCTGGCCTTCTGGATGTTCCAGGTGGTTTTCTGTGCCACGGCGGCCACCATCGTCTCCGGTGCCATGGCCGAGCGGACCAAGTTTGTCGGCTATCTTTGCTACAGCGCCATCCTGAGCGCCATCATCTACCCCATTTTCGGCAGCTGGGCCTGGGGCAGCCTGCTCGACGGCAGCGGATGGCTGGAGGGCATGGGGTTTATTGACTTCGCCGGCTCCACCGTGGTGCACTCGGTGGGCGGCTGGGCCGCTTTGGCCGGGGCCATGGTGCTCGGGCCGCGTATCGGTAAATACACCAAGGATGGCCGGATTCGTCCGATCCTGGGTCACAACATGCCCTTGGCGGCCCTGGGGGTCTTCATTCTGTGGCTGGGGTGGTTCGGATTCAACCCCGGCTCCACCACCACGGCCGACAAAAGCATTGCCATGATCTTCGTGAACACCAATCTGGCGGCCGCCGCCGGGGCCGTGTTCGCCCTCTTTACTTCCTGGTTCAAGTTTGGCAAGCCCGAGGTCGGCATGAGCCTCAACGGTGCGCTGGCCGGCCTGGTGGGCATCACCGCCGGATGTGCCAACGTCTCGCCCACGAGTTCCATTCTGATCGGCGCCGTGGCCGGTGTCCTGGTGGTTTTCTCCGTCATGTTCTTCGACAAGATCAAAATCGACGACCCGGTGGGTGCTATTTCGGTTCACGGGGTTTGCGGTGCCTGGGGCACTCTAGGAGCAGGCCTTTTTGACATGGGCGGATTCTCGCTGTCCGTTGTCGGTGTGCAGCTGGTGGGCATCGGGGCCGCCTTCCTGTGGACTTTCCCGGCGGCCTACCTAATGTTCAAGCTGATCGACATGACCGTTGGGCTGCGGGTGTCCCCGGAAGAGGAACTGGAAGGTCTGGACATGGTCGAGCACGGCGGTACGGCCTACCCGGACTTCGAGGTCTCCTCCTATACGACCAGCCCGGGCTTCGGCGGCGGCAAGGGCGACGGGCGCCGCGAACCGACGTCGGCCCCGGTTCCTGAAATGGGAAGTTAACCCTCCATGCGATTGGTCGGTCGGCGCGTCCCGTGTGCTCTCCCTCATACGGCGTCGACGCCGGCCGATCCATAACAGGAAGGGGCCGGCGACTCCCCGCACCCGCAAAGGAAAGCGTCAGGTTAACAGGACGCGGCGCACCGAGCGGGAAATTGAACGTACCCTGACGTGGTCTGTTCCTCCCTCCCTCCGGCCCCTTCCTT
>CAYMAR010000434.1:0-2882 GCA_964388465.1 uncultured Desulfobacteraceae bacterium
TTTAAAATTGGACGGATAAATACAATGAGCACCATGGACGACGAACCCAAATACAAATGGCTGCCCGTTATTTTTTTCATTTTGACGGGTGTAACGCTCGGCGTCAGTCTTTACCTTGTCACGGCCAGCGCCATGGATTCCGAAGCCAGGGCCCACGCCGGCAACAAGGGTATGGTCACGGCGCCGCCGGCCGCCGTCGACGGGGCCAAGCCGTCGCAGGTGGTTTTGCGAAAAGACGTGAGGACGCGCTTCGACAAGGTGGATGTGGTTTACAGGGGCATCGAGAACGGCAGGCTCCGGCTGGATGTCTTTATCCGCGAACTCGATCCCGACTACCCCTACCGACGGGAAATCGAGCGCCGCAAAGCCAGCGAAGGCTTTCGCCTCGGCGGTGTCCGCTTTGAACTGATTTCGGCCGGCCGCAACACAGCCAAGCTGTTGTGGATTCGGGGCGGCTGAACCACCGGGCGGCCCCGGTGCCTCACGGGCCCTTACCTGCAGGGGGCGCCCTTCTTTCCCACTTTCCCATACAATTTAGACTGATTTTTGATTTTGCTCTCGCAGGCCCCGAGACCCCCGGCCGACCTTTAGCGCTCATCCGCCGCCACCATCGCCGTTTCCCGCAAGAAATATCTTGCCGGCACGCCCGGCTGTCCTTTGCAACGGACGGCCGCGACGGATGCGGATTCGTCGTTTACAATTCGCGTCGACGCGTTTAAGCTGATGCCTCGACCCGCCAGACAGCCCGTGAGGCTGCGGTTATTCTCTGAATTGTCCCTTCGGGCGGCGTCCCTTGCGCCTCCCCGACCAAGACGGGAAAGGAGGCCGGCTGGATGCAACCGCATTACGAAAAACTCGGCGCTTTCTATCTGGGGCGCGCGTATGACCTCGCCTCGGCCGCACTGCAACCCGACCCCGTGCTTTACGACAGCAAGGATCTGACCACCCACGCCGTAATCATCGGGATGACCGGCAGCGGCAAGACCGGTCTGGGCATCGGTCTTCTGGAAGAAGCCCTGATCGACAGAATACCGGTGATCGCCATCGACCCCAAGGGGGATCTGCCCAACCTGCTGTTGCAATTTCCCGATCTCGCCCCGCGTGATTTCGAGCCCTGGATCAATCCCCAGGATGCGACGGCCCAGGCCATGACGGTGCCGCAATTCGCCGCGCGCCAGGCCGAGGCCTGGCGCCGCGGTCTGGCGGAATGGGACCAGTCACCCGAAAGGATCGCCCGTCTCAAGGCCGCGGCCGCATGCACCGTTTTCACGCCGGGCAGCCGCACGGGGTGCCCGATCAACGTCCTGCGCTCGTTCGCGCCGCCCCCCGCCGCCATCCTGGAGGATCTGGACCTCCTGCGGGACCGCATCCAGTCCACCGCCACCAGCCTGCTGGCCCTCATGGGCATCGCGGCCGACCCCATTGCCAGCCGCGAGCACATCCTGCTCGCCAACATCATCGAAACCGCCTGGTCGGCGGGCCGGGGGCTCGATCTGGCCGGTCTGATCCAGTCGATCCAGGCGCCGCCCTTCGAGCGCATCGGCGTCCTGGAACTGGAGACCTTCTTTCCGGCCGGCGAGCGCATGACCCTGGCCCTGCGCCTCAACAACCTGCTCGCGGCCCCCGGCTTCGAAGCCTGGATGGAGGGCCCGCCCCTCGACATCGCCGAGTTGCTCCACACCCCGGAGGGCCAACCGCGCGCCTCGATCTTTGCGATCAGCCACCTGAGCGACGCCCAACGCATGTTTTTCGTTTCCATGCTGCTCAATGCCGTCCTGGGCTGGGTGCGAACCCAGCCGGGCACTGGCAGTCTGCGGGCCATCCTCTACATGGATGAAATCTTCGGCTATTTCCCGCCGGTGGCCAACCCGCCTTCGAAAGGTCCGCTGCTGACCCTGCTCAAGCAGGCCCGGGCCTATGGGCTGGGGGTGGTGCTTGCGACCCAGAACCCGGTCGACCTGGACTACAAGGGGCTGGCCAACACGGGCACCTGGTTCATCGGACGGCTCCAGACCGAGCGCGACAAAGCGCGCGTGCTGGAGGGACTGGAGGGCGCCCGCGCGGGCCAGGCCTTTGACCGGCAGGCCATGGCGGCGGTGCTGGCCGCGCTGGGCCAGCGGGTTTTCCTGCTGCACAACGTACACGAAAACCAGCCGGCCGTTTTCCAGACGCGCTGGGCCCTCTCCTACCTGAGCGGCCCCATGACCCGACCGCAGATCAAGCGCCTGGTCGGGGACGCTCGCGCCGAAAGCAGCGCGGACAGAAACGTGTTTTCCCCGCCGGCTTCCACGCCGCCTGTTGCCGACCGGCCGGCGGCGGCCCCCACGGCGCCCGCCAATGTGGATACCTTTTTCCTGGCCCCTTCGGGCGCCGGTCATGGTCTTTGCTACCGGCCGGCCGTGCTGGGCTGTCTGGATTTGCGCTACAGCCACGCCCGCTACGGCGTGGACGTCTCTCGCCATATTGCCGTGGCCACTCTGATCGATGACGGACCGGTCGCGGTGGACTGGAGCGCAGCGGCGGAAATCGATGCCGAAGCCCTGGAAACCGCCCCGCCGGCGGGCGCCGCTTTCAACCGGCTTCCGGCCGCCGCCAAACGCTCGAGCGCCTTCAGCAAATGGCAGCGCGATCTTCTGCGCTGGGCCCGCCAGAACCACCCCCTCGTTCTCCACCAGGCCAAAGCGCTGAAGATGACCAGCGCCTGGGATGAGCCCGAAGGCCAGTTTCGGGGGCGGGTGGCCCTGGCCCTGCGCGAAAAGCGCGACCTCAAGGTGGAAAAGCTGCGCCGCAAGTATGAGAAGCGCTTCACCCGGCTGAACGACCGCTTGATGCGCGCCGAACAGGCTGTGGCGCGCGAGTCCGAGCAGGCCAAGTCCAGTGGC
>CAYMAR010000435.1:0-2872 GCA_964388465.1 uncultured Desulfobacteraceae bacterium
GATCGCCATGACCGACGGCTATTACAATGGCGGCCACAATACGGTGCAGGGCGATCTCTACAGCCTGAACGCGGACAGCGACGGGCTGGATCGCGACGGCAATATCTCGACGTTCGACAAGGGGATCTTCGCCGGTGAAAACCCGACGTCTTCAGGGGACACACGGGCGACCCTGGCGGATATCGCCATGTACTACTACGAGAACGATCTCAACGAAGGCGTGCAGAACTGGGTGCCCAAGCACGATTATAATACGGCCACTCATCAGCACCTGGTGACCTACGGTGTGGCCTTCGGCGTCACCGGCAACTACGCGCCGGATGACTACGCCAACTGCCTGCCCAAGTGCGATCCGGACGACGAGACCTGCGCCGATCCGATCTGCCCGCCGTCGGCTCCCTCGGACACGGTGGCCTCCACCTCGCCCTGGCCGGCGCCGACCAACCAGCCGCGGAAAATCGACGACCTCTACCACGCCAGCGTCAACGGCCGTGGCAAGTTTTTCACGGCCGATAACCCTGAGAAACTGGTGGGATCTCTCGAGGCCGTGGCCCAGAGCATCAAGAACACCACCGCCACGGGTTCTTCGGTGTCGGTCAACACCCAGCAGTTGCGCAATGACACCTCGCTCTACCAGGCGACCTACCTGCCGCGCAACTGGACCGGCGACGTCGTGGCCAAACCCATCGACCCGGACACCGGCCTGATCGTTCAGGACACGCTGCCCGACGGCTCCCTCACGGACCGCGTGGACTGGTCGGCCGCCGATCAGATCGACGCCCTGACCTGGACGAGCCGCAAGATCATCACCTACAACCCTGAGACCGGTGCCGGGGTCAGCTTTGCCAACGGCAACCTTTCCAGTGAGCAGCAGGGTCAGCTCGCGGCCACCGAAGCCTCGCGGATCAGCCTGATCAACTTTCTGCGCGGCGACAAATCCCAGGAAGGCGTGTTGTTCAGGGCGCGCGACAGCTTGATGGGAGACGTGGTGCACGCCTCGCCGATTCCCTACCGCTGGGAAATCGACACGGACGGGGTGGTTTTCGTGGGGGCCAACGACGGTATGCTTCATGTGCTCCGAGAAGACACCGGGGACGAGCTTTTCAGCTACATCCCCAACCTCGTGTTCGCCAACCTGAAGCATCTGGCGGACGATCCCTACGCCCACAAATATTACGTGGACAACGATCCCTATATCACCAAACTCGGTACCACGGGCACGACGCTGCTCATCGGCGGGCTCGGCCGGGGCGGACGCGGCTACTACTGCCTCGATATCAGCGCGTTTTCCGACGGCAGCTTCGATATCGACACATTCGATGCCGAAACCAACGCGGCCAATCTCGTCAAGTGGGAGTACCCCCAAACCAAGTCGAACCCTGAAAACGTGTCCACCGATCCTATCGACGATGACATGGGCTTCAGCTTTAGCCAGGCCTATATCGTGAAGTCGAACGCGGGGTGGGTGGCCGTATGGGGGAACGGCTATGACAGCAAGAGCGGAAAGGCGGTGCTCTATGTCCAGCCGCTCAACAACGACGGGTCGCGCAAGGCGCCTTACGACGGCACCAACCCGCCGTTGAAGATTCATACCCAGGCCGGCAGCGCTGCGGACTGCAACGGACTGTCCACGCCGGCCCTCGTGGATGTCAACCTGGATGGACTCGTGGATTACGCCTATGCCGGCGATCTTCACGGCAATATGTGGAAGTTTGATCTGCGCAACGGCGATGTCAGCGCCTGGGACGTGGCCTTTTTCGATGGGGCCACGCCCAAACCGCTGTTTCAGGCGCGCAACATGATTACCGCCGTCGGGGACACCGGCGATGCCGGATTCCGCCAGCCCATCACGACCCGGCCGGATGTGATGCGCCACTGTCTCTCAGGCCGTGACGGCTACATCGTGATCTTCGGGACGGGTCGCTTCGTCAGCCTGAGCGACTACGCCGACGGCGCCGCCATTCAGAGCGTCTACGGCATATGGGATTGGGCCGATGAATGGAGCAACCTGTCGAATCCGCCGTTCAACGACGACATCCGCAACCCCTTGGACAAATACATGGGGTACTATACCGTGAACCGTAATCTGAAGAATTTGATCGGCAACCCCTATATGCCGGGAACCGACCAGACGCTTTATAAATTCGATCTGGCAGCATCGAGTTACGGCGACGAGGTTACGATCGATGGCGTCGTCTTCACGCACGGAAACCCGACCGACCCCTCCAACCGGATCTTTCTGGGCGCGGCCGGACTGGCCACGTGCATCAACGATCCGGCCAACGGCGTCAGCGGCGTGAGCGCCGAGAGCTCCTTCGACACGGTCGTTGTCCGAACCACGCCGCCGGGGGGGAGTATCACCTACGGCACCACCGCCGGCATCAGCGTCGTCGAGGAGGATGTCAAGGCCACGCTGCTCAACCAGGCGGTCGTCTACCACAATGCTCAGTTTATCATTGTCAGCAACAACCCCATCGAATGGTTCAGCGCCGACTACCGTGAAGACTCCGGTGTTCATGTCGGATGGAGTTTTGATCTGCCCGGAATCAGCGAGCGGTTGGTCAACGACGTCATTATCCGTGACGGCATTGTCTACGTCGTTCCGATTATTCCGTCCGAATCGCCCTGTAAGGCCGGCGGCGATTCGATTATCTACGGGCTCAACGCGTGCAACGGCGGCGGGGGCCAGACGGTATTCGACATCGACGGTGATCAGCGGGTGAATGACAGTGACCTCATCAATATCGGCACCGCGGACAGCCCCATCTGGGCGCCGCCGACCGGCCTGAAGAAATCCGGGATTTGGTATACACCGGCTGTTCTTTCAATTCCCGGCAGCGGTATGGACGTCCTCTATTTCAGTACTTCCGGC
>CAYMAR010000436.1:0-2871 GCA_964388465.1 uncultured Desulfobacteraceae bacterium
TCCTCCATCAGGTTGAGCATGGCGGACTGGGCTTCATCCAGTTCCCGGATCTGCTCCTGGAGATCGTCCTCCATCTGCTTGCGTTCGGTGATATCCAGAAGCGAAGCCATCACGGTGTCGACGTCGCCGGTGTCATTGCGGATGCAAGCGCAGGTCAAATTGGTATGGACAATGCCGCCGTCCTTGCGCACAAAGCGTTTGTCGAGGGTGTAGTGATCAATTTCACCGGCCAGCATGCGTTCGTATTCCCGAAGATCGGCGTCGAGATCGTCGGGGTGCGTCAGCTCCGTCCAGGTTTTTTCGCGCAGTTCGGCCAGGTCGTAGTCTAGCATTTTCTGCAGCTGGTCGTTAACCTCGATGTAACCGCGGCTCGGTGAGGTGATTGCCATACCTACCTGGGCATTTTCGAAATAACCGCGAAAGCGTGCTTCCTTTTCGCGGATGTCGTCCTCCATCTGCTTTTGTTCGGTGATATCTTCCTTGACCGCCAGATAGTGAGTGACGCGGCCGTCGCCAACTTTGAGGGACGAAATGGAGACCGTCTCCCAGTAGCGCTCGCCGTTCTTTTTCTTGTTCAGCAGCTCGCCTCGCCACTCTTTGCCGGCGGCAATGGTCCGCCAGAGATCGGCGTAAACTTCCGGCGGGGTTTCACCGGACTTGAGAATCCGCGGATTGCAGCCAATGGCTTCCTCGGCCGTGTAGCCGGTGACCTCGGTGAACTTGTGGTTCACGTACTGGATGGTGCCCTGCGGGTCGGTAATCACCACCGAGGCCGGGCTTTGCTCGACGGCCAGGGACAGCTTTTTCAGCTCGGCATCGGCCTGCTTGTGTTCGGTGATATCCAGGTTCACGCCCACCACGCGCCGAACCTCGCCTTCCTCATCGAGGATGACGCGTTGGGCCGCATAGATGTGGCGGATGTCACCGTCGGCCCTTCGGATGCGGAATTCGAGCTCACCCTGTCCCCTGGTTTCAACGGCCTGTTTCAAAGCCGCATCGACCCGGGTCTGATCTTCGGGCAGCACGAGCTGTTTCCAGTCCTGATAGCGTATGGCTTGATCATGGGGGCGGCCGTAGATGTCGTACATGCGCTCGTCCCAGGCTGTCTGGTGGGTCTGTACATCCCAATCCCAGACGCCCAGCTTCATGGCATCGATCGCCAGGGCCATGCCCTCCTTGGCTTCGGTCAGCTCCCGGGTGGCTGTCTCGATCCGGCGGGTGATCACCTGCCCCCGCTGGAGCAGCATGCCGATAAAGATGACAATCAGAAGGGTCCCGGCGATGCCACCCAGCAGGATCAGATCGGCCAGCGCCTCCCGGGGACCGCCGCCGAACGTTGCGCTCATGAACCAGCTAATGATGAGTTCCGCGCCGGCACTGACCGTACGGGTGGTAACGATATGCAGGGCATCGGGCATGGTCACCCCCACGACGACATGCGCCGGTCCGCCGTCGCCATCCGGGGCCGTGAATTTCCCCTTGATTTGAACCTGGATGCCGTTCAGGCGATGAATGTCGAAAAGCCCCTGAACAATGGCGTCGAAATTGATCAGTCCCACGATCACCAGCGGACCCTGCCCATCCTGTGTGGCCAGCGCCGCAGGAGAGAGCGAAGCGCCTTCGACACCGACGATCGGAGGGCCCAGCCTGACCTGCCCCACATTGTCGGAGGCCGCTTTGACCGTATCGAAAATGGCCGGATAGCGGCCGAGCGGAATCTTCGGAGACAAGGGCCCCAGCGGATCGACTGAGTACTGGATCGCCCAGCCCGGCCCTTCGTCTTTTGGCCGGGCGATGGCGGCGGCATCGAGAAAATAGGCCGTGGCCCGGGATTCCAGGCCATCGACCGCACCTAAAAATTCATTCGCAGTGACATTGCTGGAATTCTCGAAGAGAACGGCCAGTCCGGACAGGGGCGCGTAGCTTTCTTCCAGCCATCCCAGAACCGTCCCGGAAAGCCACTGGCCGACCCTGTTGGCCTGGGCCTGCCAGGCATCGCGGGCATCCTGGCGAAAGGCTTCGCTGAGGGCATAGGAGCCCCCCGTGCCGGCAATCAGAAGGACAACCAGGATAATCCATTGAAGATGTCTGCGCATCAGCCGGGTCCTCTAGTTGTGATCACTGCTGTTCGTTGACGCTGAAGATGGGGCGAAACCCGCGCGGGGCCAGTGTCGTCGCTGGATCCCAGGTTCGAATGTTGCTCCGGTCGACGACCATGACCTTAGGCGCCAGATGCTGGAAGTAATCCTGCCCCTCCAGGATCCTGACCATCACATCGGTGGCGAGTCGCGCCTGCAGCACGGGGCAATCGCTCGGCGCCGCCAGGATGTGGCCCCGACGGATACCACGATGCACCCCCGGACCATAGTAGTAGGCCATAATTTTTATCTTGTCGCTCAATCCGCGGGTCCGCAGGATTTTTACCGCAGCCTCGGCGGTGACGGCGGTGCCCGCGATAAAATCGAGATTATCCGCATGACGATCGAGGGCTTCTTCGATTAGCGCCCCCTGGGCCCCACTGCCCGTATCACCATATAGGACATCCACGATTTCAATTTGGCCGCCCTGGATCGCTTCCCTGAAGCCGGCATCACCCGCCATGACCCAACCGGCGTTTTGAGGTCCGGGAAACCACGCCACCTTCACGGGACGTCCCCGTTGGGCCTGAAGCTTCATCAGATAACGGCCGGCCTGGAATCCCATATCTTTGAAGGAGACCGCGGCCCGTGCGGCGATGCGCTGCGAAGACAGGCCGTTGATCAGATCGATAACCGGTATCCCCTCTTCAGCCGCCTGGTCGACGAGATCGTTCAGACCCTCCAGGGAAATGGCGCCGATGATCAAGCCGTCCGGTTTTTCCGACAAGGCCGC
>CAYMAR010000437.1:0-2870 GCA_964388465.1 uncultured Desulfobacteraceae bacterium
GGGGCGAACCTCTTCTCTTTTCCTGATCAGCCGGTTGCATGCGGTTGCGACCAAGTACCAAGGAGACGCCCATTGATGGATAATGACGAAAATGTATAGCATTTCAGTCGCATCTGCATTATTTATTGGGCGTTATGGGCTCCTCACGCCAAGCGTTTCAATCACAATAAAAATGACTCAACACATTCAGATTGTACTGACGGTTTTAATACTGTTAACAGGGTGCTCGGGAAAAATGCCTGATTTAGGAATAGAGAACGGCCAACTGATGCCATGCCCGTCAACACCGAATTGCGTCAACAGTCAGGCCAAAGACCCAAAGCATTACATCGAACCCATCCGTATTGTGGGCAACGCATCACAGGCCCAAAGCCATATCCTGAAAATCCTCACGGAATGGGGTCGATCCCGAATTGTGGTGGCCGATGACAATTACATTCGAGCGGAGTTTACTTCCCAAGTCTTCCGGTTTGTTGATGACGTCGAATTTTATTTCCCCGAGACACAATCCAAGGAAACCATCATACATGTTCGGTCGGCTTCCAGGGTGGGGACTTCGGATTTCGGCGTCAATCGAAAACGGATTGAAAAGATTCGAATGAAAATGGATTCAAGCAGCAATGCACGAAAAGGGCCTTAACCAGCCGCTACACAATCGCGACACCGCGTTGTGGCAGATGCGCCGAAAAAGGCGGTTAATATATCCTCGGTAGGAAATCCGGGCCGATAGGATGTCTGCGACCCTGAGAAATGGAACGTAAAATGCCAAAACGGATTAGATCCGCACTTTACGTGGACTTCGACAACATCTTCAGTGGGCTGCTCGAGTTGGATCGCGAAGCGGCGCTGGCTTTCGCCAATGACGTCACGCATTGGCTGGAGCGGTTTCGGCAGTTTCAGCTACCGCCGGACATACGGCGTGATCTGCTCGTTCAACGTGCCTACCTGAATCCAAACGGCTGGATCGAAGACGCTGAACTCGGGAACGACTACGGCCGACTATATTTACAGCGTTTTCGCCCAATCCTCATGAGGGCGGGTTTTGAAGTCATTGACTGCCCGGCGGTAACCCGTCAGCAGAAGAATGCGGCGGACATTCGCATCGTCATCGATGTGATGCTGGCCTTGGAAGGAACCGTGCGGTACGATGAAGTGCTGATTGCCTCCAGCGACTCGGATTTCACGCCGCTGCTGCATGTTCTAAGGGCGAAGGATTTTCGGATCGGCCTGCTCTCGGCCGGCGAAGTTTCTGGGGCGTACAGGAGCGTCGCCCACCTGTTTGTCGGTGCGGAGCAACTGATTTCGCTGGTACGCGGGCTCGACGAACCGGTTGATGACGAGGATGAGCCTGATTCCGGGCCCAGTCCACAACCGATGCCCGAACAAGCCGCTACTGTCGAGCCAGACAAATCCACAACGGAATCGTCCGTTTCCGACGCTGTCGAGCACGTGCGCACATATCTGGCCAGGGCGGATAAACCCGTTTATTTGTCCGATCTCGGCTCATCGCTGCACGACAATTTTGGCCAACAGATCCAGGCGACCAATTGGTTCGGCCACTCGGCGCTGAATAGCTTTTTACGGTCCGTGCCAGGCGATGGCCTGCAGATCCGTGGCGCCTATGTATGGGATCCGAAGCGGCATGATTCGCCGCTGGACCAAGCACCGGCGGCGCAGCATTCATCCTCGATGAAGCTGCCCGCGATCATCGAGGGCATCTGCCAAGCGACGGAGATGCCGCGCTTGTCGGCTGAAAATTGGCCCAAGCTGTTCGGAAAACTGGCCGAATACGCCCGAAGCCATCGATTCAATCTGACCGAATGCACCGCTTGGGTGCGGGATAAGTTACAGGCGGACATGGTTCAGGTGGGGCGGCAGTCCGTGGGGAATGTCGTGAAAGGCGCACTTATGGGCGGCGTGTCCCTCAAGGCCGAGCCGCCACCGGATGCGGACCGGATACGTGAAGGCTATGCGGAGTCGATCACTTCTCGCGCCGAATCGCAGGGCGTGCCCCTGGACGACCCATCAGCGGCGGCGATGCGGGCATGGCTGGCGGGGCAGTGGAACGACGCCGCTGATTAGGGCAAGCTTGGAAGACCCATTCATCTACAAGAAAAGGGTAGACCCGTCCCCGCTCAATTATGCACGCCCATAAGGCCATTCGCAGGTACCCCCGCCATATCAAGCGCATCTTGAGCGGCCTGGCGCTGTTCATGGCATTCATTCCGGGCTGCGCGGCCCAGGAGGTCGCCCTGCAGGACCGTCCGACCGAAGAGCGCCGCCAGGTGTTTCAGGTCGTACGCCACGGCTGGCACGTCGGGCTTGTGGTCGACCGCAATGAAATGGCCGCCCTGGTGCCGCTGCCGGGGAAGCCTTTTTCCGGTGCCGAACACCTCGAGATCGGTTGGGGGGATGCGCGTTTCTACCAGGCGGAGGATCCCTCGGCCGGTCTGGCCCTGCGGGCGGCCCTGTGGCCTTCGGAGAGCGTGATGCACATCGTGGGCTTTTCCGGGGACCCGGCGCACTATTTCCCGGCCAGCGAGATCATCGACATCTGCGTCCGCCCATCCGGATATCGTCGCATGCTGGCATTCATCGCGGAGCGTTTCAAACGCGGACCGGATGGTCGGGCCATCCCCCTGGGGCCCGGCCTTTACGGCGCGAGCCGTTTTTACCGGGCCGAAGGTTCCTTTCACCTCTTCAACACCTGCAACACCTGGACGGCGCGGGCGATTGCCGCCGCGGGCTTGCCGGTATCCACCCGGACCATCACCGCCGGGGGGCTGGTTTCGCAACTGCGCCGCGACGGTCGCGACAGGTTTGCATGCCCGTGACTTCAGGGTAAACCCTCGTTGGGGAAGCTGAAGGCG
>CAYMAR010000438.1:0-2851 GCA_964388465.1 uncultured Desulfobacteraceae bacterium
CGTCACAAGGGGTTAAGTGTTGTGGAGTGGCCGATCGATCGGAGCGCCCACCCCGGCTTGCATCGGTGCCTGGAAGCCTGGCTCGGAGCCAAGGCCCTCCCCGCGCTGGGCTTCATGACCGATCCCTACCTGCTTTACCATATGGCCGGCCGCAGGCTCTGGGTGGCGGAATGCAAACGAATGATTGTGGGCTACGCGATTCTCTCCCCGGTGCCGGCCCGCCGCGGTTGGCTGGTGGAGCAGATCGTGCGCGGCCGCCAAGCCCCCAATGGTGCGGCCGAAAGCCTCGTATCCGCCGCCGCCCAGACCCTGGCCGCCGAGAACAGCCGGTTTATCACCCTGGGGGCGGCGCCGCTTTCCCGACGCGGGCCGCGCCTCGGACGTGAGCACCCCTTGTGGCTTCGCGCCGTGATGGCCTGGATGCGGGCCCACGGCACGCGCTTTTACAACTTCCGGGGACTCGAGCGTTTCAAGGCCAAGTTCCGCCCGCAGCGGTGGGAACCGGTCTATGCCGTCGCCACCGAGGCCAGGATCAGGCCGACAACCCTTTACGCCGTATTGGGTGCCTTTACCACGCGCTCGCCGCTGGTGGAGATCCTGCAGGCTTTGGGGCGCGGGCTGGAGGTTGAAATCGAAAACATGTCGAAAGGGCTGCCGGAGAAAATCAAGCGCCCCGGACGCCCTAGCGACGGGGCCTCCAGAACGACGCCACGCAATTGAACGTTGGGAATGCTTCGAAACCGCATGAGCTGAAATGAGATAGCGCCGCGGCAGATCGCATCGGGCAGCTATCGGGGCGGAAAAACCCTCATCAATGATGCTCATGCGCGCCGAAAGCCGCTCAGATCGAAAAAAATTTTTTGAAACTTTCCTTGAATCGACATATGGTTAGCTTGCTTTTTCAAATTATTTGCCGGTGGCAAGAGTCTTGCATTATTACACACATCTGGCCGATTGAATTCAGTAATCCAATATATATTCATTTAAAACAGATTTTTATATGATTCAGAACCAAACTGACCGTCTCTCATCCTTATACAAAAGGCTACAGTTTGCGTTATTTTTGGTCCTCATCCTGTCGTTGCCGGGCTGTGCGAATCTGCAGGGATACTGGCCCAAATCGCTCCCGTTTCCAGGGTACCCTGCGGACAAGATCGAACGGAACGACTTCCGTGTGTCCAAGGACGATGATGTCATCGGCCGGATGGCGAGCATGAAACTAAAAGCGGGGGATACGCTGCCGGATGTTGCGCGCCACTTCAGTCTGGGCGTCAATACCGTCAGTGCCGCCAACCCTGAGATCGACATGTGGGTGCCCAAGGCCGGTGAGCGTATCCTGCTGCCGCTGAGCTTTGTCCTGCCCGATACCCGCCGCAAAGGTATCGTGATCAACCTGGGAACGATGCGGCTCTTTCATTTCAACGGCAATGGCAAACTAATGGACGTGTCGACCTACCCGGTCGGTGTCGGCACCGCCGACCGTCCCACCCCCATGGGTAAAATGTATATCAGCCGCAAAAAATTTCGGCCGACCTGGTACGTCCCCGCCTCGATTGCCGAAGATCACAGGAAAAAAGGTGATCCGCTGCCGTCGCAGGTACCGCCGGGGCCACTGAACCCCTTGGGGGAACACGCGCTTTATTTGAGCCGGGCAACCTATCTTATCCATGGCACGAACAAGCCGGCCAGTGTCGGCCTCAGGGCGACCAACGGTTGTATCCGGCTCTATCCGGAAGATATCGAGCGGCTTTTCGAAAACACGCCCGTGAAAACGCCAGTAAAAATTGTTAACCAGCCGTATCTCGCCGGCCAGCGCGATGGCATCGTTTACCTGGAAGCCCATCTGCCCTTCGAAGAGTCAGGCACCGCCAACTGGAAGAAGACATACGCCAAATTGAAAAAGCTTGAAAGGCAAACCGGCAAGGCGCTCGACTGGAAAAAGGTCAAGGAAGTCGTGGTCCAGGCACGCGGATATCCCGTACCGGTTACCGCGATTACGCCCGGATGCCATATCCATATCGCGGAACCCATAAAAATCTGGCATCCGCGCAAGCTGTATGGCCAACCGCAGGTGCCGGCATTCACGACGGACGCCTGGTATGTTCTGGCGGCGACGATGCAAGACAAGGTCGACGCGGAGCGGCTCGCGGCCATTATCAACCATCAGGGCCCCTCGATTCCTGCACGGGTGTTGACCAAGGGGGACCGTCACCGTGTACTGGCCGGGCCTTTTGAAAACCGGCGCGCCGCCAGGGATGCCGCCAAACGCTTGCGAATTGATCTGGAATTGGACGGCGTCGTGTTTGAAACCTAAGAGGCGCTTTGAAAAACGTCATGCGCACGCACGGGCAAGGCACGGCCGAAACAGGCGAGAAAGCGCTGTCTATGCGCAATCAATCCGTATTTTGAATAGGATTCTATGGCTGTTTGGCCAAATGCAAAGGTGTTTCAACCGCCAACTGACTCGCAAGCAGGCCTTTGGGGATCCGCCTTCTCGCTGCCGGACGCAAATGGGGTGGCGTTGGGTGGAATGGAGGGAGTTGCGGTTTGGACGAAGGTAAACGGGACGGAAAGGAGGGAATGACATGTTGAAAAAGTTTCTGGTGGTGATCTCCATGGTGCTGGCGCTCGCTATCGCAGTCGGGGGGTGCGCAACCAAGGGTGACCTCGAGGAGGCCCAGGCCCGGGAAAAAGCCATTGCGGCCAAGGCGGACCAGGCCGCTCAGGATGCCGAAGAGGCCAAGATGGCTGCCGATGAGGCCATCATGAAAGCGAATGAAGCGGTCGCCCGCGCCGAGGAAGCCGAAAAAAGAGCCCTCGAAAGAGAGCGCATCGCCGCGGAAAAGGAAAG
>CAYMAR010000439.1:0-2849 GCA_964388465.1 uncultured Desulfobacteraceae bacterium
GCCCTGAGCCATTGCCTTGGATATCGAGGCGCCGTCGGTGCCGTCGATACCGGTCATGCGCGAGGTGTTGACCATGAACGTGTCTTTTTCCGTCAACTGCACGGATATCAAGCGGTTGTATGAAAACGGCCAGTCGCCTTTCTGGATAAGTTCCTGAATTTCGTCGAGCCAGCGGTATCCATTTTTATTGCGGGCATGGACGTAGGCCTTGAGGGCGTCCGCGTCCACGTGGTCCATGTGCATTTGAAGGGTGACCGGTGTCATCAGCCGGTCGTCCTCGCGCCCGAGGATGGTCGGGCAGCCGCTCAACGCGGCGATGTCCGCGTCGCCGGTGGCGTCAATCACCGCCTTCGCCGCGACGGCCTGGAAGCCGCTTTTGTTGTGAATGATGACGTGGCTGATGGCATGCTCTCGAACCACCACATCCACCGCCTGCGTGCAGAGTAGAGTTTCGACGCCAGCCTCGCTTACGACGTCGTCCAGCAGCGCCGCCATGCCGAACGCATCGAACGGCACGCCCGCCACCAACTGGCCCGCCGCCCGCCAGCCGTGCGCGGACACCGTGCCGTCCGGCTCGGGCAACAACGCCGCGCCGCGCCGGACACCCTCCAGGCTCAACTCCTTGAAAATGCCGCCGACCACCCAGCGCTGACAGTCGTTGGTCCGGCCGCCGAGCCAATGGCTGACCAGGCCGGACGTGCCCATGCCGCCAAGCTGCCCCTGGCCCTCGATGAGCAGGGTATTCAGACCTTGACGTGCGGCGGCGATGGCCGCCGCGCAGCCCGCCGGGCCGCCGCCGCAGACAATGACGTCGTATTCACCCAACACCGGGATCTCGCGGGCGGCTACGTGAAGAGCATTTTTCATGATGTAGTTTCCTTTGTTCGTTGGGCGATTTCGACGGTTTTGTTTTCGGGCAGGTTTTTCAGTGGCGCACGGACGCGAGTTGTGATCGGCACGCCCTGCTCCCGGAGGATGGATTTGAGGGCGACGAAGAAATTGCCGGTTTCAACCATGGCGTTGATCATCGTAATCGCCCGGGCCTGCAATTGCCGGGCGGTTGCCAGATCACCATTGTCAAATGCTTCCATGAGTTTAAGGAAGAGCGGTGCGGCGATGTTATAGGTCGAGCCGACCCCGCCGCGGGCGCCGGTGGCCAGGGCGGCCAGCAGCATTTCATCACGTCCCCATAAAACATCGTAGCGGCCACCGTCGAACTCCAGCGCCTGCTGATAGTCGGCCACCGCTTCAAAGGTGAATTTGATGCCGGCCAGATTGGGAATCCGCGGCGCGGCCGCTTCCAGAAACCGGGCCATGGAAAAGCTGACTCCGGTCATCGACGGCATGTGGTAGAAGTAGAACGGCAGTTGCGGCGCGGCGGCCGCTACTTCGGCACACCAGTCGACCAGCGCATCGATCTCCGCCGGCTTGAAAAAGCTCGGAGCGATGACGGCGACGGCGTCGGCGCCGATCTCCGCGGCGTGTACGGCAAATCGTGTTGTTTCGACGATACTGTTATGGCCGACATGCACGAACAGCTTCATGGGGGCGGGCAATACCCGTCGCCATTCCGCTGCCAGCGCCAGGCGCTCGTCATCGCTCAGCGACATGCCTTCGCCGGTGGTGCCGTTTATGAATACACCAGCCACGCCCTGCGCATGCAAATGTTGCGCCAGGGGCGCAACCACGCCTAGGTCCACGCCGCCGCTCTCCGTGAAGCCGGTCGGCGGCGCCGCGATCAGCCCTGTTGTTTTGTCAATATCCATTGTCATAGCCTTCAGTTTGCTGTTTTTGACTTTGTGACTTGGTGACTTCGTGATGCCGGGTGTCATGCAGTCACGAGGTCATTGTTGCTGGTTGGCATTCGCTTTAAGAAAATCCGGTTTTCCCGACCAGATATGAGCGCGGACGCATTCGGCGGCTTTATCGGGACTGGTGGTGGCAAGCAAGTTGTCGAGCAGTTGTTCATGGCGGTTGACCAGTGTCCGCGAGGACATGGTCAACAGCAGGTTCAGACGATAAAACAGGCCGATCTGCATGATTCTTCGATACTCGCGGGTCAGTTCCGGGCATTGCGCCTGCTCCACCAGCGCGATGTGGAATTCGACTTCGGTGCGGGCGCGCTCAGTATCCGACACCTCGGCACTATCGACGGCCGCGGCCAGGCGCCGCAGGTGCAACTGCTCGGTCTTGATGCGTTCCGGCTCAATCATGCGTGCGGCCTGGCATTCGAGCGCTTCCCGCAAGATCAGATGGCCACGCACATCCTGGCGCGAAGCGGTGCGAACCCGCGTGCCGTGGCGGGGCAATGCTTCCAAAAAGCCATCGCGCTCCAGTTGAATCATCGCTTCGTGCACCGGGGCGGCGCTCATCTCGAGCCGCTGCGCCATGCCGCGTCGATTCAATAACTGTCCCGGCGTGAATTCACCGTCGAGAATACCGCCGAGAATGGCGTTGTATGCTTGTTGTTTAAGTGTCATACCGTTAATCCCAACTTGTTTTTCGTTTTTTCCCTTGCCAACAGGGATTACTATACCTCGTGATATATCAGAATAAAGCCGTAAATTGTGAATTGGTGGGGAAAAAATGGCCGGCGCTTCAGGTGTCGGAGCCCGACCTTTTCTCAACGGTGGCAATACCGGCGGTCTCAAGAGCCGCTTGCATGGCGTCCAGTTGTGCTTTGTCGGTCACTGGCAGGATTGGCTTGCGCGGGAGTCCACCGGAGCGCCCTTGCAGGTTGACCAATGCTTTGACCTTGCCCGGGTACGGCGGTGAGAGATAGGTCATGACGATGGGCACCATCTGCCGGTGAATGTTCATGGCGGTCTGCTGGTCGCCGTTTTTGAAGG
>CAYMAR010000440.1:0-2825 GCA_964388465.1 uncultured Desulfobacteraceae bacterium
CCAGAAAGAGGGAGATGCCCTTGGTGCCCTGGGGCGCGCCTTCGATGCGGGCCAGGACCGGGTGGATGATGTTCTCCACCAGGTCGTGTTCGCCGCAGGTGATGAAAATCTTGCTGCCGGTGAGGGCGTAGCTGCCGTCGTCATTTTTACGGGCCGAGGTGGTGAGGGCTCCCACGTCGGAGCCGGCTTGGGGCTCGGTCAGGAGCATGGTGCCGCCCCACTCGCCGGCATACATTCTCTTGAGGAACAGCCGCTTCTGCTTTTCCGTACCGAAAATCTCCACCAGTTTGCCGGCCCCGTGGGTCAGGGTGGCGTAGGTCATGAACGGATAGTTGGCCCCGTAGAAGTAGTTGTTCGCCGCCTGGGCCACGACGTGGGGCATCTCCTGACCGCCCCAGCGGGCGTCGTCGCTCATGGCCACCCATTCCCCCTCGCAGAGCAGGCGGTAGGCCCGGTGGAACGCAGCCGGCACGGTCACCCGCCCGTCTTCAAGTCGGCAGCCTTCATCGTCGCCGACCTTGTAAAGGGGCAAAAGTTCTTTGAGGGCCAGTTGGCGGGCCTCGGAAACGATCATGTCCACCGTCTTGCGGTTGAATTCCGCAAAGGCCTCGTGCTGGCTGAGGGTTTTCACCCCAAGCTGTTCGTGCAGGACGAAGTCGATATCCCGGCGATCGGCGACGTGTTGGGCCATTCATTCCTCCCGTGGTGAAGCGTTCGTATCCACCCCTCCCGTCAAATCTCAATTGCGATCGCGGCATGGCGTCGATCCGGCGATCGGGGTCGCACCCGGCGTCTTCTCTGCCCCCATTAGCAGGACGCTGGCGCCGGTGCAATAGCGGTCCACCCGCCGCCTGATGGCATCGCGACCGGCATCCGTCGGTGAGGCCGGTATGCGAATTCGATCAAGGGGATGATCTTGACGGCCGCCGGGTTCGATCGGCTTGACTTGATCGCGGCTTGCGCCTAAGATTTTTTCAACATCCGGCAGCTGCCGATGACCTTCGGTGGCGCCCAACGGCCGATCGCCGCCAGCCGCGGAACGATCGGCGATTTTCCCCAGACGCGTCAGGACCACGCCACATGCCAACCCGTCGAGTGCCACATCGATCCCGGACCGGGCCGTTGGTCGGTCTGTTGCTCCTGGCGGTCGTATTCAGCGGCTGCATAAAACCCGAACCCGCCCCGCCTCAAGCTTCCGCGGCAGACCCCTGCGGAGGGTACCGTGCGCTGGAGCAGAAATACCGGACGGCGCAGAAAACCGTTGACCGTCAACGCGTTCAAATCGATCAGAGCGAGGCCGAACTCAATCGGATGCAACTGATGCTGCTCGAGGAAAGCGCGGGCAATGCGGTCATGAAAAAACGTCTCAGCGCCCAGGAGAAGATGCTGGACGAGGCCGTCCAGGAGGTGGTGCGGGCCAAGGCCAAACTGCGAACCATTGAGAGCCGGGCGGAAGCGGCTTCGACCATGGCCGAGGCCGAGATCGCCCTGCGGGCCGCGAAAGAAGGCTTGGCCGCCGGTTCGGGCCGGCAGGGGGTCAATTTGGCGCGGGCCGAAGAGCTTCTCGAGATGAGCACGCGCGAATTCAGAAACGAGAACTATGGCGGCGCCCTTTACCTGGCGGGTCAGGCCCGCGGCCATATCAACACCGCTCAGCTCCAGCAGCCCCGGGGCGAGGGGGGCGCCTCCCAACCCGGCGAGACGCGGTTCTCGCAACCGCTGCCGCTCAAAACCCTCAAACGCTGCAATTTTCGTCAGACGCCGGGTTTGAAAAGTCCGGTCATCGAAGTCCTGGACCAGGGCACCCTGATCGTTGCTTTCGCCCACCTGAACAACTGGCTGCGGGTTCATACCGAAGCGGGCCGCGCCGGCTGGGTCCACCAGTCCCTTGCGGGAATCCGCTGATTACGGGCGGACCATCGCGGTTACCCCACCGCCGCCGTGAACCTTAGCCTATCAAGACGCCGGCCGGTCGACGTCGAATCCATGCCGCAGCGCCAGTTTCTCAAACATGGCGGCCAGTCCCGCGCCGAGGGTGAAGAGGGCGCCGATATCGAGGTTCTTGTCGGCGGCGGCGTCGAAAAACACCTTGAGGCTCGATGCCATGTCGTCCTCCGGACGCCAGTAGCAGATCATGATCGGAACCTTCGGCAGCGGTTCCAGAACGACGGAAATATCGGACCGGAACTGCCGCGGCACCCGACGGGCGTCGAAAAGGTGCACCATGTCGTTGAAAAGATCCGGGTAGATGTCCGCCACCCGCTGCATGGCGGCCTCGCACCGTTTCTGGAAGAGCGGATAGCGCGCCTTGCCGTCGGCCAACTCGCGCAGGGAGACCCAGTTGCCGGTGGCCGGCACGCCTTGGGCGTAGAGGACGTAGTGCAGAAAGGGCACGGCCACCCAAGGATTCACGTGAATATCGGCGGACAGACGGCCGTCTGCGTCCACGCGAAAATCCTTGCCCATGATCTTGAGCGCCAGCCGGCCGTTTTCGTAGCGGGCCCCGATGCGGGCCGCCGCGGCCGCCAGGTCTGTATGCCGGACGGCGGCCACGAGTTTTTCCAGATAGTCTTCGCGGTTTTGCTCCCCGGCGCCGGCGGTCTCGGGCTCCCCGCGAAACCGGGCGATGACCTCCGGCGCCAGACGGGGACAGTCCTGGATGGACTTCTGCCCGGTGTAGACCGCACCGGCAAACGCCAGGCAGGTTTTGCGACCGCATTCCTGGCAGTTGGATTTGTCCAACAGCTGAAAGATCTCCATCGCGCTTTTCGGGCGGGTCATAGGCCGTCTCCCCTCGACGCGTTTGCTCCGGCGTTCGGGTCAGC
>CAYMAR010000441.1:0-2813 GCA_964388465.1 uncultured Desulfobacteraceae bacterium
GCGATCTTGGCGCCGCCGGCGCCCATCCGCGGTTTTTCGTCGATCAGGCGGATGCCTTTGGCTTTGAGTTCCTCGAGGGCCGCATCGATATTCTCCACCCTGAAGGCCACATGCTGGATGCCCTGGCCGCGCTTTTCGATGTATTTGGCCACGGGGCCGTCCGGCGCCGTGGATTCCAGCAGCTCGACCTCGCTTTCGCCCACCGGAAAAAAAGCCGTGGTCACCTTCTGGGCCTCGACCGTTTCCGCACCTTCGAAGGCCAGCCCCAGAACATCCGACCAGAAGTTCTTGCCCTCATCGATGCTGTTGACGGCGATACCGAGATGGTCAATTTTAAGAATCTTCATGGCCCCTCCTTTTAAGGAATTTCACCACCATTCACGCAAATTACAGGCTACCGTTTGGCCGCAGGGAGAATCGCCATCCGCCGCCCCGGTCGGTCAAAGAAGAGCTGACACCGAATGTTGCCATCCGGTGCCAGCTGTGTTGTTTGCCGTTGCCGTCGGCGCGGGTTATTTTCGCGAACCCGCCAGGCCGATGGTGTTGAGCGCCTCCTCGATCTCACCCAGGATGGTGGGATCATCGATGGTCGCGGGCACCTTGTACTCGGTGTTGTCCGCGATCTTCTGGATGGTTCCCCGCAGGATCTTGCCGGAGCGGGTCTTGGGCAGCCGCTTGACCACGGTGGCCGTCTTGAAGGCCGCCACCGGCCCGATGCGATCGCGCACCATCTTGATGACCTCGGTGACGATTTCGTTGTGATCACGCGTGACGCCGGCGTTCAGCACCATAAACCCGATGGGGATCTGGCCCTTGAGGGAGTCGGCGACACCCAGCACGGCGCATTCGGCCACGTCCGGGTGATCGGCCAGGACCTCTTCCATGGCACCGGTGGACAGGCGGTGGCCGGCCACGTTGATGATGTCGTCGGTGCGCGCCATGACGTAGGCGTAGCCGTCTTCGTCGATGAAGCCCGCGTCCGCGGTCTTGTAGTAGCCCGGGAATTCCTCCAGATAGGCTTCCTTGTAGCGCTCGTCCGCCTTGTAGAGCGTGGGCAGGGTCCCCGGAGGCAGCGGCAGCTTGACCACCAGGGCGCCGATGTCGCCGGCCGGCACCTGGTTGCATTCCGCGTCCACGACCTGCAGATTCCAGCCCGGGGCCGGCTTGGTGGGTGAGCCGTATTTGACCGGGAACTGATGCAGTCCCATGCAGTTGGCCGCGATGGCCCAGCCCGTCTCGGTCTGCCACCAGTGATCGATCACCGGCACCTTCAGGTTTTTCTCGGACCACTGGATCGTATCGGGATCCGAGCGCTCGCCGGCCAGGAAGAGGTATTTAAAGTTGGAGAGGTCGTATTTTTTGATGAATTCCCCGGCGGGATCCTCACGCTTGATGGCCCGGAAGGCCGTCGGCGCCGTGAAGAGCGAGCGCACCCCGTGCTGGGAGATCACCCGCCAGAACACACCGGCATCCGGGGTGCCGATCGGCTTGCCCTCGAACAGGATCGTGGTGCAGCCCTTGAGCAGCGGGCCGTAGACGATATACGAGTGACCCACGACCCAACCCACGTCGCTGGCCGCCCAGTAGACATCGCCGGCGTCCACGTCGTAGATGGCCTTCATGGTCCACTTGAGGGCCACCATGTGGCCGCCGTTGTCCCGGACCACGCCCTTGGGCTGGCCGGTCGTACCGGAGGTGTAGAGGATGTAGAGCGGATCCGTGGCGGCCACCTGGACGCAGTCATGGGGCTGGGCCGCCGCCATGGCCTCGGTCCAGTCCACGTCCCGCCCCTCGATCATGCCGGCCGCTTCCATGGGGCGCTGCAGGATGACGCATTTTTCCGGCTTGGAACTGGAAATGTCGATGGCCTCGTCCAGCAGCGGCTTGTAGGCAATCACTTTTTTGACTTCGATCCCGCAGGAGGCGGACACGATCACCTTGGGCTTGGCATCCTCGATGCGCGTGGCCAGCTCCTTGGCCGCGAATCCGCCGAAGACCACCGAGTGGATCGCACCGATGCGGGCACAGGCCAGCATGGCAATGGCAGCCTCCGCGATCATCGGCATGTAGATGATGACCCGGTCGCCCTTGGTGACGCCCTGGTTGGCCAGGACACCGGCGAACTTGGCCACTTCGTCGCGCAGCTCGTTGTAGGTGTACTTTTTGATGGTGTCGGTCACCGGGCTGTCGTAGATCAGGGCATCCTGGTCACCGCGGCCGTTTTCGATATGGTAGTCCAGGGCGTTGTAGCAGGTGTTGCAGACACCGCCCGTGAACCAGCGATAAAAAGGCTTGTTGGCGTCGTCCAGAACTTTGTCCCACTTCTTGTACCAGTGGCAGTCCTCCGCCGCTTCGGCCCAGAAGGCATCCGGGTCATTCAGGGATTTGGCATAGGCCTCTTCATACAGATTGGTCATGGATCTGGTTCCTTTCTGTTCTATCTCTCCGAATTTCCGAAAACTACCCGATTCTGTGATGCGGCAACCGGCACGGTACCGCTGAGCGCTCTATGGTAGGTCCTGACCCGGAATGCCTTCGGGCGTTAGCCGTTCGTGCTTATTTCGCCTTGGCCGCCACGGGCACGCCTTTGATATCTTCGGCGTCGCCGGAAATCCACGGTTTGCCCACCGGGAGGATGTCCTTGCCAAACACCTGCAGAAAGATCACGTGCGCCATCATATACCAGGCGGAGGCCGCACAGAGCATAAGCTCGTAGCCGGCTACCTTGGTCAGGCTGGGATAACCAAAATGGGCCAAGTCAAGAAGGATGAAACCGATGAGCAAGAGGGTGAAGGTGATTGCCATGGCCCCGT
>CAYMAR010000442.1:0-2805 GCA_964388465.1 uncultured Desulfobacteraceae bacterium
CCGGCGGGTGCGGATCAGACCGGCCTGGCGCAGCTCCTTGATGTGGTGCGAGACGGTTGAGGCCACGATATCGAGATCGCGGCCCAGATCACCGACACAGGCGGTATTGTCGGCGTCGATCACGCTGACGGTTCCGGGTTTGCAGCAGCTGGCCAAACGCTGAAAGATTTTCAGGCGGTTGGGGTTGGAAAGGGCCTTGAAAACCTCGGCCAACTGTTCAGACGCGATGCTATTACTTTTCGACATATATCGAATTATAAAACTATTTGTCGGATTGTCAATGACCAATTTATCTTGCGTTCGCGACACGGGTACCGATGTTTGGGATTGGTGTCGGGCGCGATCGTGTTTTAGACGGCCGCCTGGTCCTGCAACCGCAGGCGCTCCGGGATGATGTCGCGGCGGAAGACATCGTCCAGGGTTTCGGCCCGGCGGATGACCTCGGCCCGCGAGCCCTCGACCAGAACGGTGGCCGGCCGCGGCAGGGCGTTGAAGTTGCTGGCTGAAACCTCCTGGTAGGCCCCCATGTCCAACAGCGCCAGGAGGTCGCCGGACGCCACCGCCGGCACCCGGACGAAGGGCAGGATGCGATCGGCGTAGCAGGAGTGGCCCACCACGTCGGCCACGTGGTCGGGCGGATCGTCGGTGCGGTTGGCAAAGATGAAATGGCCGAACTGGTACTCGTAGACCCCGCCGCTCAGAAAAAAATAGGTGGTGTCGGTCAGCACCCAATTCATGGGCAGGGGCTCGGTCTGCTGCTTGAACTGCTTGACCCGGGTGAGATGGATGCCGGCGTTGCCGTATAGAGCGCGGCCCGGTTCGAGCTGAAGCCTTACCCCGGCTGTTTCCACGCCCTGCCGGCGAAGTTCGCGCCGCAGGGTGCCGGCGGCGGTCCGGGCATAGGCTTCGATCGCGGGCGCGCGCCGGCGGCTGGGTGTCTTGGTGAAGAAGCGGATGAAGCGGCGCATCAGGTCGTAGCGCCGGCGCGCCGGCAGCAGCTGCAGCAGGCCGACCAGCGGCCAGGTGAGCCAGGTTTCGACCACGTCGCGGCGCAGCCCGAGTTTGTTGAGGGGGTCGCGGTGGAGAGCGAAGCCGCCGCCGATATCGATTTCGCGCGGGCGCCAGCCGTCCCATTCCCGCCCCAGCTTGGCCACGAGGCGGGCGTAGCGCCTCATCAGCCCGCGCCAGTACCACAGGCTGGGGTGGTGGCGTCCGGCGTGAAAATGGATGCCCACCATGTCCAGGTTGGGCCGCTGCAGCACCTCGCGGCCCAAATCGGGCAGGTACTGGGCCGGGATGCCGGATTTGTAGGTCTGGATGCCCAGGTCGATGGACACCTTTTCCTGGGCGAAATCGGTGGGCCGCCACAGGTTGGGGAAGCTCGGTTTGACCCGGAAGCGGATGCGTGCGCGGGTGCCCAGCCGCCCGGCGATCCGGTCGATCCGGCCGGGTTCGTCCAGATCCTCCACCGTGATGCGGACCCCGGCCCGGATGCACTTCTCGATCAGGTCGTCCGGCTTGCCCCCGCCGTTGACCGAGATCTTGCCGGGGGCCACGCCCGCCGTCAGGGCGGCCTGCAATTCACCCTCGGAATAGATGTCGGCCCCGGCGCCTTCCTGGCTGAGGATCAGGCGGGTGGCCAGAATCCAGTTGGCCTTGATGGCGGGCAGCACGTCCACCGCACCGTCGGGCCAGGCATCGGCAAACGCCTGCTGAAAGCGCCGGGTGTTGCGCCGCAGCTGGTTTTCGGAAATAACGAACAGCGGAGTGCCGAAGCGCCGGGCCAGCGCGACCGTGTCGCAGCCTTCGATGAAGAGACGGCCGTCGCGGGTGGTCAGGCACGCGTCGATCTGGGTAATGGTCATCTTTGTGGGTCCCCAAGTTAGACGGATCGTCCAAAAAGCGGCGCCCGACTGCTGGTTGCCGGAAGAAGGTTTGATCCCTATATACCAGATGAGGGCCCGGTTGCCAGGGCCGATCCCAACAAACCGGCGGCCGCACGCGGCGGCACGGAGGTACCGATGCCTTTTCTTCCTATTGTCACCCGACCGGAAATGCGCGACCAGGGGCCAGCCGTGTCACCGGCAGGGCCGCTGCCTACCTTTTACATGAACGACTACTCCGTCATGGGGCTGTGGGTCAGCGATTGTGATGCCGCCCTCGCGCTCCTGGCGGACCGCCGCTATGCCATAGCCCGCCGCCGGGACTGCCAGGGGGTCATCGTTGACTCCACTGAAGACATCCGCGCGATCGCCGGCTTGCTGGCGGAAAACGGGTTGGGCGGTGAAATGTCCGATATCGTCGGTCGGATCTACCAGGGGTGATAGAAGCGCTGAGTTGCCCGGGCGGCAGCAAAGGATATCGGTCGTCCAGCGGGGTGCTGGCCGCAGCCGGCTAAAACCCCGTATTTTTGACACCCGTCCGCAAATGCGCTACAAGCGCGTGGCGTCGCCCGTTCAAAACCCATCCACCTGCAAGCCCATCATCGCGTCGGCTCGAAACGTCTAACCCGAAAAGATTCCGGAGGCCCTGCCATGTCGGTGTGTGTTCAAGGCAACGTACTGGATGAACTGCTGAAACTGCTCAAGCTCGAGATGATCGAACAGAATATTTTCCGGGGACCGAGCCAGGACCTGGGCTTCGGCAGCGTCTTCGGCGGCCAGGTGCTGGGGCAGGCCCTCTCGGCCGCCGCCCAGACCGTGACCGCCGCGCGCCGGGCCCACAGCCTGCATGCCTATTTCATGCGCCCAGGCGTGGCCACCAAACCCATCGTCTACACCGTGGACTGCATCCGCGACGGGAAGA
>CAYMAR010000443.1:0-2790 GCA_964388465.1 uncultured Desulfobacteraceae bacterium
TCGACCATTTTCAGGACGCCGGCTTTGTCCGCAAGCAGTTCAAGGCGCTGATCCGCGAAGCCGAAAAACACGGTCAGGCCGTGGCCATCGGTCATCCTTATCCTGTGACGGTCGACATTTTCCGGGAGGTCCTGCCGGCGCTCAAAAAGCGCGTGACCCTGGTGTCGGCTTCGAAAATTGTCCGCGTCGAAAGCTGAGCGCGCCACCGGCCGGCTGCACGGCTGGCTCAGGCGCATTGCCCGCCGACGGCTGTCGGCCGAGGGCGGAACCACCCGGCTCGTTTGTTTAGTCCCACGAACCTGAATGCATGGAGGCGCATCCGATGGAACCCCACGGCGGTGATGTCATTGCCCGTTTTCTGGAAGAACGCCGGATTCCTTTTGTATTTACCCTCTGCGGTGGCCATATTTCACCCATATTGACGGCCGCCCGCCAACGCGGCCTGCGCGTCGTCGATATGCGCCACGAGGCCGATGCCGTCTTCGCCGCCGACGCCGTGGCCCGGCTGAGCGGCCTGCCCGGCGTGGCCGTGGTGACGGCCGGCCCGGGGGTCACCAATACGGTCACCGCCCTCAAAAACGCGGCCATGGCCCAGTCGCCCGTCGTAGTTTTTGGCGGGGCCGCCGCCACCGTCCTCAAGGGCCGCGGTGCGCTGCAGGACATCGACCAGCTGGGACTGCTGGGCGCCGTGGTCAAACAGGCGTTCGCCATCAAACGCAATTGCGACATTCCCGAGGTTCTGGCCGAAGCCTTCGAGGCCGCCGCCACCGGCGTGCCCGGACCGGTCTTTGTGGAATGCCCCATCGATCTGCTCTATCCGGAATCGCTGGTGCGGGACTGGTACGGGAGCCGTTCCGGCCAGGCTGAGACCGGCGGTTTCCGACAGCGTATGCTGCAGTTTTACCTCAGTCGGCACGTGGACCGCATGTTCGCCTGCAGCTTCGATGAAATGCCCGTGCACCCCTGGGCGCCGGAGAACGCCAGGGTCGAGGAGGACAAGGTCCGGGCGGCCGCCGAGCAATTGAATCGGAGCCGCCGCCCGGTGTTGATCCTGGGCAGCCAGGCCGTGCTGGACCCCGCATCCCTGCCGGAACTCGCGGCCAGCCTCGACCGGATCGGTGCGCCGGTTTATCTGACCGGCATGGCCCGGGGCCTGATGGGGGGCGACCACCCGCTGCAGATGCGTCACCACCGCAAAAAAGCCCTGCATGCGGCGGACACCGTGCTTGTGGCCGGCATGCCCTGTGATTTCCGTCTGGACTACGGTCGCGCCATTCCCAAACCGGCGACCCTGATCGGGGTCAACCGCAGCCGCCGGGACCTCAAGCTCAACCGGGTGCCGCAGATTGCGGTCCGAGCCGACCCGGGCCGATTTATGATCGAACTGGCCGCCCGTATCGAGACACCGAGACCGGAGCGCCAGTCCTGGATCGACACCCTGCGGACCCGTGAAGACGCGCGCGAGGCGGAAATCAGAACCCAGGCCGGGGAAACCAGCGATGGCATCAATCCGCTGTATTTTCTGCGAACACTGGATCGGTTTTTGGACGAACGGGCCATTCTTGTGGCCGACGGCGGGGATTTTGTGGCCACGGCCGCCTACACCCTGAGGCCGCGGGCGCCGTTGAGCTGGCTGGACCCGGGCGTTTTCGGCACGCTGGGGGTGGGGGCCGGCTTTGCCGCCGGTGCCAAACTATGCCGACCGGACGGCGAGGTCTGGCTGCTCTACGGGGACGGTTCGGCCGGCTACAGCCTGGCGGAGTTCGACAGTTTCGTGCGCCACGGCCTGCCGGTGATCGCCGTGGTGGGCAACGATGCCGGCTGGACCCAGATTGCCCGCGACCAGGTGCGCTATCTCGAAGACGACGTGGCCACAGTGCTGGCCCCCACGGATTACCATAAGGTGGCCGAGGGTTTTGGCGCCCGGGGCTTTAGACTCGACCGCCCGGAGGACATTCCCGCCGTGCTCGGCGACGCGCGTGAAACCGCTGCCGCCGGCCGGCCGGCACTGATCAACGTGATCATCGGCAAGACGGATTTCCGCAAGGGCGCCATCTCGATGTAGTTCAGGGCCGAGACCGGCCTTCCCCGGTGTTGCGCCCCGGGGCAACACGAACCCGGCGGCCATTGGGGCCGTGACCACACTCTTCTTGTCTTTCTTACGTTCTTTTTGGCGGTTGTATGCTACGGCCGTGCGCATCGCCAAGGAGTGGTGCGACGCGGTCGGTTGGTCGGTGGACGGCGTTAATGAAGGCCAGTTCCATTCGGTCGCGCCAGGCGGCGATCTCCGACCACCATCGGGCCAGCCTTGCGGGTGCACCCGGCAGTCCGCGCGCGATCGCGCGGCGCTGGTCCGGGCAGATGTACCAGGTGCAGACCCAGGGGCGCAGGGCCCGGGGCAGGCCGCAGCCGTTGGCGGTCAGATAGCGGCAGCGACCCCACCAGCCCCCCCGCAGCTGGCCGGGGGGCGGTTGCTGGCCGCTCAGGTGGATAAAGAGCAGGTCCTTGAAGTCCAGCCAGACCTTGGCGTCCAGGCAGCAGGGCCGCCGGCAGGACCCGCAGGTGACGTCGGCCAGCTCGTCGAACAGGTCGCCGGCGAGGTCGTAGCGATGGACGATGCGACCCGCCAGGGCCGCGGCGTCGTCGAGATCCGCCCGCGAGGCGGCGAGCGTCCGTGTCAGGCTCAACTGGCCCTCGCGCCAGGCCGCCGCCGAGGCCCAGGGTACCACACCGAGCGCCGTCTCGCGACCGGCGACAGCGGGGTCGCCCGGGCATCCGCTTCCGGTATGG
>CAYMAR010000444.1:0-2315 GCA_964388465.1 uncultured Desulfobacteraceae bacterium
ACAGGACCACCGACAAGCGATTCAGGTCGTTAAAATCGATCTGTCGCACCGCATCGAGACTGTATCCCGAAGACAGTGATCGACCGATCTTGCGCCGAAAGGCCAATGGCGGTCGAAGAACTGGCGCGATTACCGGTTGGCGGATGGGTTCTGTCATCGGAGTCCCATGGCGTTTGGTCGGCTAAAGCGTTTAATCCACACCCAGTCAAGGCGCATAATAGCGCCTGCCGCACGAGTTGTCACCTGGCCGTCCGGTGAAAACCGCGGCAACGCGTTTATCATTTGACAATTTTTTGGCTTCATTATAGATAAGACCGGTTGGTATTTTTTTGAAAGGTATTTCCATGGCCGTAAAAGGCGAGCGCACCCGGCGGCGAGTCATCGAAGAAGCCTTGCCGCTCTTCTCGGTCAAAGGTTATTTCAATACATCCATCAGCGATATCCTGGCGGCCACCGGTCTGACCAAGGGCGGGCTCTACTGTCACTTCCCGAGCAAGGAAGACATTTGGTACGCGGTCTACGACGAAGCGGTCAACATCTGGCGCCATACGGTTTTCAGCAACATGCGCACCGTCGATGATCCGTTGGAGCGGATCGCCCAAACCGGTGAGCGTGTCCTGAACCGCTATCTGGAGGGCGAGATCTTTGACGGCGGCTGTTTCTTCGTCAACATGCTGGTGGAACTCTCCGGCCAGTCCGCCGCCATGACTCGCCACATTCTCAGGGGCTTCGTCGGTTTCGCCAAACTATTCCAGCGATGGCTCAAGGAAGCCGAGGCCCGCGATCAACTCCGGGCGGGACTTGATTTCAAGGAAGTGGCCAACTTCATCGTCATCACCCTGAACGGTGCGGCCACCCTATTCGCGGCCAGTCGGGACAAGGCCGTTCTACACCGCACCAATCGCCAGCTTCAGACTTATCTGGCATTGCTGAAGAAGCCGGTTTAAGGCAACGAAAGATCTTTTTTGTAAAATACCGACCGGTTTTTTTAAATGGAGTTTCAATGAAGATTAAGTCCTTATTGGCCCGACGAACGGAAGGTATGCAAGTCAATGCCATCCGGGAAATCCTCAAAGCGGCTTCCCAGCCCGGTATGATTTCGCTGGCCGGCGGGATTCCCGCCCCGGAGAGCTTCCCGCTCGAACTCATCGCCGAATTGAACGACAGGGTTCTGAGCACCTATGCCGCCGATGCCCTTCAGTACGGGCTGACCGAAGGTTTTCCGCCTTTGCGTGAAGCCCTGGCGGAACGTCTCGCGGTCAAGGGCATCCCCGTCGGGCCGGAAGACGTGCTGGTGACAAGCGGCTCCCAGGGCGTACTGGACGCCCTCGGCAAAACACTGATTTCGCCGCGGGACCGGATTGCCGTCGAGTCCCCGACCTACCTGGGGGCGTTGCAGGCCTTCGCCCCGTACGAACCGCAATACACGGCGCTGGCCTGCGACGACGAAGGTTTGATCCCTGAATCCCTGGAAACGGTTCTTGGCCGAAAGCCCCTCAAGTTCGTCTACCTGGTCCCGAATTTTCAGAACCCCACCGGAAGAACGCTGTCCATGCCGCGCCGCCGGGCCGTGGCCAGGATCATCCAGCGGTACGATACACTGCTGGTGGAAGACGATCCCTACGGTGACCTGCGGTACGAAGGACAAGCCCTGCCCACGCTAAAATCCCTGGCACCGGAGCATGTCGTCTACATCGGAACCCTCTCCAAGATTTTCGCTCCGGGCCTGCGGTTGGGCTATTGCGTCGCCCCCGCCGCCATCCGCGACTGGCTGGTCCTCGTGAAGCAGGGCGTGGATCTGCACTCCGGAACCTACGGTCAGGCCCTCGCGGCCGAGTACATTTCCGGGGGCTATCTGGAGCGCCACCTGCCCCGGATCATCGAGCTCTACCGGCCCCGCAAAGACGCCATGCTCGACGCGCTGGCGGGCGCTTTTCCCATTGGTTTTGACTGGTCGCGTCCTGAAGGCGGGATGTTCGTATGGGTCGAAGGCCCCGCGGGGATGGACATGCGGGCCCTCTACGCCCGGGCCGTGGACAACGGCGTGGCCTACGTTCCGGGGCAGTTTTTCTTCATCGACCCGACCATAGGGCGCCATACCCTGCGGCTGAATTTCACCATGGCCGACAGCCCCACCCTGAAACATGCCATCGATCTGCTCGCGGACGTCATGCGCCGATATGGATGAAGACCCGGTGGGCCGTGCGCCCGACGCCAATCATTGATCCATCCAGGATAGGGTCGCCCCGGGGGGTGTAGATTAAGAGAATGAGGCGTTTTGGGGAGCATGGCAAGGCCGCAGGCGTAGCTTAGGC
>CAYMAR010000444.1:2415-2756 GCA_964388465.1 uncultured Desulfobacteraceae bacterium
TACGTCGAGGACCGGCAGGAGGCGAGAACGCCGCCGGGGGCCGGAAGATGCCCCCGTTTTGAAACCACGAGACCCATTTGAGGGGGTAGATTGCGGTTCCCGGCAAGGCCGCAGCCGATCTGACGGCCGCAGGCGTAGCTTAGGCTACGTCGAGGACCGGCAGGAGGCGAGAACGCCGCCGGGGGCCGGAAGATGCCCCCTCAAATGGGTCTCGCGGGTTAGGGGGCTTTGAACGGGAGCAATATCCGCCCCGTCGCCACGTCCAAATTCTTCCAGGTCTGGCGCAGGCCCACCCGCGCCAGGGCCAGTTGGCTCGTGGCCTGGTTGAGATCGCGCTGGGC
>CAYMAR010000445.1:0-2754 GCA_964388465.1 uncultured Desulfobacteraceae bacterium
TGGCATCGGCGCCATAATCGGCAATGAAGGCAGCGTGCCCGCCGGGATAGCGGGCCTCGAGCGACGCGTTGCGGAAGATGACGGTGTGACGGGCACAAACAAGCTCCAAATGGTCTTGATGTCTATCCGGGCTGTGGCCATCCACCATTCCTTTCCGCGAACATCGTTTCCAAATGGTAAGGGCGGGGCTACAAGCCCCGCCCCAGAGGGAGAATATGAAAGGAGTACCGTTAGTCGGCAATCATAGGATCGGGCGCTCAGAAAGAGATCCGGTTTGAGTGCTCGGCTTCAACGGTTGGCCCGATCCCAAGATTGCCATTTGCAGGTAATGAAAGCAATCCACATGCCATAAAAGGGATCGCGTTATTTCCAATATGATTTCAGATAGATTGAACTTGCGGCCGGAATCAGGTCCATGGCACCCTGACGCAATATGTCAGCCGGGGTGACAAATTTTGTCAGGCCGATGTCGACGCAACGAGCCATAACGCATGACATGGCCCACCTGAAGGGTAGCATCACCCCGCCAGCTCAAGGCGAGGCGGCCGGCGATTGGACGGGAATCTTTGATGAGGTTCGATCGATCCTTTGCAGGCCGTCTGTTCGTCATTTTTTGCCCTTGCGCCGGGGCGTGTAATAATGCGCCGCGTTGCGATGCCGCACGTGGGCGGCCTCCATGAGGGTCTCGCTGAGGGTGGGATGCGGATGAATGGTCAAACCGAGATCGGTGGCGTTGGCCCCCATTTCGACCGCCAGCGTGCCTTCGGCGATCAGCTCACCGGCGTGCGGACCGACGAGCCCGACGCCCAGGATGGTCTCGGTGTCGGGATCCACCAGAAGCTTGGTCAGCCCTTCGTGGGTTCCCAGTGTGGCCGCCCGGCTGGAAGCCCCCCACGGAAACCGGGCAACATCATACGCGCGTCCCTGGGTCTTGGCTTCTGTTTCGGTGAGGCCGGCCCAGGCGATCTCGGGATCGGTGAACACCACGGCCGGTACCGCCAGGGGTTCGTAGGCCACCCTCCGCCCCGCGATGGCCTCTACGGCCACACGCCCTTCGTGGGAGGCCTTGTGGGCCAGCATGGGTTGGCCGGCCACGTCACCGATGGCGTAAATATGCGGCCGGCTGGTGCGTCGCTGCGCGTCGACGCGGATAAAGCCATGGTCGTCGGTGGCCACCCCGATCTTCTCCAGATTGAGCCCCGCGCTTTGCGGACGGCGCCCCACGGCCACCAGGGCCCTGTCGAACAAGCGGTTTTGCCGTTCGCCTTCCTTGTTCTTGAGCCCCGTTTTCAATCCGTTCTTCTGGTCCTTGACCGCTTCGACCGTGGTTTCGAGCAGAATTTCCTCAAACTGGCTCTCCAGGCGTTTGTGCAGAAACCGCACCAGGTCGCGGTCCACGCCGGGCAGCAGGTGAGGCGTCATTTCCACCAGGCTGACCTTGGCGCCCAGACCGGCGTAGACACTGCCCAGTTCCAGCCCGATATACCCGCCACCGACCACCAGCAACCGGTCCGGGATCTCGGCCAGTTCCAGTGCGGCCGTGGCGTCCAGGACGCGTGCGCCTCCATCCGCGAACAGCGCGATGTTCGCGGCCCGGGAGCCGGTGGCAATGATGGCCTGCTCAAAGGCCAGCGCCTGCCGGCGCCCACCGGAATCCTCGACCGTCAGGCGCCCCTCATCGGCAAAAACCGCGCGGCCGCGCAGGTGCTCGATCTTGCGGCGTTTGACCAGTTGCCCCAGGCCTTCGGTCAGCTGGGCCACCACACGGTCCTTGTGCCGGCGCAGGGCCGCCACGTCCACGGAGAGCCCCTCGAAACGCAATCCCCACGTATCGGCCTTGCGGGCCGCCTCCGCCAGGTGGGCGGCATGCAGCAGGGTTTTGGATGGGATGCAGCCGCGGTAGAGGCACACCCCCCCGGGGTTGGCCTCCGGATCGATGATCGTCACCTGCAGCCCCAGATCGGCAGCCAGGAAGGCGGCGGCGTATCCGCCGGGACCGGCGCCAATGACAGCCAGTTGCGTTGATTTTTCAGTCATTGTGGTCGTCTCCGTCAAAATGTTGCGTGCGGCCGGCTAGAGCAGCGTGGTCAAGCCCTGTTCGAGACTGCGCGCGATCCAGTCCAGGAAGCGGGCCGCGTCCGCCCCGTCGGCGATGCGGTGGTCATAGGACAGACTCAGCGGCAGCACGGTGCGGGCCACAAACTGCCCGTCCCATTCCCGCGGCAGGCGGCGTGCCCGGCTGAGTCCCAGGATCGCGGCCTGCGGCCAGACCACCACCGGCGTGAAATTGACCCCGCCGATCCCGCCCTGGTTGGAAATGGTGAAGGTGGCACCCTCGAATTCCTCGGGCTTGATCTTGCGGTCGCGCGCTCGTTGGGCCACATCCACGACTTCCACCGCCAGGTCGATGATGCCCTTGTCCTGCACGTTGCGGATCACGGGTACCAGCAGTCCCCGGGAAGTATCGACTGCCAGCCCGGTGTGGACATAGTCCTTGTAGATCAGCTGCTCGTTTTCCAGATCGATGCTGGCGTTGAACACCGGAAAGCGCATCAGGGCCGCGGCGCAGATCTTCATCACCACGGCCGTCAGCGTCAGTTTGCCGCCCCGTTTCTCCGCCTGCCGGGCATGCCGCCCGATAAAAGCGTCGACGTCCGTGATGTCGGCCTCGTCGAACTGCGTCACGTGGGGTATCAGACGCCAGGCGGTACCCGTATTTTCGGCCGTCAACCGGCGGACCGTCTCGACTTTGGC
>CAYMAR010000446.1:0-2742 GCA_964388465.1 uncultured Desulfobacteraceae bacterium
CGCCGCGGAGGCAGAGGATATTGCGCTGACCCTGTTGCGCTGCCTCTGGATGCCCCGACGCCTTAATTGGTGGATCGGGGTCATTTTCGCGATTGGTTCACTGTTCTTCGCCTGGGCCAGCATTCTTTGACTGGTGCCGGCACTGGCGCGCGCAATGTTATTGGATGTGGCGGGCATCAATTACATGCCTATGAACTACCGGCCAGTTACTGTGGCCGTGAATGTGATGTGTACCCATCTGACCGTTATCGGGTTCATCATTTTATTTCCGGGGACACCATCCCTGGTAACCCGGAAACCGAAAATCTAAATGCAAAAAGGAGAACACCATGAGTGACCTGGTAGTCATCGGTTTCGACGACGAGCACGCGGCATTTGAAATGCGGGCCGCACTGGCCAAGCTGCAGAAGGAGTACCTCATCAGCATGGAAGACGTGGTGGTGGTAACCAAAGACGAGAAGGGCAAGGTCAAGCTCCACCAGGCCGTCAACCTGACGGCGGCCGGCGCCGTGGGCGGCACCTTCTGGGGCATGCTGATCGGGCTGATCTTTCTAAACCCGCTGCTGGGCGCGGCCGTGGGCGCCGGGGCCGGGGCCATCAGCGGCAAACTCTCCGACATCGGCATCGACGACAAGTTTATGAAAGAACTCGGTGAGACCATCACCGCCGGTTCTTCGGCGCTTTTTGTCCTGGTGCGCAAGGCCACCCCGGACAAGGTTTTGGCGGAGCTCAAGGGCTTCAGGGGCAAAGTTCTCAAAACATCGCTCACCGAGGACAAAGAAGAAAAGCTGCGGGAAGTACTGTCGGGGATGTAGCATCGGCTTTGGGGACGCATTCACAGCGCGTTTAAACATCTGCCACCACCAACCGCACAGGGAGGCACCTACCATGAAACATATCACGATTGTTCTGATTATGGCCGTTTTCGTTCTTGCGCCGGTCACGGCCATGGCTGTGGACGAAAAGGACTTTGAAGTCAAAACCACCCGGGAGCTGATCAACCTCTGTACGGCGCCGCTGGAGGATCCTTTGCATACGCCGGCCGTCAACTTCTGTCACGGCTACCTCGTGGGGGCCTACCACTTCGACCAGGCCCGAGCGGCCGTGCCCGAAGGACATCAACTGGTATGCATGTCCGATCCAAGGCCTACGCGCAACGAGACCATCGCCATGTTCATCGACTGGGCCAAAGATCACCCTCAGTACATGAGTGAGCCGCCGGTGGAAACCCAGTTTCGATTCATGATGGAGAAGTGGCCCTGCAATTAGAAGCCAACTTGCGGGAAGTCCTAAACGGCGGGGAGTTTGGCGACAGCTTTTTTTATCCCGTTAGCCGTTTAGCGAGGAAGCGGGAACGCAAATCGCATTATTTAGATGCGTTTTACTAGGGACGGATAGCATCCGGGATTGTGAAAGGAGTTTAGCATGAAAAGACTGTTTATCGTTTCGATACTGATCGTCAGTCTGTCCACCTGGGGTTGTGCCGGCATGTCCGATACGCAACAGCGGACCGTGAGTGGCGGCGCCATCGGTGCCGGCGCGGGCGCTGTGGCCGGCGCCATTGGCGGCAACACCCTCATGGGAACGGCCATCGGTGCGGCCGCCGGATCAGTGGGCGGTTTCCTGTTTGGCAAACACGAGGAAGCCAAAAAGAAAGCCTATCAGGAAGGCTACGAAGCTGGCCAAAAGAGCCAATAATGAATAAAAAGTCCAGACCTGTGCCATCGTCAGCGGGGTAACGACCCATGAAGACATGCTGGAGAAGGATGTCAAGGCGGTTTCAGAAAAAGCCTTTTCGCTGGGGGGTAGCGTAGGCATGAAAGGAAGAGAAGTACTTGAACTTTTCCGGTTAGTATCAAATTCGGGAACGGATCTGGGCAATCATTTCACGAATTTATCATTGCGATTCAACCCCTTGGGGTGATCCGAGTCGCTTTAACGGTATGACCGAGAATTCCTATGGTCGGATGAGTCCAGCAATTGGACTCGACTCGGACGATGCTCTCTACATTTTTTGCTTTCCGCGTTACGGCTCGTATACGTGATGCTGTATGGACTTGCTGACATGAAAAGGATAGATCAACCTTCGCTTACAGAACCCGGGGCGGCAGAGGAATTGGAAAAGGCCTTTAAAAAAGGACAGGCGAATATTGAGAGATAGCGCTGGCAGCGTTGTTTCTGCCGGTGCCCGTCCGGTGGATGGGGAACAGGAGAACATCATGAACAAATTGCGGATCCTAATGCGGAAGCCCTTTCCCGTATTGCAGGTTATGGTCGGCAGGGGCGTTTTCGTCGTCCTGGCTCTGGTGTTCATCATTTGTGGGGGAACCGCCGAGGCCCTCGCTGCCGGGCACCACATATCAAAGCTTCCCGGCAACGGAGATAACCCCGGGATTTTGCTCGCCACCAAGGACGCCCCCAAGGCGGGGGCGCCGGCCACAGACCCTCAGGCTTCCAAGGGCAGGGCCGCCAAAGGTGCCAAAGCAGACAAGACCAAGTCGCCGGCCGGACCGCCGCCCAGCAAATTCTGGATCGTCAACACGATGCGGGCCAACCCCGTGCTGGTGATCTTTCTAACGCTGGCCGTCGGATACTATGTGGGCAACCTGAAATTGGGTAGTTTCAGCCTGGGCGCGGTGACGGGCACGCTCCTGTTTGGTGTGCTCATCGGGCAGCTGGACATCACTATTTCGACCCATGTGAAGTCATTTGCCTTCACCATGTTTCTTTTTGCCGTGGGCT
>CAYMAR010000447.1:0-2735 GCA_964388465.1 uncultured Desulfobacteraceae bacterium
ACGGCAGCACCCCGGTGATCAACGCGATCTCTTTTCTGCTCATCGTGGGGACGTCCCTAGCGGCGGTGGCCAATCTCTATTTCAGCCGCTCCCGGGAACGTTAGCCCCTCGGGGGGTAACGCCGTCCCGCCCTAACATCCGCCGTCGCCTCCCCAACCCGCACGACTCGCGCACGCCTGGCCGCCGGGCGCTAAGCTGCATCGGGCCGTCCGGTGCGGGTTGCATCGGCCCGGGCGTTCGGCCTGCGGGCGGCCCAGAGTTTCCAGGCCGCCAGCAGGTTCATGAAAATCAAGAGCGGCACGACGATCCCCGGTGCGAGCACCATGGGGAACGCCAGGATGAAGTCAAACCCGTTCTCGTTCATGAAAAAGGGGGAAGCGCCAAACGTTGGCAGCAGAATGATGGCTGGGCCGAGCAGGTGCCAGGCCAGCATGGCGCGCCGATCCAGGGGCCGAAACATGGGCAGGATGCCGAGGACGGAGGCCGAGAGACCGTAGACCATGTCCGGTATACCGACCCAGAGCACATAGCTGGAAAGAATTTCGCCGCGAAGTCCTTTGACAACGCCCCCGGCCGCGCCGATCCGCAAAGCCTGGAGCCATACGAACCACGCCAGGGGGGTTGCTTGCGCCGTGGCTCCCAGAGCGCGGCGCAGTCCGGCCGAGCAGAGCAAACCGGCCGCCACGATAATGACGGGCACGACGGCCTGCCAGAGAAACGGAACGGCGGCTTGCAGCCTTGGGGAGGTGTGGAGCCCTTGAAAGCCCATGGCGGCGCAGATCAGGGTCCAGGCCAACAGCATGCCCAGCAGGATATCGATCTGTCGGATCGCTTGCCGGGAGACGTGGCCAAGAGCAGCGGCCCGGTGGGCGATGCCGATGCTGAAGCCAAAAACGATGACCAGGTAATAGGGCAGGATGGAATGGAGCATGCGTTTCTCCTTGGATGTCATTCAGCCGTTGGCAGCCAAAAAAGTGCATATACACATATATCCATAAAATAAATCAGTCAGTCTGGAACGCCTCGACGGTCTTCGCCAGGGCACCCAGCAGCGTCTCGAGGTTTGACGGGCCGAGACGGCGGGTCAATTCGTTCTGGGCCGACGTCCACAGCGGCAGCGCCCGGGTCAGAATCTTTTGCCCCGCGGTGGTGAGTTCGGCCTGGCGCACGCGGCGGTCTGCGCCCCGATAAATGGCGATCAGGCCGTTGCGCACCAAGGGTTTGAGGTTGCGTGCCAGGGTGGTCCGGTCCATGACCACGATCTGCGCCAGCGCCTGAATGGCAACCGGGGCATTGGCCTGAACAGCCACCAGGATCGTAAATTGCGTGGCGCGAATTCCGGAAGGGCGCAGTTTGTGGTCGTACATCCGGGTCACGAGCCGGGCGGATTTGCGAAGGTTAAAACAGGCACAGGTGGCACTGATGCGGTTGGCGTCGGGCAAGGCGGATGCGGCCATGGCGGCTCTCCCGGATGATCTGGTTTACGGGTTGCCACCGGCGGATGCGGATAAAACGAATATACGCTGGACGTTGGAGGTGAAAGTATATACACGTAAAAATCGCTGTCAAGGCCAAGTCGTGCGCTTCCTTCCCAAGAGCGAGCCGCGGCCCCGCCCCGTGGAGGAGAAAAGTGCCGCTCCCCGCGGGTCTAACCTAAGTTCAGGTCTCGGCCCGGAAGGCCGTCTGCAGCTTGCGGGCAATCGGTCCCGCGGGCCACTTTTTTTCGAGACCGACGACTTCGGTCACAGGGGTTACTTCCAGGGTGGTACCGGCCAGCATGAGCTCGTCGGCTTCGGCCAGGTGTTCCTGGTGAATGGGTCGGGTGGCGAAGGGGATCTGCTCGCGAGCGCAGAGGCCTTCCACAACCTGGCGGGAAATACTGTCGAGAATGTAGTTGGTCAGCGGTGGAGCCACGACGCAGCCGTTATGGACCACGAGAAAGCTGCTGTGCGAGCCTTCCATCACGCAGCCGTCACGCACCAGCAGCGCTTCGGTCGCGTTTGCTTCATGCGCCTGCTGGGCGGCGAGGACATTGGCGGTCAGCCCTACGGTTTTGAGGTCGCAGCGGGCCCAGCGCTGATCGGGAAGCAGCACCACACGGGCACCGTTTTGCTGGATGTCCCGATCGGGCCGAAAAGCCCGCGCGGCCGCATAGACGGTCAGCGGGGTGTTTTCGGTCGGGAACTGATGCGCCCTGACGGCGGGCGCGCCACGCGTCACCTGGATATACACCAGGGCATCGGTTTGCATCAGGTCGTTCTTTTCCAGCAGCCTACGGCAAACCGCTTCAAGATCTTCGCAAGCGTCGGTGCCGAAACGCAGAAAAGCAGCCCCGCGCGCCAGGCGTTGAAGATGGGCCGCCATTTTGAACAGGCGGCCGTCGTAGCTGCGGATGACTTCATACAGACCGTCGGCAAACAGAAATCCTCGGTCGTCGGGGGAAAGGGCGATGTCCTGCTTGGGCTGATAGCGGCCGTTCAGATAAGCGATCATCGGAGCTCCGTTCGTGTTCCGGTGGGTGCAGCCGATCCCGGCGGATGGGAGGGAAAACGTCCCGCCGTGCAGTTGCGCGCATAGCACAATCGTCAGCGCCTGTCCACGCCGTGCATCCGCGGATTGGTTCCAACCCCCCGGGGATCAAGGCGCAATAGGCCCGTAAAACGCATCCAAACAACGAATGCGCGGCCATCTTCTGGCAGCGCATTCGAGCGCACGGATCATATTGTTGTGGTCGT
>CAYMAR010000448.1:0-1496 GCA_964388465.1 uncultured Desulfobacteraceae bacterium
AGCCCCCAAGCGGCTTGCAAACTACGCCTAAGGCCGCCATGCGGCGTCGCTGACGCTTGCGGGCGTGCTCACAACCCCGGTGGTTGCTCCGCTTCCCGCTTCGCGCCGCTTCTTGCCTGACGACCTGATGCTTGCTTCCAAACCCCTTGGCAGATCTCTGCGGGCGCCAAGTCGGCGACGGCCTGGTCTGGAACCCAAATCGACCCCTCACAATCGGACACTCAGCATAAATAGGGCATCTTGCGGACCCGGGCGGCCTGCTGCGGTCTCGGTGGGCGAAGGTCGCCCTCCCCCTGCACGGCCGACATTGCCGGGGCTCTTACGAAGGCCGGGTGGTCTTACCGACCCGGCCGCAGCATCCACACCGGGGGTGGGCGTCTATCGGGCCGAACGGAAGAAGCCTGCAACCTTACGGCGCGCCCGGCCGGGCCATGTCGCGGGTCAGCTTCCGGGCCTCGTTGGGGGTGACCTCCAGCATCTTGTGCTCGCAGCAGTTCAAATCCCCCTCGCCGTCCTTCAACACCGCGACGATGCAACCGCATTCACCACATTTGTAGACATCGGATTTGCGCGTCATGACGTCCTCCTTGGCTTGACCGAACACCTGGTGGCCATACACGGGGGAAGGCGTCCACAGAACCAGGCGGCATACGCGCCGGTGCGGCAATCGGGCCTTATAAGTGCAGGTGGTTTATACGTCGGGAAGGTGCAATTGAGACGAAGTGAGCATTATCGGTCGATCCGGGTTCAAGCGCCACGCCCTCCGCCAATGGACAAAATTAAGCACGGCCCCCAGGCTTGTCGAACCCGCCGGCGGGCCCATGCAAGGAGGCAGCCTTGGCCAAGGGCTGCCTCTGCAGGCTTTCCGGGTCTTTTGCGATGGGGCCACCACCCCCTGTCATCGGCCCCGGCCGCTCCGGTGTCGAGATGCCGGGCCTCACTTCGAAAACCATCAATTCCAGGCTCTTTCCGGGAGCGGAATTGAAATGCTGCGGGGTATCCTTTCCGGGGAACCGGCCACAAGATCCTCGAAGGCAATCCACCCGATTTTACCCCTAAAGACGAACCACGCACTGCAATGGTCGACATCGCCGGGGCGAGCCGCACGCATGCGCCGGCCCTGCACGGATTTGCATCCGGACCCTGAAGGCTTAATTTATTAAAAACAATAATATATCCAAGACAGGAATTTGAGCGATGAATCGGTTCAACCGCGTTATGCGCGCGATCGCCGCGATCTTGTTGCTCGGGATCGTTGCCGGCCTGACCGCCTGCCAGACCGGGCAGATGGCGCGCCGCAGTTTTCCTCCTGAAAAGCGCACGGCCCTCCAGCCGGGCGGCCCCCATAAAGGGACGGCCGAAACCCTCACGGTCATCGTGGGCTACCACTACCGCGTCGTCGAAAAGCAGCCTTCCGGCCGAAGCATCCAGATCGAAGGCGGCATCAGCCGTTTCAAGATGAAACCGGACAGCATGACCCTGCACATTCATTTTCT
>CAYMAR010000448.1:1596-2729 GCA_964388465.1 uncultured Desulfobacteraceae bacterium
CCTGGAAACGGTCTTTCAAAATTTGGGGGCGAAACGGGTTCGACGGGGGCAAAGAAGCATAGGCTGCATGTCGAGCTTTCCTGTCCGCTCGTAAAACGACGGGAAACTAAATATAATCGCAGACGATTATAACTACGCCGTAGCGGCTTAAGCTACCGTCCTTCCAGGCTACTCCTGCGGGCCTGGAAAGGGCGTCGACTAGCGGGATAGCAACTGTCTTTACCTGATGGGACACGCGCGAAACTCAAATCAGGATAAGTCTTCAGGGACCTGGCCCGAAAGGGCCCTCAAGGCTGACACCCAAAATTCGGGATAAACATGTAGATGCCGATGTGGAATGTTCTCGGACGCGGGTTCGACTCCCGCCGCCTCCACCATTCATTTTTCCATTAAAACAATTTATTAAATCATTTTCAAAGGGCCAATTAGATCCATTGTGACCGTGATTGGTCCCTTTTTTTATCGGTAGCCTTGCAGCATTAGGGTGACAAAAGTACCATGAAATTCCTTATTGACATGACGGATTTTCATGGTACTTATGAGTCATGATCCCGCGGTCATCCATACTCGCGAGGCTAAATAGCGCCCTTGCCCGCAGCCGTGTCGTTGTGCTGGTGGGACCTCGCCAAAGCGGTAAAACCACGCTCGCCCGCGAACTGCTTGCAGAAGATTCCGTCAACTATTTTGACCTGGAAGACCCGGCGAGTCTGGCCCGGCTGGATGAGCCCATGACAGCCCTCAGACCGCTGAAAGGATTGGTCGTAATCGACGAAATCCAGCGGCGTCCGGATCTCTTTCCCGTACTGCGTGTTCTTGCCGACCGGAAAGGAACACCGGCACAGTTTCTTATTCTTGGCAGCGCCTCCGGGAATCTCATGCGCCAGACTTCGGAAAGCCTTGCCGGTAGAATGGAGCGTGTCATCATCGGCGGATTTTCGCTGGCTGAATTGGGCTCCCAAGCGGAGCAGCCATTGTGGTTGAGGGGCGGTCTTCCACTTTCATACCTTGCCGAGAACAATGCCGACAGCATCGAGTGGCGAAAGCACTTCATCCAGACGCTTCTTGAACGTGACTTTCCTCAATGGGGTGTGCGCATCGCAGCAACTGCCCTCCAACGTTTTTGGTCCATGGTG
>CAYMAR010000449.1:0-1207 GCA_964388465.1 uncultured Desulfobacteraceae bacterium
AATCCCCCCCCCCATTTTTCCGCCTGACATTTTTCTGCCCTAAAAAAACGCGCCTCCCCCCCACTTGCATTACACGATTCACGTTTTATAATTCTAATTATTGCCTAATTAACCAGTCGGCAACCGACTGAAAAAACACACAGAGCTCAGGCCTATGGCACGATATCAGGAAATTACCGATGCACTGCGGCAGCAGTTGTTGCGCGGCGAGCTGAAGCCGGGTGAGCGGCTGCCGAAAACCAAAGAGCTGGCCGCCCGTTTCAACACCAGTGTGCATACGATCAATGCGGCCTGCGAACCTCTGGTCAAGGATGGTTTTCTCGAACGCCGGCGACGCTTCGGTACGGTGGTGCTGCACAACCCGGCCGTGCTGACCTGCGCCGGCATTTACTGCGGAAGCAACATGCTGGGCGAGTGGGAATATGCCTTCTACCGCGAGCTGAGCCGCGAACTGAAGCGACAGCTCGGCGGGGCGAACGTGGAGGCGAAGCTATTCGCCGACCTGCGCCCGACCCCGGCACATGCCGAACCGCTGCCGGACCTGGTCCGGGCGGTCGAGGCGCGCGAAATTCAAGCCTTGTTCGTGCCGTTGTGCGACCTACGCACCCGCCCCTGGCTCAGCCGCCTGCCCGTGCCCAAGTCATTTGTCACCAGCGTCCGCGAGCTGAACCCGCTCCATTCCGATTACGACCAGATGCTGGAGCTGGCCCTGACCCGTCTGCGCGACCAGGGTTGCCGCGGCGTCGGCATGATCAGCGCCGTGCGCACCTCTTCGGATTTAACCCACCCCGATTTCCACATGTACGACAAATTCGTCGACCTGATTTCCGATCTGGGCCTGCGGATCCACAACGACTGGGTCATCACTCCGCGTGATCGTGCTGGTGACCATGACCGGTACGGCTACGACTCGTTCAAGCAACTGTGGTCGCGTCCGGACCGCCCCGACGGTTTGTTTGTCTACCCCGACACCTCGGCTCGCGGGGTGATGGGCGCCGCCCTCGAGCTCGGGGTGCGGGTGCCTGAAGACCTGAAGTTGATCTTTCATCACAATACCGGGGTGAGCTGGCATTGCCCGCTGGCCGTGGACTGGATCGAGACCGACACCGCCCAGTGGGCGGACGAAATGATCAGGCAGGTGCGGCGGCAGATGGCAGGCGCCGAAGTGGAACCGGTGGCCATGCCGTACCAGTTGAGAGTGCATTCA
>CAYMAR010000449.1:1307-2713 GCA_964388465.1 uncultured Desulfobacteraceae bacterium
TTGACACAACCCAACCCCAAACAAGGAGAGCATTATGAATAGCAACTGCCTGACGGAAACATTGTTCGCGAGTGTTGAAACCAAACAGAAAGAAAGGAAAGGTGACATGATGAAGATCAGAAACATGGTGGCAATGGTTGTTTGTGGATTAATGGTCGCGGCAATGCCCGCAAAGGTCGAGGCGGCCGGTATCGAGATCGACGGCCTCGACGGCGCCCAGCACTGGGTGTGGTCCGAAGCCGAGTATGCCGATTCGCTGTCGAGTCTCGAGCGCAAAATCTCCGACTATTGGGGCGGGCAGGGCAATTCGGGCCACGCATCAAGTGAAGGAACTCATCCCGACAACGGCGCCGACAAAATCGGCAATACGGGATCTGGAGTGGCCGGTGGTTTCTCGTTCACCACGTCCGTGACGCTTCCCGCCGACATGACGGATGCCCGCATCTATGTGCGGAACGCCGCGAATGGCGCAAGCACGGCAAGGATTTATGTCGACGATCTCCGTGGCGACGGAGGATCTGAGTTGGGCACGACAAGTCTGATCAGTGACTCCACTCCCTGGAATGATCCCACAAAATACAGCGCAGACGTGGCATTGGGGACCCAAGCTCAGGGGGCCCACGACGTGCAAGTCTACGCCTCCAGCGGTTGGTATTACGGAGCGTATGACGGCTTCTTCATCAGCGACGGCGCGCTGGACATCACCACCGGCGGGACTGCTCCAGGCGTAGCGACCGACGGCACGCTCCGCTGGATGACGGCGCCTTCGGCGGTGGAAACCAACACCATCGTCAGTCACTCGGTTACGCCGGTTCTCACCATTACCGGAACCAACACCGCCGATACGGTGGAGTACTCCCTCAATGGGGTAGCGTACACACCGGGTACGCCGATTGATGATTTCCAGGATCACCAGTTGACCGTTGTCGTCTTTGACAACACGACCGAGCTTCTGGGCGCAGGCACGACCATGCGCTTCATGGCCGGCGCCAACTTTACGCTGACGCCACCGCAGGGCACGGTGGTCTCAATACGCTAGTACATCTGCGCATATTGATTGTCATGAAATAGATGCCAGGTGCTCTGACTGTAGCCCGCGCTTGCCGACCGCCGGCTGAGCCCGCTTCCCGCAACAGAAACTAAGTAGCGTCCACCGGAACGAGGAAAGCAGAATACAATGAACCGGATCATCTCCAAGAGCCTTCAAACCATGACCGCCACAACCATCATTTTAATATCCGCTCTCGGCGTCGCCGCTTCGGCGCAGGAGGCGCCGGCGTTGATCAAAGAAGTGCGATCGCCTGCGCATGTGACGGCCGGCGAAACGGCGACGATTGAAATTGTCCCGTCAGCGGACGTCGCCGAACCCCTGTGGCTGGTGTTTTCGGTTGACGGCGAACAGCAGC
>CAYMAR010000450.1:0-2701 GCA_964388465.1 uncultured Desulfobacteraceae bacterium
ACCCAGTTCTGCACGAGCGATAGCGCGAGCACCCGTACGTTGCGGAAGACATGCCCCAGCTCTTCGTATTTGACCTTGGCCAGGGGGGGGTACATCATCAGAATCAGTCCGATAGCAATGGGAATGTTGGTGGTGCCCACCTGAAAGACGTTGATTACATTCCTGATGCCGGGAAAGGCGTAGCCGCCGAGCACCCCGGCCAGCATGGCCAGGAAGATCCAGAGGGTCAGGTAGCGGTCCAGAAACGAAAGCTGCTTTATTTGGGACATGATTCAATTCCTATCGATGACGGTTTCGTAAAAAATCCGGTATCGGCGTTACGCTTCCCCCTGCTTCATTGCGGCGTACGTTGAGTACGCCTCAATCCTCGGGCTAAGCAAGCCTTGATCTCGAACTTTTTTCGAAACCGTCGGGTACATGATTTCTTGATTTTTTTTAGATCGCTTTGGATCGTTTTTCAGGATGCTCCTGAAACGTAAATCCAAGATCTTCGACACCTTGGTGTTGACTCAACCCCACACCGCGTTGAACAGATAGCCGACCACCAGGATGCCGGCGGCCACCACGGCGATGAAAACGGCAATCAGACGCGGTTTGAGCACCTTGCGCAGAATGACCATCTCGGGCAGCGACAGCGCGATCACCGACATCATGAAGGCCAGGGTCGACCCCAAGGCCGCCCCCTTGCCCAGCAGGGCCTCCACCACCGGTATGACGCCGGCGGCGTTGGAATACATGGGCACCCCCAGGACCACCGCCAGCGGCACCGACCACCAGCTTCCGCTGCCCATGATCCGAGCCATGAAGGCTTCGGGCACGAACCCGTGGATCAAGGCCCCCAGGGCGATGCCGATCAGGATGTATTTCCAGACGCGGCCGATGATCTCGACCACCGCGTTCCAGCCGTAGCGGATGCGCTCCTTCCAGGTCATTTTCTCGGCCTCGGCCTCGCCGCCCACAGCATTCATCCGGGTGACCCAGTCTTCGATGTGGCCCTCCAGCTTCAGCCGCCCGATGGTCCAGCCGGCGGCCACGGCGATGCTCAGACCGGTGGCGGCATAGAGCGCTGCCACTTTGAAGCCCACCAAGCCGTAAAGCAGTCCCAGAGCAATCTCGTTCACCATGGGGGCGGCGATCAGAAAGGAAAAAGTCACACCCAGGGGCACCCCGGCGGTGACGAAGCCGATGAACAGCGGGACGGCCGAGCAGGAGCAAAACGGCGTCACCACGCCCAGAAGAGCCGCCATCACATTGCCGGCCAGCAGGCTTCGGCCGGCCAGAAGCGAGCGCGTGCGTTCGGGTGAAAAATAGCTTCGAATCACGCCCACGCCGAAAACCACCAACACCAGGAGCATCATGACCTTGGGGGTGTCGTAGAGAAAGAAGGCCAGCGCTTCGCCCCAATGGCTGCCCGGGTTCAGGGTCAGGATGCGGTAGGTCACGAAGTCGGCCGCGGGTTTGAGGTGGGTATAGACCAGCCACCACAAACCGATGACCAGCGGCGCCAGCGCGATGACGGCCCACAGCGGCAGGCCGCCCAAAGGGCGCGAGCTAGGGCGGGCTTCGCAGCCGCAACTGATGTTTTCAATCGGTTCCATATGATTTCGCCCCGTTTAGCCGCCGGCACCCAACCAGACGGCGATCTCGTCCCGCTCCGGAATCTTGCCGACGCATTTCACCTGTCCGTCCACCACCACCGCCGGCGTGCTCATCACGCCGAATCCGGCAATTTCCATCATGTCGGTCACTTTCTCAATTTGGGCCTCCGTGCCGGTTTCGGATACGACCGCGGCCACACGCGCGGCCGCTTGATCGCATTTTTTACATCCAGGGCCCAGAATCTTGATCTCCATCATGCCATTTCTCCTGTAAAAATCCTTGTCAGCGATTTATATTGCCAACTCGCTATTTATTCTTTTCACCCCCAACCCGTCCGCAAAGTTCTTGGCGGTCGACAAAAGGCAGGCGCCCCACGGCCGCGCGGATTTCGGGATCATCTTCGAGCCAGTGGCGCATGTTGCCCAGCAGGGCGGACGCGTAGGGACTCGCGGCCCCGTTCGTCAGCGTGTAGTTGACCCACAGCCCGTCCTTGGCGCTTTCGACCAGGCCTGTTTCCTCGAGCATCCGCAAATGCTTGGAAACGGTGGGTTGGGCCAGCCCCAGAAGGCTCTGGAGTTCGCAGACACACATGGTCCGGTGTTGGAGCAGCTTGACGATCTTGACCCGGCCGGGGTCGGATAGGGCTTTCATGACGCGGGTGAATGGCTGCATACTATATTCCTTTTTGGCAATCTATAGGCCAAGCACACCGCTCTGTCAACCCCTGAAAGCGCCTTCATGCGGTTTGCCTGGCGGACGATCCACCTCCGGGGCCAGGCGCATCGGCCTGCGGTCCGGCGACTTTCACCCCCCTGGCCCTGATCGTTCGGAACGACGCGACGCTGCGCAAGGACCGCGCGGCGGCACTGTTAAAGAAAAGGCCGCCGAATACCGATAAACGCATGAGAAAGAACCGCCCGTGTATTTGCGACCGCGTCGACCCAAACAGCCGGAAGCCGGGGCGGCTATCAGAAAGGCCCGGAAACCGACGGATGAAACCGATCACCGCCCAGTCGCTGCTTTACTTGCTGCCGCCGACCCTGTCCCTGCTGGTCGGGCTTTTCCTGGCGTTCTGGGCCCTTGTGAAGGGGCGCGACCGCTC
>CAYMAR010000451.1:0-2687 GCA_964388465.1 uncultured Desulfobacteraceae bacterium
GAAATCGACGAGAACGTCCGCGGCAAGGACGTTTTCATGGTTCAGTCCACCTGCCGGCCGGTCAACGACAATCTGGTCGAGCTGCTTTTGATGCTCGACGCCCTCAAGCGCTCATCCGCCAGCCGCGTGACGGCGGTGATCCCCTATTACGGCTATGCCCGTCAGGATAAGAAAGTCGCTCCCCGAGTGCCGATCAGTGCCAAACTCGTGGCCGATATGATGACCACCGCCGGTGCCAACCGCATCATTACAATGGACCTGCATGCCGGCCAGATCCAGGGGTTTTTCGATGTCCCCGTGGACAACCTCTTCGCTGCTCCGGTGATTCTCGACTATATGCGGGGACGCTTTCAGGATAATCTGGTGGTGGTATCCCCCGACACCGGTGGGGTCGTCCGCGCCCGCGCTTTTGCCAAACGGTTGAATGCCGACTTGGCCATCATCGATAAGCGCCGTGAGAAGCCCAATGAAGCCAAGGCGATGGCCGTTATCGGCGACGTCCAGGACAAGATCGCCATCATCCTGGACGATATGGCCGACACCGCGGGAACGCTCACCGAAGCCGCAGCCGCTGTCACGAACCGGGGCGCGCGTGAAGTTCACGCCTGCTGCTCGCATCCCGTCTTGTCCGGTCCGGCCGTTGATCGGCTCACCGATTCGGCCCTGAGCAGTCTAGTGGTAACGGATACGATTCCACTGAGTGCCAAGGCGGCGGCTTGCGACAAGATCAAGGTGCTCAGTATTGCACCGCTCGTGGGCGAGGCCATTATCCGCAGCCACCGGGGAGACTCCGTTACATCGTTGTTCGTATAATCCTTGTCGTCCGGCCGCTCGTTTAAGGACGGCTGATCAGACACAACCCGGCGGGCACGCCCCAATTGCGGCGGCCGTCGTCATCATGTTTTTGTCAGGGAGGGTGTATCGTTGGATTTTCTGAATATTCGCGCGAACCAAAGAACAACCAGAGGGAATGGGCCCGCTCGGGTACTGCGTCGTGAAGGCCGGATCCCGGCCATTCTTTACGGCCCCGATAACGAACCGATATCGATTGCGGTCAACACCCACGAATTGGAAACACTCCTAAAATCATCCCGCTCCGGTCAGGTCTTCGTAAAGCTGAGCATCGACGGGGTCGGGGAGCGTAAAGCCATTCTGAAGGAATTGCAGCGGCATCCGGTCAGCGGCCATTTCATTCACGCCGATTTCTATGAAGTGGCCATGGACCGCAAGATCCGAGCCATGGTACCGGTGGTCACCCGCGGTAAGTCCAAGGGGGTCGAGACGGGGGGCATGCTGCAGATCATCCGGCGCGAGCTGGAGGTCCTCTGTCTGCCCGACGATATCCCCGAGACGTTTGAAATCGACATCACCGAACTCGACATGGGGGAATCGATTCATGTGGAGGACCTCCCCTTGGAAGGTGATGTGGAAATTCCTCACGAAGTCAATTTTACCATCCTGACGATTCTAAGCGGCCGCATGGCTGAAGAAGAAGTCGCCGAGGAAGGCGAAGAGGCCGAATTGGAAGAGGGCGCCGAGCCCGAGGCCGAGGCCGAGGCCGAGGCCGAAGCCGAGACGGAATAAGCCCGGCCTTGTATTTTGGGGGCCCGTCACCAAGGCCCTATTCTTCCCGGCGATGGGATGGCTGTGGGTATACTGACCGCATTACGTCGACGGTTTGCAGGCCAAAAGACCCAACCGCAGGTGCTGGTTGCGGGGTTGGGCAACCCGGGGGGGGACTACCGTTGGACGCGCCACAATGCCGGTTTTCTGGTTGTGGAGCGTCTCTGCCGCGTTTTCCGTATTTCCCTCGATCACTACCGGTTTGCTTGCCTCTTCGGAACGGGTGACATGGCGGGGAAGACGGCGGCGCTCGCCCAGCCCCAAGCGTTTATGAACCGCAGCGGACCTCCGGTCTTGCGCTTAATGTCATATTACGGTATCTCCAGCAGGGACCTTTTGATCATCCACGATGATATCGATATCGCATTTGGACGCATAAAAATAAAAGAGAAAGGAGGGCATGGAGGCCACAACGGAGTGAGGTCACTCTTGGAGGCCCTCGGCACCGGAGATTTCCCCCGGTTGCGCGTTGGTGTGGGGCGTCCCGAAAACGGTGGTGATGTCGTTCAGCATGTTCTGGAACCGTTCGGTGCGGGTGAAGTCGAAACACTGGACGGAATTCTCGATTATGCCGCCGAGGCCGCGGTGACAATTCTCTCCCACGGGTCAAAATTCGGTATGAACCGGTTTAATCGCAAACCATGATTTCAATCGAAACTACGGATGGAGGAAAGAATGGAAGCAGCATTGAATAATTTGCCGCTGACGTGCACGCTCGTAGGCGTAGCCGGTATTGTGTTTTCCATCATTCTGGCCGCAATCGTTAAAGGCGCACCGGCCGGAAATGAAAAAATGCAGGAGATCGCAGGTGCCATCCAGGAAGGCGCGATCGCTTACCTCAACCGCCAGCTGAAAAGCATGGGCATCGCCGGGATCATTATTTTCGGCGTGATTTTCGCCACCATGGGGGCCAAGACCGCCATCGGCTTCCTGGTTGGCGCCGTGGCCTCCTTTCTGGCCGGCTACATCGGCATGCGGGTCTCCGTGCTGGCCAATGTGCGCACGGCCGAAGCCGCCAAAAACGGCATGGCCGCCGGCCTGTCCATGGCCTTCAAGGGCGGCTC
>CAYMAR010000452.1:0-2679 GCA_964388465.1 uncultured Desulfobacteraceae bacterium
ATCGGGATCGGCATGGTCGTTGCGCAGCTCCTTTGCAAATGGGGATTGTTACCGGAGTCTGCAAAAGAGATGCCATTAAAGACAGGTCGCCATGAAAAACCGTCGAACGCCCGCCCGGCGAAGCTTTACCGGTGTTTGTCAGCCTTGTTGTGGGGATACCCGGCCCCATGGGACGGCTGTTTTTGCCGCCGTTGGGGTTGAGAGTGTCATCGCGTTGGCGATGGGTATGATTTAGGGGATTAGGCGGGTGCGGCTTGTGCGGCGTTTGGGGCGGATCGACAAAAACGTCGGTATGGTGTCCGGGAAATAACAAGAATGTGGCGCGCGACACCCCTTTCATCCACGCGCCTGGTATCGCGGCCGTTTGGGGGGGCGGCCAAACCCTGCCGCGGCGGGGTCGCGGGGATCACCCGCAAAAGGTCCAACCTGTCTTTAGGCGGTGCTTTTTCACGTTCATGGAGATTTATGTATGCAGATCCAACTGTTTCCGGACGACGTCGGCCCGGATGACGTCGGGCCCACTATCCAGTGCGGCCAGGCCGGGCCGGTGCGTTTTGCGGCTACGGCGACATCCTATCCCCACTTGAGCCGCCTGCTGGCGAATCTGGTCTCCGAGCGCGAAACGCTTTCACCGACGGGCGGTGATAAAGCTTGAAACGCCGAGCCGCATTCCGATCATCGCGTGCGCGTCGACCGGTCGGCTTCCGACAAAGCCTCATCGTCGGCCTCAATCCTCAGCGTCGAGAATCCGCCGGATGGTCGCCGCCAGCTCTTTCATGATGATGGGTTTCATAATGAAGGCCCGGATGCCGGCGTGGCGGGCATCGTCTTCGGTGATGATCTCGCTGAAGCCGGTGCACAGAATGATCGGCAGGCCGGGGCGGATGGCCAGCATCTCGCCCGCCAGTTCCTTGCCGGTCAGCTGGGGCATGGTCATGTCGGTGATGACCAGGTCGAAGTCGGCCGGGGCGTCCCGGAAGCGGCTGAGCGCCTCCAGGCTGCTGGTACACGCCGTTACGCTGTAACCCAGACGTTTGAGCAACTGCGAGCTCAGATCCACAAGCATGGCCTCGTCGTCCACGAAAAGGATCGACTCGTTGCCAGTCTGCAGAACCCCATTGGCTTGGGGGCGACCGGTTTCGGGGGTCACGATCTGGGGCAGCAGGACGGTAAACGTGGTGCCTTCGCCGTTGCGGCTTTCAACGGTGATCAGCCCCTTGTGGCTCTTGACGATGCCGTGGACCACGGCCAGCCCCATGCCGGTGCCCTCGGTGTGCTCCTTGGTGGTAAAAAAGGGGTCGAAAATACGTTCGATGATCTGCTCGGAGATGCCATGGCCGCTGTCGCTGACGGTCAAGCGGACGTAGGCGGGGGCGGTCAGCTCGGGGTGCTCTGCCCGCCATGGCGCCGGGTCGTCGATGGCATCGAGGACGATCGAAAGCGTTCCACCGTGGGTGCGCATGGCATGCGCGGCGTTGGTGCACAGGTTCATCAGCACCTGGTGCATTTGGGTGGGGTCGCTCATCGTAAACGCGTTGGTCCGGAACCGGGTGCGGATGGCAATGGTCGAGGGCAATGAGGCCCGCAGCAGCTCGCAGGCTTCGACGATGGTTCTTTTGAGCTGGACGGGGCGCAGTTCCTGGTCGCTCTGACGGCTGAAGGCCAGGATCTGCTGGACCAGGTGTTTGGCGCGCATCCCGGCCTGCAGGACCTGCTCCATGTTGCGCCGCAGAAACGATTCCGGCGTCGCATCCTCCAGCGCCATCTCGGTAAAGCCGATGACCGCCGATAGAATATTGTTGAAATCGTGGGCGATGCCGCCGGCCAGCGTGCCGACGGCCTCCATTTTCTGGGCCTGGCGCAACTGCCTTTCAAGTTTTTTCTTTTCCGCTTCGGCCTGGACGCGCCCGGTGAGATCAAAGGCGGAGACGAAAACCTTGCCCCAGGTTGTTTCGTAACCGGGAGGGATCGACGAGCGGATCAGCAGGTGACGCTGCTGGCCCGTGAGGGTGTGGTTGACGCATTCGATCTCAAAATGCGCCTCGGTGGCCATGGCCACCAACTCCCGTCGCAGGACGTCAAGATCCGATACCGGCATGATCCTGTGGATGTTCGCCATCAGCTCTTGCTTGGAGCCGGCCTCGTAAAGCGCCAGAGTGGCCTTGTTGACATCGCGGATCCGCACCATGCGGATGCAGCGCGTGGTTTCTTCGGGCCGCTTTCGAAAATAGGCGTCGAAGTCCTGAACCCCCTGGCGCCGCAGATGGTCGAAGTGCCTTTTGAGGCGCGAGAAATCCTCTTCCCACAGCGAAGTCGGCGAATCTTCGAACAGCGCGCGGTAGCGCAGCTCACTCTGCCGGAGTTCGCGGATGCGCTGCTGGAGCTGAGGGTAATAGCTTTTGCGGGCGGTGCGTTCGCCCAGCCCGATGATGCGATTGCGTGTCAGCTCGAAAGGGGAGGGGGGATCAGAAGGCTTCTTCATAAATCGTCTCGATCTGTGCGGCGGTGGGCAGAATCGGATTGGTCGCCATGCAGGGGTCGTTGAGTGCATTGCGGGCCAGGGCGGGAACATCGCCGGGTTCAACCCCGCAGTCCTTAAGGGTCTGGCGGATCCCGACCCGGCGCTTGAACGCCACCACGCTATCCACAAGCGCTTCCCGGGCCTCCTCCGAAGGCCGG
>CAYMAR010000453.1:0-2645 GCA_964388465.1 uncultured Desulfobacteraceae bacterium
TTGAGCTTCATGGTCGGGGTCAACTCGTCCCGGTCGACGGAGAGCTCTTCCGGCAGAATCACGAATTTCTTGATGGTCCAGGAGCGGGGCAGGGTCGCGTTGACGGCATCCACCTGGCGCTGGAGATGCCCCCGGAAGTCCGCACAGGCGGCCGCGGCGGCGGCGTCTCCGGCCCGGCTGCCGGCTTCCCCGGCGAACGGCGCGATCTTGGCCGGATCGAGGGTCAGCAGGGCGGAGATGTACTTGCGCCGGTCGCCGACGACCACCACCTGGTTGATCACCGGTATCGCCTTCATCTTGCTTTCCAGGACCTGGGGCGGAATATTCTCCCCGCCCGCCGTGATGATCAGCTCCTTCATCCGGTCGGTGACCTTGAGGAAACCGGTGGCATCGATCTCGCCCACGTCGCCGGAGTGCAGCCAGCCCTCGGGATCGATGGTTGCGCGGGTGGCCGCCTCGTTTTTATAGTAGCCCTTGAAGACGTGCGGGCCGCGCATCATGATCTCGTCGCATTCGCCCAGGGCCAACTCGGTTCCGGGCATGGGGGGGCCGGCCCAGCCGATGCGGAAGCGGTGCGGTTCGGGCAGCGATACGGTGGTGGGGCCGGTGCACTCGCTCATTCCGTAGATTTCGGTAATCGGCAGGCCCAGGCTCATGAAAAACGCCAGGGTGTCTTCAGCGATCGGCGCCGCCGTCGAGAAGAACAGGCGACAGCGTTCAAACCCCAGCCGTTCGCGAACCTTGGAGAAGACGAGTTTGTCCGCCAGGGGATAGAGCGCGGGGCGGGGTCGGCCGGCTTCGAGCGCGCGGGCGCCGGCCAGGCCCTGCTTGCGGGCCCAGGCGGCGATCTTCTTTTTCAGGGGGGGGTTGCGGGCCCCGGCTTCCACCATCTTGGCCTGGATTTTTTCCCAGACGCGCGGCACGCCCACAAAAATGGTGGGGTGCACCTCGCGCAGGTTGTCGCCCAGTTGGTCGAGGCTTTCGGCAAACCAGGACGTGCACCCCAGGACCATGGGCACCATCAGGCTCACCATCTGCTCGGCAATGTGGCTCAGGGGCAGGTAGCTGATGAGCTGCTCCCGGTGGTCGGCTTCGCAGAGCTCCACGATTTTGTGGGCCGTCCAGACGATATTGTGGTGGGTGATCATGACCCCCTTGGGGTTGCCGGTGGTGCCGGAGGTGTAGATCAGCGTGCAGCAATCGTCCGGTTGCTGGTTCTGCACGCGTTCCTCCAGGGCAGCGTCCGTGACGCCGGCGGCCAGGCCGGGCAGGTCCTCCCAGGCATGGACGCGCGCGTCCGCATCCTGGCCGTTCATCATGACGATGGCCTTGAGGTCCGGCAGGCGGTCCCACAAGCGGGCGAACTTGGCCAGCTGCCCCGCGTCTTCCACGACGACGATGTTGGCCTCGCTGTGCTCGGCGATGTAATGGCACTGCTCCGACGTACTGGTGGTGTAAATGCCGCCGGGAATGGCCCCGGCGTGGATGGCGGCGATATCGCTGATGAACCATTGGGGGCAGTTGTTTCCGAGGATGCTCACCGCTTTGCCCGGCTCGAGCCCCAACGCGATGAAGGCCTTGGCCACCATCTGAATCTGCGCCGCGTAGTCTTTCCAGGTCAGGGTTTCCCAGCGACCGTTGCGTTTGTGTTTAAGGGCCGGTTGCTCTTCGCGAGCCGCCACCGTTTGGCGAAGCAATTCCATGACCGTCGTTTTCACATGGTCCTCCCTTCCTGGCGCAAAGCGCAACATGCTGGGGGTTGACGTTGGTGGAACGGGAACGTGGCATCGCCGATGCGATGCAGATTCAGGTCGGCGGCCGAGTGGCCTTCGGGGTGCACGGGGGACGGTGGCCAGTGGGGATCTGTTGAAGTCGAGAGGGGCGCCGCCCAATGCCGCCGAACCGCGGCCGATTGGCATCATCCGATTTTTTAGATAAGATGAGCGTCCGTGTCAACGAATGGTTTCGCCGCCGAGCAGCGGTTTCAACCGGATGCGCGATGGAGGAGGGGGCATGCCGGCCCGTAAATCAGGAAAGCTTTGGTATTTTTCAATCGTGCTGGTGGCCGTTTTGGCGGCATGCGCCGGAGATCGGCCCCGCGCGACACCGTCGACCGGGGGACCGGTGCCGGCACCGCTGCCCGCCATTCACTACACGATCCAGGTGGGTGCCTTTTCCACCGTGGAGCGCGCGGCCCGCTACGCCGAGCAGCTGGCCGCAACCGGCCTGGACGCCTACCACTTCATCGACCGCGACGGCCTGAGCAAGGTCCGCTTCGAGCGTTTTCGCTCCAAGGCGGACGCGCGCCGCCGCGCCCTGAAACTGCAAGACCGTGGGCTGATCGAAGCCTTCTACATCGTCCGGCCCGGTCGCGCCGGCCTGCCGCGAGAAACGCTCGAGGCCGATCTGGTCCGCACGGCCCGCCGATTTATCGGCAGTCCCTACCGCTGGGGGGGGACATCCGCCCGCCGCGGCTTCGACTGCAGCGGCCTGACCATGACGGTCTACCGGCTGAACGGTTTCGAGCTGCCGCGCAGCGCCGCCGCCCAGCACCGGGCGGGCACACCCGTGTCCCGGAGCGACGTGCGGCCCGGGGATCTCGTCTTCTTCGCCACCGGCCGCCGCGGCCGGGTGTCGCACGTGGG